>NZ_JCACKQ010000112.1:0-180625 GCF_059505465.1 Symplocastrum torsivum | reverse complement strand
CCAACTACAACAGACTCAATCCCAACTACAACAGACTCAATCCCAACTACAACAGACTCAATCCCAACTACAACAGGTGCTAGTTGAACTGGAGCAATCAAAAACTCTGATTCTTGCAATGGAGAGCAGTAAGTTTTGGAAAATGCGAATAGCTTGGTTTTGGCTAAAGCAAGTATTCGGCGTAACAGAGAATTCTAAGCAGTCGTTTAACCGCTTATTGTCTAGAGCCAAAAAGCTACTTTACCTCCTAAAAAATAAAGGCTTAAAGTATACAATTACTAGACTATCTAGAAAAGTCTATTTAAAGCTTGATGATGGCTCAGCCAATATTGAAGTCTTACCAGAAACCTATCAAGGATGGCTCCAAAAAAACTTTCCCAGAGAATCTGACTTGCGAAAAATGGCTGAGACAGTGGAAGTTTTTACTAATAAGCCAGTTATTAGTATAATCATGCCGGTTTTTAATACTGCGGAGCGTTTTTTACGAGAAGCGATTGAGTCGGTTCTCACTCAGGTTTATCCTTATTGGGAGTTATGTATTGCAGATGATGCATCAACTCAGCCTCACGTCAGGGCTGTTTTGGAAGAATATAGAGCAAAAGATAGCCGAATTAAAGTAGCTTTCAGAGAGCAAAATGGACATATTGCTCAGGCTTCTAACTCGGCTATAGAATTAGCAACTGGTGAGTTTTTATCTCTACTAGATCATGATGACTTACTTACACCAGATGCTTTGTATGAGGTAGCCCTTCTGTTGAATCGGCACCCTGAAGCAGATATGATTTATTCAGATGAAGACAAGGTTGACGAACATAATCAATTCTGCCTCCCATTCTTTAAGCCCGACTGGTGTCCTGACTCCTTTTTGTCTCGGATGTACACCTGCCATCTGGGAACTTATAGGCGATCGCTAGTAACAGAAATAGGAGGCTTTAGAGTCGGTTATGAAGGTAGCCAAGACTATGACCTCGTGTTGAGAGTTACTGAAAAGACTGAAAAAATATTTCATATTCCTAAAATTCTTTACCACTGGAGAGTTCATCCTGAATCAGCTTCTAGTGGTGCTGAAGCCAAGCCTTATGCCTACATAGCAGCAGAAAAAGCCCTTACAGATGCTCTTTCTAGAAGGGGCGAAAAAGGAGTAATTTCTGGAACACCAGGGTACATGGGACTATATGTTACTCGATATAAAATAGAAAACCACAAACTTGTAAGTATTATTATTCCCACTAAAGACTTAGGAGAAACTTTAAATAAATGCTTGAAATCTATTTTTGAGAAAAGTGTTTATCCAAAGTATGAAGTTATTGTCATAGATAATGGCAGTACTGAAGACCATACAACTAAAGTTATTAACTTCTGGGAAACTCACGAACCCTCTCGGTTTAGATGTTACAAACTTGACATTCCTTTCAACTTTTCTAAGATTAATAATTACGCTGTAACCCAGGCAAAAGGTGAATATATACTTTTACTAAATAATGATATAGAAGTTGTCACACCTGACTGGATTGATGCCATGGTAGAGCAGGCTCAACGACCCTCTATTGGGGCAGTTGGCGGACTTCTCTTATATCCAGATAATTCCATACAACATGCAGGAATTGTATTAGGTATTGGTGGGGTTGCTAGTCACAGCCACAAAAAGTTGCCCTCAATTTATCCGGGATATGGAGGTCAGGTAATAACTATCAACAATTATTCAGCAATTACCGGAGCGTGTTTAATGTGTAGACGGGAAGTGTACGAACGTGTTGGTGGATTTGAAGAGAAATTAGCCGTTGCTTATAATGATGTAGATTTTTGCCTCAAGTTAGTAGAGAAAGGATACAGGAATATATATCTTCCCCACGTCGTTTTATATCATCATGAGTCAAAAAGTAGAGGACATGAGGATACTCCTGAAAAACTTGCCCGGTTAGCAAAAGAGGCAGAGTATATGCAGACTAAGTGGAGCAAAATCCTTAAAGATGACCCTTGCTATAATCCCAATTTAACCCGATCAAGTGATGATTACAGGATAAATATATAGCTGAAATCCTAGAAAAGAATTTCATCAAGTACATCGATCCGCAAAAATAGTATAGCTCAACTAAAAGGAAGCTTAATATGACATCTATTTTAGGAAATTTAACAAACAAGCTCAATTTCTTAGCAAAACCAAACAAACTAAAAGATACAGGAAGTCCTTCCTTATCAGGAACTTCATTACGGCAGCAAATTGCTTCTCAATATCTAACGGGTTCTGGAATTGAGATTGGAGCTTTACATTCACCTCTTGAAATTCCTTCTGATGTTGAAATCCGCTACTTGGATCGAATGCCAGTTGAGCAATTAAGAAAACAATACCCAGAGTTAGCAGAACATAAACTAGTAGAACTTGATCTCATTGATGACGGTGAAACCTTAGCCTCTATTCCAGATGCATCACTAGACTTTGTGATTTCCAATCACATGATTGAGCATTGCCAGAATCCAATAGCTTCTCTGGAAAATTGGATAAGGGTTTTGAAGACCGATGGCATTTTGTATATGGCTGTGCCAGATAAGCGATATACCTTTGATTGCGATCGTCCTATCACCTCCTTAGAACACCTGATTCGAGACTACACGGAAGGAGCTGAGTGGTCAAAGTACTCTCACTTTGAGGAGTGGAATCGTTTAGTTAATAAGGTTCCTGACAGTGATGTTGCTGTACGAACTAAACGTCTTATTGACATGAACTACAGTATTCATTTTCATGTATGGACTCCAATGGAATTTATAGAAATGCTTGTATACTGCAAAAAATATTTGTCTTTCTTAATAGAAATTGAATTACTGCAAAAAAATGGAATGGAGTTTATTGTAGTTTTAAGAAAAAGAGTTGGTGAATAACTGAATTTATACAGATTTAATCATTACTACAAAAACTTACTCTTGTTAACTTTTACTGCAAAGTTCCCTAAGCATTTGTTAATTTCTTTTAGTTAAAAGCAATGGATAACTTAAAGATCGATTTGGGTTGTGGGTTGAGGAAGAAGGAAGGAACTCTAGGCATTGATTTTCAACCCTATCCAGGTGTTGACTATGTTTTAAACATTCAAACAGACCCTCTACCATTTCCTGATAAAAGCGTTAAATACGTTCACTCATCTCATTTTTTAGAACATATTCAAAACCCAATAAACATTTTTCAAGAAATCAGCCGTGTTTGTGCTGATGGTGCTCAGCTAGAGTTTTGGACTCCGTATGGTTGGTCAAATCCAGCGTTTATATTTGATCATAAATTATTTTATAATGAAGATCATTATTTACATTTGTGCGTTTGGCATTTTGATGTATGGGAAAAGGTACTAAATGCTAGATGGTTATTAAAAGAAATTATTTATGTTGTTGATCGTTCAGTTTTAGTAGAACTTTATCGTAATCAAATTAGCTTAGATTTTGCATTAAAGTACTATAAGGGCTGCGTTGTTGAATTTGGAGTAGTTATCGAAGTTCATCATGAGTATAAAGGCGAAAAATCACAGCCTAGAAAAACATTTGCGCTGGCTCGCTCTTCTAAGAGATATCCTGTACAGCAGAAGGATGATGATACTTTTAATTCTGTAGAGATAGAGCAAGCTATTAATTGGTTTACAGCAACTGAACACGAACGAGTTCGGTTTTATACTCAGAATTTTCAACTAGAACTGGAGCAATTACAGTCTCTACCTACGGATACTCGTGCAAAAATAGAGCAATTACAAATCCAGCTTCAGCACCATCAAACAGAGCTACAACAGTCACGAGATTTGATTAATGCAATGCAATCAAGTAAGTTTTGGCAAGTGCGTAATGGTTGGTTTAAGTTTAAAAAGTTGATAGGTAAAAAATGAGCATACTAGATCAATACGTTACATCTGCCTATACTCCACAGGATGCGCTTGATATTTTTAAAGGAGAGTGGTCGTCGAAACTACCTGAACCTTTAGCAGGGCTGGAGTCTGGCTCCATTCCCTTATTTGAGGACGGACGTATTGAATGGGCTTTGGCTCAACTAGGTGGTATTGAAAGCAAAACTGTGATTGAATTAGGTCCTCTAGAAGCAGGGCATAGTTATATGCTTGAACGTCTAGGAGCAGAATCAATCCTATCAGTCGAAGCCAATAGCCATGCGTACTTAAAGTGTTTGATAGTTAAAGAGTTACTAGATCTAAAGCGTGTACGCTTTGTGTACGGAGATTGTATAGAATATCTACGAAGCAACCGAACAAAGTTTGACGTTTGTATTGCTAGTGGCATACTTTATCATATGCGTAACCCAGTTGAATTGATTGCACTTGCCGCTCAGGCATCCGATCAGATTTTTCTTTGGACTCACTACTACGACAAGGCAATTATCTCTAAAACCCCCAACTTGGCGCATAAATTTCCTAGCAGTAAACAAGTAGAGCATTGTGGATTTCGGCATACGCTTTATTCCCAAGAGTACAAAGTGGCACTAAATTGGGGTGGCTTCTGCGGGGGCAGTGAAGCCTCTAGTAATTGGCTCAGCCGCGACGATATCCTAGGGTGCCTTAAGCATTTTGGTCTAAATAACATTGAGATTAATTTTGACCATCCTGACCATCCCAATGGGCCTAGCTTTGCCTTGGTGGCAACTCGGTAGTTGCTGATTTTGACTCTGCTCAATTTAAGTGGGATGTAAATATAGAAGATGTTTTAGGTTCAAACAACTACTATCCCAATAGACAAAATAATTAAACTTTAGTTCAAAGGTAATTGGTCGATCGCTTTCCCGAAAATACTAGGTTTTTTATCAACACCATTTTAAATGAGTGAAGGGCAAAAGCTACTATGGTGACCAAAAAAGCACTGGTTACTGGATTAACCGGGCAAGACGGTTCTTACCTGGCTGAACTTCTTTTAGATAAAGGTTATCAAGTCTTTGGTCTAGTACGTCGCTCTAGCTCTAGCCATTTCGGGCGCATCAGCCACTTCTCCAACAATATCCAAATCCTCTCCGGTGATTTGCTCGACCAATGCTCCTTGATGGATGCCCTCAGCGAAGCCCAACCTGACGAAATTTATAACCTTGCCTCCCAAAGCTACGTTCCCATCTCTTGGAGTCAACCCGCCCTAACTGCCGAATATACGGCTATTGGTGTTTCTCGCTTATTAGAATCGATTCGTCGCTGCAAGCCTGATGCTAAGTTTTACCAGGCTTCCAGCAGCGAAGTGTTTGGTCAACCGGATGAATCACCCCAAACTGAACGTACTCCCTTTCGCCCTCGGAATCCTTATGGTGTTGCCAAAGCCTACGCTCACTGGATGACGGTCAACTATCGCCAGCAGTACAATCTCTATAACTGCTGCGGTATCACCTATACTCATGAATCTCCCCGTCGGGGTACAGAGTTTGTCTTTCGTAAAATTACTCGTGGTGCTGCTTTAATTAAGCTGGGTTTGGCGAACGAACTAAAACTCGGTAACCTTGATGCCCGTCGCGATTGGTGTTATGCCAAAGATGCCGTCTACGCTATGTGGTTGATGCTTCAGCAAGAGCAACCTGATGACTACATTATTGCAAGTGGTACAACTCACTCTGTGAGGGAACTTGTCGAGTGTGCTTTCAACTGCATTGGCTTGAACTGGCAAGATTATGTCTCTGTTGACCCTGCCTTCTACCGTCCTGATGAAGCTGTGGAGTTAGTGGGTTCTATTGATAAAGCTCAGAAAAATTTAGGTTGGCAACCGCAGTATTCTTTTGAGCAACTGGTTGAATTGCTAGTTGACCACGATCTCAAGGAAATAACAGAACGAGGCATTTCTCATTAAACTCTTCTAGAGTACAAGGTGGCTTAATCCTTGTACTTGTTCGCTGCTAATGACTGCAAAATCGAGCTAATGTGATTTACTTGCTGATCGTTAATTATTATTCAACTGATTTTATTGCTCGATTAATTCGCTCTCTTTCCTGTAGCCAAACTATTCGGTATCAAATTGTTATTGTTAATAACTCCCAAAACGACCATGCTCTACAAGAATTGAAAGATGATAGGATTCTAATTTTAGAAGCAAAAGCTAATCTCGGTTTTGGCAAAGCCTGCAATCTCGGACTTAACTGGATTTATGCTCAAGACCCAAATGCGATCGCATGGATTATTAATCCCGATACTTACCTGCCAGAAAATACTCTAGAAAAGGTTCCTGGCTTATTTGAAGCTTATCCAGTTTCGATTCTCGGTAACCTAATCTATACACCAACAGGTGAGGTTTGGTTTGCTGGAGGGCAATTTATCTCTAATCAAGGATCTATCCTTTCGACTCACTTGCTAGGTTCTCAATTAGACACTACCTGTGTATCTTGTGATTGGGTAAGTGGATGTAGTCTTCTCCTTAATCTCCGACTCTTTCCTGAATGCCCCCAGTTTGACCCAGCATACTTTCTATACTACGAAGACTTTGATTTTTGTCGTCGTTATGCAACGATGGGTCATCAAATTGCGATTACTAATCAGCTCAGTATAGTGCATCAACCTTCTTCAATTGCCGATCGCAACATTGTTAAAAAATTTCAGCATAGTACCTATAGTTACTTGCTAACTCTAGAACGGTACACCAAAAAAGAAGTTTTTCTGTGGCGATTTCTCCGGCTCACGCTCCACGCCTTGATCTTATTAGTGATAAAACCGCAAACGGCTTTTGGTAAACTGGCGGGCGTATTGAGCTATTTAGGGAGAGTAAAACACACTTGTTGAACTCAGTTTTAGTTAATCTGTCATTCCTCTTTTCTAAACCCACTGGAATTAGCACTTATGCCGCTAATCTCTTTCCTTATTTACAACCCATTAACCCAACTCTTTTAATTTCACCCGTTGGGCATCAGTGTCAACCAGAAGCCTCTAACTTTACCTGCTACTCTGTACCAGACGGTATGACTCCTGAACAAGGTACAAAAGGGCATCTGCGCCGCCTTCTATGGACTCAGCTACGACTCCCACAACTCTATCAACAATTGCGTTCGCCGCTTCTGTTTTCTCCCGTTCCAGAAGCACCCCTATTTACCAACTGCCGCTACATCGTCACCGTCCACGACCTCATCCCGTTGCGCTTTCCCCGGCGCGGTTCTCCTCTGACGACCTATTTCCGCAACTATATCCCCCAAGTTCTCACCCAAGCGCAACACATCCTTTGTGACTCCCAGGCTACTGCCAAGGACATCACCAACTTTTACAATATCCCTACTGATAAAATTACGCCTGTTCTCCTCGCCTACAACCCCAAAGACTTCCGCTTTCTCAACTTACCTACCAGCAATTATTTTCTCTACGTTGGGCGCCACGACCCTTACAAAAATTTGCCGCGCCTGATCGATGCCTTTGCTGGTTTGCACAAGCAGGAGTGTGAACTGTGGATTGCTGGTTCCCCAGATGGGCGCTATACACCACTCCTCCAGGAACAAGTCAACCATTTAGGTCTAACCGAGAGAGTAAAATTTCTCGACTACGTTCCTTACGAGCAATTGCCGATAATTATCAACCAGGCGATCGCACTCGTTTTTCCTAGTCTTTGGGAAGGGTTTGGACTGCCTGTACTCGAAGCCATGGCTTGTGGCACACCCGCAATTACATCCAACCTCTCCTCCTTACCCGAAGTTGCTGGTGAGGCTGCCCTTCTCGTCAATCCTTACAACACGGGCGAAATCACCGAAGCGATGCAAGCCATAGTCACAGATTCAACGTTGCGATCGCATTTACGCACCCTCAGCCTAGATCGTGCTAGTCAGTTTAGCTGGGAAAAAACAGGACTTGCCACGATGGAAGTCTTACAACAATACCTTTGATGTTGCTCGACGCTTTTATCGCTGCCAAAGCACCAGAACAACCCCACAAACAATGAAAGCCAAACCAAATAAACGAGTTCCAGGAATTGGTTCGTGAAATGCGAAGTAACCGAGTAAGACAGTAAAGATGTAGATTAGGGCAGCTGAAGGACCCGCAACGCTGAGCTTAACACGGGTAAGCAACAGAATATAAGCGATCGCTCCCAGACCGTAGCAAACCAAGCCAGCTAACAACTCTGGGGTCATGATGATATTCAAAACATGACTGACTACATTACCAGAGTTAACCTTCCCCAGTTTCAATGCTCCTGCCTTCAGGAAAAACTGCCCTAATACGCTAGCAATCATTGAAACAACTAATAAACCAAACTCTTGAGGGGTCACGAGACCAAATCCTTATGCGAGTCGCTCAGTTGAATAATTTACAGCTAACTGGAAGACAACGGTGAACTTTAGTGAAGAACCTGTGGAAGGAGATAGAATCACCGAAGCCATACAAGCTGTAGCCACTCTATTCAGCTTTGCGATCGCATTTATGCACCCTGAGTTTGAATCGTGCCAGTCAGTTTGGTTGGGAGAAAACAGGACTTGCCACTGTTGACACTCTCAAGCGATATTTGTAGCAACCTACAACATCTTTTCCAGAAACTGCTTAGCACGAGCGCACTGCGGATTGCCAAAGAAGTCACTAGGAGGTGAATCTTCAGCCAACCGTCCCCCGTCGAGAAACAAAATGCGATGGGCAACTTCCCGCGCAAATCCCATCTCGTGGGTAACAATCGCCATGGTGATGCCCGTTTTCGTGAGGTCTTTCATCACCTCTAGTACCTCTTTCACCATTTCTGGGTCAAGCGCTGAGGTTGGCTCATCAAACAACATGATATCTGGCTTCATTGCCAGCGAACGTGCGATCGCTACACGTTGTTTCTGTCCCCCCGATAATTTCGAGGGATAAACATCCGCTTTCTCTGCTAACCCCACTTTTGCCAGTAGTTCCAACCCTTCTTTCCGTGCCTCATCATCAGAAATATGCTTCACCTTAGTTGGTGCATACATCACATTTTTGAGTACGGTCATATGAGGAAACAGATGGAAATGTTGAAACACCATGCCGACATTTTGGCGAATCTTCATGATGTTGGTTTTCGGCGCAGTGATGTCTACTCCATCAATGTAAATCTTCCCAGCCGTTGGCACTTCTAGTAAGTTCAGGCAACGAAGAAACGTTGACTTACCCGATCCTGAAGGCCCAATAACCGCTACAACTTGCCCTCTCTTAATATCCGTAGAAATATCTTGTAGAACCTTAAGCTCTCCAAAGGATTTAAACAAATGTTCGACTTTCACAGCCACGTTGCTGTTTCCGTTTGAGTGCGTAACCTGATCAACTGCTACGTTGTAATTTTCGTTCGAGTGCATATCCCCCCCAGGTCAAACTCATGACCATCAAATAGTAAACAATGCCAGCAAACAGCAACGGTTCAAAATAGATATATTTTTCTGCTCCTACAATTTGCGCTCTGCGTAATAAGTCAGCGACCCCAATTGTAGAAACCAAAGCTGAATCTTTAAGCAGAGCGATACTTTCATTCACCAAAGCTGGCAAAATGTTTTTTATCGCTTGTGGCAATATGATGTCTGACATCATTGGTTTATAAGGAACACCCAACGACAAAGCCGCTTCTCGTTGTCCTTTATCTACGGCAAGAATTCCTCCTCTAATTGTTTCAGAAATGTAAGCCCCTGAGTTGAGAGTAAATGTAATCACACCTGCCAACAAAGCTGGAATATCGTAGCCAGTTAGCTGAGGTGTTGCGTAATAGACGATGGCAATTTGCAGTAGTAGGGGTGTGCCTCTGAATATAGAGGTGTAGACGTTTGCAAACCAAGTCAGAGGTTTGATCGTAGAGATCTTAAACAAAGACAGTATCGTACCCCAAATAAATCCTAGTAACGCCGACAGCGCCGTGAATAGTAACGTTACTCGTATTCCATCAATGATGTAGGGAATACTAGGCATTATCCTGGCTAAAGGAAAGTTACTGTTATTGGTTGCACCGCTGGTTGCATTACCAGTGCTTACTTCTTTTCCTTTATTTTCAAACCACTTGGTCACCAGCTTGTCAAGCTCACCGTTATCTTTCATCTCCTTGAGGACACGGTTAAAATCATCGGCTCGCTCAGAACCTTTAGGAAAAGCAATAGCAGAACCCGCTGCTTCTTCCGGATTGGGAAGGGTATTGAATTCTAGATCTGGATTAGATGCGACAAATCCTTTGGCTATTGTGTCTTCAATGATGGCGGCATCAATTCGATTCGCCTTAATCTCTTGGATTAGTTCACTGGTTTTATTAAGAGGTTTTACAGTAACATCGTTAACTTTCTCAGCTATTTTGCCAGCTTCTTTCTCTTGAATTGAACCAAGTTGTACACCAACTTGTTTTCCAGCTAAATCTTCTGGTTTTTTCAGGTTACTGCCTGTTTGGCTAACAATCGTATTTTTAGCTTCGTAGTAGATTTCAGAGAAATCAACATTTTTTTTGCGTTCTTCTGTCGGTGTCATACCTGCCATAGCAAAGTCAGCACGACGCGACTGTAGGGCAGGAATGATGCCATTGAAGTCTGTATCTCTTATTTCCAGTTCAAAGTTAAGCTCTTCGGCAATTCTTTTGGCAATGTCTATGTCAAAACCGATTATCTCATCTTTGCCACTGGCAGTATCTCGAAACTCATAAGGTGGATAATCCGCTGAAGTAACCATTGTTAATTTTTCTGGGTTACCTCCTGATTGCTGAGCTATGGCATGGTCAAGGTGTCCATACCCAGTAATAAGATTCATTGCAAGTACAGCAATGAATGAGATGGTGAATAACCATCCAAACTTTTTAATGCGAAACACCTCTGTTTCCCCAGTCAATAATGGATGAACACTTAGAATTTAAAAGCAGCTAAGGCGGGACGACTCAGTTGTGTCCTAAATAACAATTACCAATTTAATAATTGTAAATGCCATACCCCTGAGGATGTATTTTATTTGACGCGGTAGATACAGCAGAACACAAACTTTAGCTGATAAAGTTGCAAGAAACCGTAATTTTTGATACGAATTGTTAAGCCTAGAGATTGCTTGATGGGTTGTTGCTGAGGTTAGTCAGAATTAGCTCTGGTTCAACAGCAGCAAAGTTTTACATTAACGTGAGCAACTCTACTTTTGTGAATGGCTCATCAGGCGCGATCGCATCTAGCATCCAATTAAAGATTAAACACTTGTAACACTGCCTAGACGAGTAAACATCCGCTAGCTAGGAAACAAACGACTCACCATGACGCAGCTAACAAGTGAGCATCCAATTTCAAGAACCAAGCGAAAAATACCGCTGCGCCTCGTCTTAGTCGTGCCATTCGTCCTGCAAATCTTTGCGGCTGTGGGGCTAACAGGATGGCTATCACTACGCAATGGGCAAAAAGAGGTCAACGACATTGCTACCCAGTTGAGAAATGAAGTCACATCCCGGATTTTACAACATATCACGACGTATATTGAGACACCCCAAACAGTAGCTCAAATTAACGCCGATGCTGTCCGTCTTGGAGAGTTGAATTTACAAAATTCCGGCAGTCTAGAACGACACTTCTGGTACCAAATGCAGTTGTTTAAGTCTCTCCGCCCCATTGCTTTTGGTAATGAACAGGGAGAAATTCGCTCGGTCGATCGCCTCGATGATGGCAGCTTGGTGATTCGAGTTGTGGACAAGTCTACTGGTGGTAGCTATCACACCTATGCCACGGATAACCAAGGGAATCGCACCAAACTAATAAAGGTTAAAAAAACCTTCGATCCTCGAACTCGCCCCTGGTATAAAGCGGCTGTGAAAGCCGGAAAACTCACTTGGAGTAAGATTTACCCATATTTTTCCTCATCGTCATTGGCTATCAGTGCTGCCCGTCCTTTTTACGACGACAGGACAGGCACCTTGCTTGGAGTCACCAACGCAACACTATCCCTCTTTGAAGTTAGCGACTTTTTGCAGAACTTAAAAATTGGTCGTTCTGGACAGACATTTATCATGGAGCGCTCCGGAGACTTAGTCGCGTGTTCATCGCTCCAGCAGCCGCTTATCCTCAATAAGGACGGAGCAAAGGAGAAATGGAGACGGCTACAAGCGATCGAAAGCAACAATCGTCTCACTCATCTCACAGCACAGTATTTGATAAAACACTTTGGCGACCTTCACCGCATTAATGGCAGCCAGCAGCTTGACTTCAAAATTGGCAGCAAGCGGCAATTCGTACAAGTGACACCGTTTGCTGACGCTCATGGGTTAGATTGGCTCGTTGTGGTGGTCGTTCCAGAAGACGATTTCATGCAGCAAATCAATGCCAACACTCGTACCACCATCCTCCTGTGTCTGGGGGCGCTGGTGCTAGCTACCGTAATCGGAATCCTTACCTCCCGCTGGATTACTCGTCCCATTCTCCGTTTAAGTAAAGCATCTAGTGCCTTAGCAAAACAGGCTGCCACCTCTGACTTTATTAGTAGCCCATTAGACCAAAAAGTTGAGGTACAGGGTATCAATGAACTGGAGCTTCTGGCTCAATCGTTTAATCAAATGGCGCAACAGTTGCAAGAGTCATTTGCTGCTCTTGAAAAGACAAATACCGAGTTAGAAATGCGAGTCGAAAAGCGAACCGCTGAACTAAGAGAAGCAAAAGTTGCTGCTGATACAGCTAACCACGCCAAGAGCGAATTCCTTGCTAACATGAGCCATGAACTCCGTACTCCTCTTAATGGGATTTTGGGATACGCTCAAATCTTAGAACGCGATAAAGATATAACCTCCAAGCAAAAAGATGCTATCCAAATTATTCAGCAGTGTGGCTCACATCTACTCACCCTGATTAACGATATTTTAGACCTCTCCAAGATTGAAGCAAGGAGAATGGAACTCTACCCTAGAGACTTTCATTTGCCTTCCTTCCTTCAGGAAGTTGCAGAAATCTGCCGCATCCGAGCCGAACAAAAAGAAATTACGTTTAATTACCAACCCTTAAATCAACTCCCTACTGCCGTTTATGCCGATGACAAACGACTGCGGCAAGTTTTGATTAACCTCTTAGGTAATGCGATTAAGTTTACTGACAAAGGCGAGGTGAATTTCAAAGTTTGCATTCTAGAGCGTGGAGAAAATCTTTTTCAATCTGATTCTATAATACAAAATTTTAAGATTCGTTTTCAAATCGAAGATACTGGTGTTGGAATGACACCAGAGCAATTAGAAAAGATATTTTTGCCGTTTGAGCAAGTGGGTGATAGGGCACGTCGAGCAGAAGGCACGGGATTGGGATTGGCAATTACCCAAAAAATTGTCCAGATGATGGGAGGCAAACTACAAGTAAAAAGTACCTTAGGTGCAGGGAGTAGTTTTTGGCTAGATTTAGAAATGCCTAAAGCATTACAAGAAGTTAAACCAGTTCCTATAGATTTATCAAAAAATATTATTGGATTCAAAGGTAGAGAACAGAAAATATTGGTTGTAGACGATCGACAGGAGAACCGCTCATTTCTCATTAATCTACTAGAGCCAATTGGATTTAAACTAATGCATGCAAGTAATGGAGAGGAAGGTTTAGATAAAGCCAAAGCGTTTCAACCTGATCTGATTATTACCGATGTACTAATGCCAGTAATGGATGGCTTTGAGATGACGCGGCATCTCCGAAAGTTACCAAAATTTAAAGATACGATAGTGATCGCTTCTTCTGCCAACGTGTCCAACTGTAAGCAGCAAACTAGTCTAGAAGCAGGATGCAACGATTTTATCCCTAAGCCGATTCAAGCCGAAGGTTTATTGAAAAAAATACAAAGTTATTTAGATCTGGAATGGGTTTATCCAGCAAACAAACGAACAGAACTCCAGAATCATGAATTTCTTAATAGTTCTTCATCCCATGCTCAGACTCTAGAACCTGTGGTGAAACCACCAGAAGAACTTGTAGCTCTTTTAAGTGCTGCTCGAATTGGTGACATTGAAGGCATCGAACAGGAAGCAATTCGACTCAGAAAATTGGATAATAAATATACATCATTTTCTGCAAAGATACTGCAATTAGCTCAAGAGTTTGAAGAAAAAGAAATTTTGAAGTTAGTCAAACTGTATATCTTACATCACTAAAAATGGATATAGCAAAACAAGATGTCATTTTGATCGTTGATGATAACTCAACGAACCTCAAAATGCTGTTCAGTTTTTTAAAAGATTCTGGCTTCAAAGTTTTAGTTGCTAATGATGGTGAAAGTGCCATTGAAAAGCTACAAGAGGTATCACCAGATCTCATATTGTTGGATGTGATGATGCCCGGAATAGATGGGTTTGAAACCTGCCACCGCTTAAAAGCATCAGTGGCAACGAAGGACATCCCTGTGATTTTCATGACGGTTCTTTCTGAGACAGTCGATAAACTCAAAGGTCTATCGCTGGGGGCAGTAGATTACATCACCAAACCGTTTCAGCAAGAGGAGGTATTAGCCAGAGTGAGGCTGCACCTCAAGATGAGAAATTTGACCAAGACACTCGAAGAACAAAATGTGCTTCTCAAACAGGAAATCGAAGCACGCCTTCAGGCTGAAACCGAGTTGCAGAACCTTACACAGGAGTTAGAGCAACGAGTGGAAGAGCGAACGGCTGAACTTACACACACTCTGCACAACCTTCAACAAACTCAAGTTCAGCTATTAGAAAATGAAGCACTTCTGCGTACTGTAGTTACAAATGCACCGATTATTTTATATGCCCTAGATAGCGAAGGTGTAATTACCCTTTCAGAAGGTAAAGGACTGGAAGCATTAGGGCAAAAGCCAGGTCAAACTGTTGGACAATCTGCCTTTGAACTCTACCGCAACTATCCTAAGATCCTAGAAGATCTCCGTCGTGGACTTGCTGGCAAACAGAGTTCATGCATTACACAGATAGGTGACGTGGTATATGACAATCAAGCAATACCATTACGAGATAAAAATGGACAAGTTATTGGTCTAATTGGTGTTGCAACTGATATTACTCAATTCAAGCAAGCACAGGATGCATTGAGCCTTTCGGAAAAGCGATTCCGACTGGCTGTCGATCACTTCCCTGATACGTTTGTTATCTACGACGCTAATCGGCAATTCCAATTTGTCAATGCACACGGAGTTAGGATAGGTGGGCTACCGGAGTTGGCTCTGATTGGTCACACTGACGAGGAGATACACCCACCAGAGATTACAAATGCGTATCTACCACATTTGCTAAAGGCTGTAGAAACACGTACCTCACAGACGGCAGAATGTACAATCACTTTACCAACTGTTGGTAAAGTTACATTCATCGTTATCTATATTCCGCTACTAGATGAACGGGGAGAAATCTATCAAATTTTAGGGATTAGACATAATATTACAGAGCAGAAGATTGCCGAGGAGAAACTTAAAGAAAGCCATGAATTTCTCCAAACTGTACTTGATACCAACCCAAATTTAATTTTTGTCAAAGACAGTCAGGGCAAGCTTGTACTCGGCAATCAAGCCTTTGCTGATTTTGTAGGAGTAAATGCAGAAAAACTACAGGGAACTACGGATGCTGAGTTGTATCCTAATCAAGAAGATGTACAGCGATTTATTGCTCAAGACCAGGAAGTATTCACAACTTTAAAGCAGAAATTTATTACAGAAGAGCTTTACCATACCCGGATGGGTGAAGTCCAGTGGTTTCAAACGATTAAAAAACCGATTTTTTCAAGTGATGGTCAAGTTGCTCAAGTCCTTGGGGTTTCCACTAACATTACACAGCGCAAACTTGCAGAGATACAAATTCAAGAATCATTACGGGAAAAAGAGGTTTTACTCCAAGAAATTCACCATCGGGTCAAGAATAACTTACAGGTGATATTAAGTCTGCTCGACTTGCAATCTCAGCACATAAAGGAGCAAGCAACGCTGGAAATTTTCCGGGAAAGTTGTAGCCGGGTCAGATCTATGGCGCTTGTTCACGAGACTTTTTATAAATCTAAACACTTTGCTAAAATCAATTTTACAGAATACATTCAAGATTTAACAAGCTACTTATTTGCAACCTACGGAGTGAATATAGAAACGATAAATTTAGAGCTAGAGCTTGATGAGGTGAGTCTTAATATTGATACAGCTATTCCTTGTGGTTTGATTGTCAATGAGTTGGTTTCAAATGCCTTGAAATATGCCTTTCCTAACTTGCCTAAGGGAATAATTTATGTTGCTCTTGATTCTGACGAAAAGTATCATATACTTACTGTTAAAGATAATGGAATAGGATTACCTCTGGGTTTTAACATCCAAGCTCTCAAGTCACTAGGACTTCAGCTAGTGAGTGTATTAACGGCTCAACTTGAGGGAACTCTTGAACTAGACCGTACTCAAGGTACAGAATTTCGGATAAGATTCCCTAAAATTATTGACGTAAAGTAATTCGAGCTGCTATTTTCCTGATGCAGTTCTGAAAGCAGGGGGAGAGTGTTTGCGAATGGGTTATGAGAAGCATTTCTCAGGCACAGCCAGTACGCAGGACATAAATTGTCACAGTCGCTAGCTACAATTACTACAATTATTAAAGAGAGCTTTTCGACGCAAATCTACTGCGTTCGGGATGTTCCCCTGCTTGCTCAAGGAATGCTGTTATGCCTTTGCCAATTGTTGCTGTTATTGGACGCCCAAATGTGGGCAAATCTACCCTGGTCAATCGTTTGGCGGGCGTGACCGATGCGATCGTGCATGACGAGCCAGGGGTAACACGCGATCGCACGTATCGTTCTGCCTTCTGGCAAGACCGTGAGTTCCTCGTGGTTGATACGGGTGGTTTGGTTTTTGATGATGATACCGAATTTTTGCCTTTAATTCGGGAACAAGCCATGGCAGCACTAGCCGAAGCCAGTGCCGCTATATTTGTTGTCGATGGTCAGGAGGGACTAGCGGTGGCGGATGAAGCGATCGCAGAATGGCTGCGTCAACAGTCTGTGCCCGTTCTCCTCGCTGTCAACAAATGTGAATCGCCACAACAGGGTTTGATCCAAGCCGCTGAATTTTGGGAACTGGGTTTAGGCGAACCCTACCCTGTCTCTGGGATTCATGGTGGTGGTACTGGCGAACTGCTGGATGAGTTGATTTCCTACCTGCCAACTGTCGATGCGCTGCCAGAAACTCCAGAAATTAAAGTTGCAATTGTTGGACGCCCAAATGTTGGTAAGTCTAGCTTGTTAAACGCCCTCACTGGCGAAAATCGCTCGATTGTCAGTCCAATTTCGGGTACAACCCGCGATGCCATTGATATGGTTGTTAAGCGTGCTGGTAACTCAGAAAATGGAGATGAGGCAAAAACTTATCGCCTAATTGATACAGCCGGAATTCGCAAAAAGAAAAACGTTGAATACGGGCCAGAATTCTTCGGGATTAATCGCGCCTTCAAAGCGATTCGCCGTTCGGATATCGTTTTACTGGTGATTGATGCCATTGATGGTGTCACCGAACAAGACCAAAAACTCGCTGGTCGAATTGCAGAAGAAGGACGTGCTGCTGTTATCGTAGTCAACAAGTGGGATGCAATTGATAAAGATTCCTACACAATCTACGAGCACGAAAAACTCGTCAAAGATCGGCTGAGTTTTATCGACTGGGCAGAAATGATTTTTACCAGCGCTATAACTGGCAAGCGGGTAGAAAAGATTCTCGATTTGGTTGACACGGCATTTGAACAACACCAGCGTCGCGTGCCGACAGCAGTTATTAATGAAGTGCTACAAGACGCTGTGAGCTGGCACAGCCCCCCGACTAGCCGCAGTGGACGCCAAGGCAAAATTTACTACGGTACTCAGGTAAAGAGCCAACCACCAACCATTGCTCTATTTGTCAATGACCCAACCCGGTTTAACGACAACTACCGCCGCTACGTTGAGCGTCAGTTCCGCCAACAGTTAGGCTTTACAGGAACACCCTTGCGTTTGCTGTGGCGCGGCAAGAAAGTCCGTGAGGTTGGAGATGCCCATATCAGTGCCAACCGAGCCACTCGCGTTTAAGATCAGTCAGAGGTCAGGAGTCAGCAGCAATAGACAACTGACAATTGAGAACTGACAAAGGACAAAAATGGATTTATTGCGATCGCTACCGATAGGGCTATACCTGGAACAACCAGTAACCTGGCTGCATTACTTGGACTCCAGGGTAAAGTTCATCTGGCTAACGAGCTTTCTCGTGGCTCCTATTTTGGCGAATCCCTACTGGCGCATATTACTAGTCGTTCTCTTGATTCTCCTCACCCTCTCAGCCGCCATTCCGTTGCGCGTATGGCGTCAGCAAATGGGTTGGTTATTAACCCTTGCGTTTTTTGTCTTCGTCTTAACAGCAATTACTCCTGAAGCTCTTTCTATTAACCATCAGCCACGGCTACCCCAAAGTGAAATTATTCTTCCGCAACCTACCGACTACAACTATGTCGTCTTCAACCGTGGGCCTGTTACAGTAACTCGTCGGTCTTTGGATCTGGCTGTCCGAGTCAGTACACTTCTATTTACCCTGATCTACAGCACCAACCTTTTCCTACTGACAACAGCACCGGAAGAAATCACTGCTGGATTAGAGAGCTTAATGCGACCTTTACGGCGGATGAATGTACCCGTAACTGAAATTGCCCTCACTTTGACCCTTTCTTTGCGGTTTATTCCCCTTGTGCTTGAAGAAGTCCAGAATTTAGCTCGTTCTGTAAGCACTCGTGCGATTAACTGGAAAAAGCTAGGTATCCGCAAAAGCCTTCAAGTTTGGTTAATGGTGTCAGAACGGCTGCTCGAAAACCTCTTGTTGAGAGCCGACCAAATTGCCAGTGCAATGACAGTACGCGGCTTTACCAGTCCCAATGAACATCGCGTGCAGTGGCATCAACTGCGGCTACGATGGGGCGATTGGGTGGCGCTAGGGGGTCTAGTTGTATTTTGGGGAGTTGGGTTGGTTTGGGTTGGAATAATTTAGTTGTTGGTTGTTGGTTGTTGGTTGTTGGTTATTAGTCGCTAAAGTAGCGATTCAGGTATCAATTGCGAACTGGTTGTTTTTCCCAATCCCCAATCCCTAATCCCCAATCCCCTCTTTTCGAGTTGCCTTGGCTGGTACTGGATCATACCCGCCTGGGTGGAAGGGATGACAGCGTGATATGCGTCGCATCGCAAGCCAGCTACCACGCCAAGCACCAAATCGTTCAATGGCTTGGATAGCATAGCTTGAACAAGTTGGTTGAAATCGACAAACTGGGGGAAAGAGAGGAGAAATTAAAGCTCGGTAGCCCTTAATTAACCAAATGAGTAAGATCTTCATCTTGGGAACCAAATCTAGATACAGTGATAAAGAGGTTTTGCATTCCGTTTCCTGATAGCCCTTGCTTCACTCTATATCTTGGTTAGAATCAATCCCAGATTTATGGCTCCAGATTGGTATTGTTGTACTGGTTCTGGGTGTCGTTGTGCTGTTGGCAGAAACAATCTATCGCCGTGTCTCTGCGAATTCAGAACTGGTGCGAAAGGTTGTTCACATTAGTACGGGCAATATAATTTTGCTGGCTTGGTGGCTAAAATTACCGACTTGGGTAGGCATCTGGGCTTCAGTCATCGCTGGTGCGATCGCGCTTTTGTCTTTTTACATCCCCTTCCTGCCAGGTATCAATAGCGTCGGGCGCAAAAGCTTGGGGACATTCTTCTACGCGATCAGTATTGGCATTCTCATTGCCTGGTTTTGGCCGACACAACACTATCAGTATGCCGCTATTGGTATCTTAGTCATGACTTGGGGAGATGGGCTTGCCGCCCTAATCGGTCAGAAATTTGGTCAACATACTTATGAAGTTTGGGGAATCAAAAAAAGTTGGGAAGGCTCTCTAACGATGGCTTTAACTAGCTATTTCGTTAGCAGTCTGATTCTTTTTGGTGTCCAAGGCAATATCTGGCAGACGTGGCTAATACCTGTTGCGATCGCCTTAGTTGCTACAGGTTTAGAAGCCTTCTCTAAATTAGGCATTGATAACCTAACCGTTCCTCTCGGTAGCGCTGCTATAGCCTTTTACTTAAGTCAACATCTAACATAATGGTACTTATTAAATCTCGGTTTACTCCCTAGATTGAAAAGCACTGACTTAAGGAGGACAGTTATTAAACTGGACTTCTTATAACTACACATAAACCCTTGGATCGCGGGTCTCTAGGTAAGCGCTTCGTCCCTCAGAATGAGTCGGTTGTGCGGTATTCTCCAATCCGAGTTTTTACAGTGAACCACTAAATCTTCCCTAGAGCCAGTGCCATTCCCTCTAGATTAGATAGATAAATAATGTAATCTTTAATATTTTTTATCTACAGGTGAAGTTTTAGTAAATATTTAGTCCGGATAATACCTACAAAGCCCCGTAACATTGACGGAGGCAGAAGGGATATGTTTACGTGGAAACAGGTGCATCTCGATAGATATGGTGTGAGTTTTGTGAGGCGAATCTATGCGTTTTCATAGCATTGCTATTTGTACTTTAATGGTTCTCCTGGCCGGAGGTCTGTCAGCCCAAGCCAGTAACAATCCAATTTCTGAAGGTTCTACTCAAGAACCAATTGCCCAAGACGATAGTGTTGTAACCCCTACTGTTACAGCAAGCAAAATTGAACCGATCGCCTTATCAGACAAGCTGAAAGAGCAAAATCTTTCACAGTCAGTGGCAATCAACTCTAACGAAGAATCTCCCTTAGAGCCTTCTTTATCTACTCAGAATTCACAAGTAGTGGCTGGTAGCCAAGTCCAGGTAGTCGCAGAAGCCCCAAAGGTTGAAGCACTTAACCCAGATAAGGCAGCTAGCGAGTCATTGAACCCTGATGCTGACCTATCTGCGTCATCGGCACAAACCCCATCAGCAACCGTATCCACGGCTGAGGCACTTCGCTCGGATGACGTTATTGCCCAGTCATCGAGCAATAACACCAGCCAGTTGCTTGCAGATGCACAACCGGAAGCTGGTGCTACCTGTATTGCACAAGCCGTCGTTCCTCCGACCTTAGGGGATGGCTCAACGCCCTCTCAGCTAGCTCAACGCTCAGAGCGTCAGTGCCCACGTCCCCAACCCATCCCTCAAATCGTTGTGCCAGAACCCTATGAAGAATATGGCGCTTCACCTGCATTGAGCATCTATATCCCTGTTGGCTATGGCGCAGACAACAACACCGTCTTTCTCAGTGGCAGCTATCAAGAAAGCGTGCGAGAAGATGAGGGTTCTGTTGGCGCAGGTGGTATCGGAATTGGGATTGGTGATGCGACTGAAGCGGTCGGCTTAGAGCTATCGTATGCTCTAGAAACCGCCGAAGAAGAGGATTTTGGTGAAGGTGGCTTTAATGCCAAGCTACATCGTCGATTCGGACGAGATGCGTCCATTGCTCTAGGCTGGAATGGCTTTTTGAATATTGGTCGCAACGACTTTGAACAATCCAAGTATGGAGTACTTACCAAAGTCTTCCGCACCCAAGAGTCTCTTGACCAATTCTTCAGCCGTGTGGCGGTGACAGTTGGTGTTGGAGATGGACAGTTCCGGTCAAACGGAGCGGTTGACGCGGGTGATAATAATATCAACGTTTTTGGTAACGTTGCCGTCCGGGTTGTCCGACCTGTGAGTTTTATCGCTGAGTGGACAGGACAAGATTTAGCTTTGGGTCTTTCCATCGCACCCTTCAAAAACATTCCCTTCGTAATTACTCCGGCTGTGCGCGATTTGGCGGGTGCGGGTGACGAAGCGCGATTTGTCTTAGGCGCTGGCACAGCCTTTCGGTTTTAAGTAGGAGGAGTACATCGAATGCACGTAATTAAATCTATTGGTTGGGTTGTTGGTCTATCTTTGGTTGCCGGAGTGATCAGTACTGCGCCTGCTCGCGCTGACAGCTACTCTGACATTACAGGAACCAACATCTGGAACAACACAGCCCCCATCTTTGAGACAGATACTGAGCTACCTGACGGCTTAATCGCAAATATCACACGGGTTAACCGGGAGTCTGAGCAAGCTTTTGATACTTGCAATAATGCGATCGCACAAGCTGAACAAAATACCCCAACGATCCGTCGATATGCTCGACAGCCTGGGACAGAAACGGCTGCCCTTCCCGCCGCCTGTCGGCAGCTAGAAGCCTTAAGAGCAGAAGCCGACAATTTGAGACGTACTGTCGAAGACGTGGAACGTTCACGGTCAAATCCCGCTCTTTTAACTTGGTAGAAAATCGGGGTGTAAGTAGCCAAACAACCCTGTAGTGAGGAAAAGTGATAAAACAATGAACCAGATCAAGCGTAGGAGCCAGTTCGTCACTGGAATTCAGTTCCTAACGGGAGCAATCGCAGCCGGACTCGTCGGTTCCTTAGCTGCACCCGTGCAAGCACAAGACTCCTTTGGGAATCGAGTTGTTCAGTTCCCGGTAGATACAACAGTCGAATTTGAATTCATCGCATCCCACGGAGCCTACCAATCAAGCATTGGCATCGTCAATCTAGATACCAATCAACCCGTTGCCGTCCTCTTTAGCGAAACTAAGCCCTATGACACGGCTGGCACAGGACAGCCTCAGCCTTCCTCTCCTGGACAAAACAACATTGGCACATCTGTCGATTTTCTTGGGACAATTCAGGGGGGAACGGTACGAGATCAGTTCACCGAGTTCACCTTTGAAGCCAATACTCGCTATGGATTTTACCTAGAGTCTATTAGCGCCACTGGGCAAACTCGCCGTACTGTTTTGTCCACAAGTGACTTAGCCGCTATCTTTGACGGAGCCTTGGATGCTGGTGATCGTGGCGGCATTACTGGCACCCGTATTGCTTGGGATGATGATGGTTTACCCAGACCTGGAAAAGACAGTGACTTTGATGATTTCGTAATCGAAGCGGGTGGTTATCTAGTCACTGCCCCTTGCCCACCGCTCAGGTAAAAGTGCGATCGCGCTTTTAATTGACAATATAAACTTATCGGCAAAAGGGTAAAAGGAAAAGCAATTATACGCTTACCTTTACCCTTTTTTTGATAACCCATTGCCCTAATTTAAGGCAAAAGTAGTAGTTCGCTAGAAACACTTAGATTACACAAAAGCTTCCCCATTCTTAGACAAGAAAGCATCTTAATTTAAGACAACGTTTTTGTAAAATATCCCTCTTTAAGTCCAACAGGGCGCAAACTTTTCATTACTTAATAAAAACGATTGAAGTCGCACAAATAGGTTTTTTATGAGCATCCTCCAGAAGGCGTAAATTCTAATAAAAAAACTCAGCTAATACACCTCTAGAGATAGATTTGAACAAATTGGAGAAAGAAGAAGCTACTTCCGTAGCGAAATTTACGAACTGAGTTTACTAAGTCGCATAGGTTAATAGCTTAACAAACGAAATAATTCTTTGTGCGCCAAACAAGACAGGGTAATGGTGCATGAATGTGATGGCTGTAACTATACAGACTCGTTAAGCTTATGACAAACGCAGATAAGAAAAACAAACTTAATCCAATTGAAAAATCAAAAGCGGAAAAAGAGCCGTTACAGCTAAGGCAAGAGCTAGACCATTTTGCTCAAATCGGCTGGGAGGCAATGGATGAATTTGATCGCAATTTTGGGCTGAAATGGTTGGGTTTTTTCTATCGCACCGTTACTCCTGGCAAATTTATGCTGCGGATGCGGATGCCTAATGGTGTTTTAACCAGTCATCAAATGCGGGTACTGGCTGACATTGTGCAGCGTTACGGTAAAGCAGCCGGATTTCAAGATCAGGGCAATGCCGATATAACCACTCGACAAAATATCCAACTGCGCGGTATTCGGATTGAGGATATAGCCGAAATCATCGACCGTTTAGGCAAAGCCGGAATGACGAGTGTCCAGTCTGGGATGGACAATGTTCGCAACATTACGGGAGATGCACTAGCTGGTTTAGATGCAGATGAGCTGATTGATACGCGGGGATTGGTTTTCAATGTCCAAGACATGATTACCAACAATGGCGAAGGAAATCCGGCGCTTTCTAACCTACCCCGAAAGTTCAACATTGCAATTACAGGTGGTCGAGATAACTCTGTTCATGCCGAAATCAACGACCTTGCCTTTATCCCTGCCTACAAAGATGGCTACCTCGGCTTCAATGTTATCGTCGGTGGTTTCTTCTCAGCTAAGCGTGTAGCAGCGGCAATTCCCATGAATGTATGGGTACCGCCTGAGGATGTGGTTGCTTTGAGCAAAGCGATTTTGGAAGTCTTTAGCGACCACGGTTACAGAGGCAATCGCCAGAAGACACGCTTGATGTATCTGATTGAAGAGTGGGGACTCGAAAAGTTTCGGGACATGGTAGAAAAGCAGTTGGGTTATTCTCTGCAAGAAGCCGCACCGAAAGACGAAATCGATTGGGAGAAACGTGACCACATTGGTATTCACAAGCAAAAACAACCTGGCTTAAACTACGTCGGTTTACACATTCCTATCGGTCGCTTGTATGCGCCGGAGATGTTTGAACTGGCTCGAATGGCTGATGTTTATGGCAGTGGGGAACTTCGTTTCACCGTTGAGCAAAACCTAATTATTCCGAATATTCCTGATTCTCGCTTAAATGCCTTTCTCGCAGAACCACTCCTCCAAGAGCGTTTCTCAATTAACCCTGACCCCCTAGAACGGGCGCTAGTCTCTTGCACAGGTGCTGAATTTTGTGGTTTTGCAATTATTGAGACGAAAAACCGCGCCCTAGCGATGATTAAGGAATTGGAAAAGGAGTTATCTCTACCGCGTCCAGTACGAATTCACTGGACAGGTTGCCCTAATTCCTGTGGTCAACCTCAAGTCGCTGATATTGGTCTAATGGGTACAAAAGCCCGTAAGGATGGGGAAATGGTAGAAGCCGTCGATGTGTGGATGGGTGGCAAAGTGGGTAAAGATGCTCACTTGGGCAGCATGGTGATGGAAAAGATTCCCTGTGATGACCTAAAGCCGCTTTTGCGAGAACTGCTGATGGAGCATTTTGGGGCAAGTCCTCGGCAGCAGGCGGTGGCGGCTGCCGTCTAAATAGTGGTGCATTTTTTGGAGAACTCTACACTCGTATTGCAGGTTGAATTTCATGCCTCTTTACGGGTTAAAAGTTGTGATTGCCTTTGCCAACCCCAAGGCACGATCGCATTTGTTCCATTTAATTTAGAGGAGTATAACGTGGCTGGAATTTGGTCATTTAGCGGTCGGTACCGCATCTTGCACCTGACCTGGTTTGCTTTTTTTCTCACCTTTGTCGTCTGGTTTAATTTTGCCCCCTTTGCTATGGCGGTAAAAGAAGACTTAGGACTCAATGAAGCTCAACTGAGAACGCTTGCCATCTGTAATGTTGCCCTTACTGTCCCTGCACGGATTATTGTGGGTATGGTTCTAGACCGCTTTGGTCCTCGGATTACCTACTCATGCCTCTTGGTTTATGCGGCGATTCCTTGTATTGCTTTTGCTTTGGCACAGAACTTTAGCCAGTTAGTTTACAGTCGCTTGGCTTTGAGTATTGTCGGGTGTGGGTTTGTAATTGGTATCCGGATGGTGGCGGAGTGGTTTCCCTCCAGAGAAATTGGTTTAGCAGAAGGTATCTATGGTGGTTGGGGAAACTTTGGTTCTGCGGGGGCGGCATTTACTTTACCGACAATTGCGGCAGCAACCGCTTTCCTGGCGGCGGGTCAAGTCAATTGGCGATTTGCGATCGCGTTTACCGGAATTGTTGCTGCTGTTTATGGCGTAATCTACTTCTTCAATGTTGAAGATACGCCTCCCGGTAAGGTTTATGAACGACCGGAAAGCAGCGCGGGGATGGAAGTTACAACTCAAAAAGATTTCTGGTTTCTGCTGCTGATGAACATCCCCTTGGTCGGGATTTTGGGTGTGATTGCTTGGCGCTTAAACAAAGTCAACTTCATTAACTCGACTCAGCTATACATCACTTGGTTTTTGCTGGTTTGTTTGTATGTCTTTCAGGCTTACAACATCTGGAAGGCGAATCACGCATTGATGAAAGGGACAAAGCGTTACCCTCCTGAAGACCGCTATAAATTCTCCCAAGTGGCAACTTGTGAGATGGCTTACTTTGCTTGTTTCGGTTCGGAACTCGCTGTTGTTTCCATGCTTCCTACGTTTTTTCAAAGGAGTTTTGGACTAACAGCCGCACTGGCGGGGGCGGTAGCTGGAACTTATGCCTTCATGAATTTGGTTGCCCGTCCGGGAGGTGGCTTCCTGTCTGACAAAATCGGTAGCCGGAAGTGGACATTAGCGGCAACGCTGGCAGGTACGGGAATTGGCTATCTCGTATTTAGCAGTCTAGGTGGCAATATTGCCCTTGCTGTTGTTGTACTGATGACGATGGTTGCCTCTTTCTTTGTGATGGCAGCAGAAGGGGCAACTTACGCGATTGTTCCTTTGATTAAGCGGCGAGTGACGGGTCAGATTGCTGGAAATGTCGGGGCTTTCGGGAATGTGGGAGCCGTGGCTTACCTGACTATCTACAGTCTTTTACCGCAGGGGGCTGTGGGAGACAAAATCTTTTTCCAGATGCTAGGGGTTGTTGGCTTGATTGCTGCAAGCCTTTGCGCGTTCATTCTTAAGGAACCTGAAGGCTCTCATGACGCAGAAGAAGTAGAAATGGCAGCATCAGCCGCACCAGCACTAGCAGAAAGACAAGAGCGATGAGAGTCCAATTCCCCTTAATCCAGCAATCTACCAGGAACTTAAGTTCCCACATCACATCGCTAAAGACCATTTCAATTGGCTGAAATCCTTCTAATTCTGATACCAAGTTGCATTCAAATAGAATTCCTGGGTACAAGCTATCCGCTCAAAGCTCACCACTGACTGCAACTTGGGATGAACTCCTGAATTCTTCTTGGTCATCCGATAGGCAACTACGACGAGATAACGGCTTATGACTGATTCAATAAAAACAGTCTGTCCATACTGCGGCGTGGGCTGTGGATTGGAGGTTTTGCCTCCAGCGCAACGCGGTCACGCCACAAACCGTGACAGCCAGGGGACTCCAATCTGGAAGGTAAAAGGCGATCGCAACCATCCCTCAAGTCAAGGTATGGTTTGTGTTAAAGGAGCTACGGTTACTGAATCCATCAATAAAGACCGACTTCTTTACCCAATGGTGCGTGACTCGCTTGATGAGCCGTTTCGACGGGCAAGTTGGGACGAAGCCTTTGAGCGTGTTGTCAGTCGTATCCAAACCGTTTGTGCTACCTCTGGCGCAGACGCTTTGTGCTTCTATGGTTCCGGTCAACACCTCACAGAAGACTACTACCTCGCCCAAAAACTCTTCAGAGGTTTCCTCGGCACCAATAACTTTGATACCAACTCCCGCTTATGCATGGCTTCCGCCACAAAGGGGTATATTAACAGCCTGGGTTCCGATGGACCCCCCTGTTGCTATGAAGATTTAGAACTAACGGACTGTGCGTTTATTGTCGGCTCCAACGCGGCGGAGTGTCATCCGATTATCTTCAACCGCTTCCAGAAACACCACAAAAAGAACCGCCATGTCAAACTGATTGTGGTCGATCCCCGTCGCACCACTACAGCTGAGGCAGCAGACTTACATTTAGCGATTCAACCCGGTACAGATATTGATTTATTCAATGGCATTGCCCATCTACTATTGCGTTGGGGCAAGTTTAATACAGACTTTATTGAAGATTGTACAAGCCAGTTTTCGGCTTTAACTGAAGTAATCCAGCACTACCCACCCCAGGTAGTCGCCCAGCGCTGCGGAATTTCCGTTCGTGAACTCGAAACCGCCGCACGTTATTGGGCTGAGTCAGAGCGAGTTCTCTCGATGTGGACAATGGGTTTGAACCAGTCCTCAGAAGGCACGGCAAAGGTATGCAGTCTGATTAATTTACATCTGATGACCGCTCAGATTGGCAAGCCTGGTGCAGGACCCTTTTCTCTGACAGGACAGCCAAACGCGATGGGAGGACGGGAAGTTGGGGGATTATGTCACCTGTTACCCGGTTACCGTTATGTCACCAATTCTCAGCATCGAGCGGAAGTTGAGCAGTTTTGGGGTGTTCCCTCAGGGCAAATTTCACCGTATCCCGGTCGCACAGCTTGGGAGATTATTACGGGTTTGGAAACGGGAGATGTGGGGTTTCTCTGGATTGCAGCGACTAATCCTGCGGTGAGTATGCCGGATTTGGAGCGCACGAAAGCGGCTTTATTGCGATCGCCTTTTACGGTTTACCAAGACGCTTACTACCCCACGGAAACGGCTGCCTATGCTCATGTCCTACTCCCTGCCGCTCAGTGGGGCGAGAAAACGGGTACAATGACCAACTCTGAGCGGATGGTCACCCTTGCAAGCGCTTTCCGTACCCCGCCGGGAATGGCAAAGGCAGATTGGGAGATTTTTGCCGAAGTCGGTCGTCGCTTAGGTTTTACTGAACAGTTTACGTTTAGTAACTCGGCTGAAGTCTACGCTGAATTTGTGCAATTAACACGCGATCGCCTCTGTGACCATAGTGGCATTAGTCATGAGCGTCTGAAAACTGAAGGCCCGATTCAATGGCCCTGTCCTGAAAAAGGCAGTCGGGAAAAGGCAAAAGCCAAAAGGCTTTATACCAATCTACAATTCCCAACCCCGGATGGACGCGCTCGCTTTGTTGCCTATCATTCCCAAGGATTGGCTGAACCACCCAATCCAGAGTATCCCTTCGTCCTAACCACTGGCAGACTCTACGGACACTGGCATACTCTAACGCGGACAGGTCGAATTGAGAAAATTCAACAGATGCATCCTCAGCCCTTTATTGAGATTCATCCTCGTGATGCCAAGCAATTGGGGATTCATGAGAATGATTGGGTGGAAGTGCGATCGCGTCGGGGATTTTCTCGCTTTCCCGCTACTATTACCAAGGCAATTACCCCTGGTACAGTCTTTGTCCCCATGCACTGGGGCGCACTTTGGGCAGATAAAGCCGAAGCAAATGCCCTAACTCACCCCGAATCCTGTCCGGAGTCGCAGCAACCGGAATTAAAAGCCTGTGCCGTGCAACTTGTACCGATTTCTGCTGACTTGGTTGACTCCGAGTATCGCCTCGAACCGAGTCAATCCCAAACTGTATCAGTTTAAAGCAATTGTCTAATTTTGATGACTTGCCCTTAATCCAGGATGGACAAGTGTTGTTTTTAATACATTGACCTTGGTGCCTTGGGCTTAAGTTAACGTTCATTCGCTCATCCCCCTAGCCAGGTTGAAGAGATTTCATGTCGTCAACGACTCCAAATCAAACAAATGTTTCTGAGGCAGACAATGCTGAGGAACCACCAAGTCTTGTTACCAAAACAAGCGAACTTAGCTATCAGCAAATGATTCTCTGTGCCGCCGTGATTGGTATTGCCGGAGGATTAGTCGCCACCGCTTACTACTACTTACTGGAAGCCAGTCTACATGTTGTCTGGCATACGCTTCCAGAGTTTCTTGCCCCCTACTTTTCTTCCAACTTTCCCGCGTGGAATTACGTCTGGATTGCCACTACCATTGGTGGCTTGTTGGTTGGCATTACCCTTTACTTTATGGGGCTTCCCGGTGAAGTTTCTTTTGTTGTCGATCAGGTACATGATCCAGGCAGAATTTCTCTACGCCAGACTCCAGCAATGATTGTTGCTTCACTCGTTTCAATTACAGCAGGTGGTAGTGCTGGGCCAGAAGCGCCACTTGTACAGATTAATGGTAGTTTTGGTGGCTGGCTTGGCAAGAAGCTCAAACTCAGTCTAACGACAACTCGTGTCCTAACCTTCTGCGGCATGAGTGCTGCCCTTGGTGCATTCTTTGGTGCGCCCCTTGGTGGGGCACTCTTTGCCCTAGAAATTCCTCACCGTCGAGGATTGGAATATTATGAAGCGATTATCCCAGCCGTACTTTCCGCTATTTTGAGCTTTTTTGTGTTTCGCTTCAATACAGGGTTAACGATTGGCGGAATGTATCACTTTGCCGCAATTCCTCCACTCTCGCTGATGCATCTAGTTGAGGGAGGGCTGCTTGGGGCAGTTGGAGCGCTGATTGCCGTTATCTTTATTGTTATGTTCCGCAGCATCGGCTGGCTAAGTCAGTATCTTGAACATCGTCGGATTTTGCTTGCCACGTTGGGAGGATTATCAATTGGGTTAATTGCTTTGGTATTTCCCCAAACTCTGTTTTTTGGCGAAAAAGAGATTCAATCCATCGTCGCAACGGGTTCTACGTTTGGGATGACGATGTTGCTGATGATTGCACTTGCTAAAATGCTGGCAGTCTGTTGTACTCTACACTCCGGGTTCCGGGGCGGATTTATCTTCCCACTGTTCTATATTGGTGCCGCATCCGGCTTGGCAATTTCTCTAGCGATTCCCCAAGTCCACCCAACCATTGGCATGATCTGCTTGATGGCAGCAGTCAATGTTGCAGTGACAAAAACGCCAATCAGTACCACGGTGATTCTTAGCGTACTTTCTGACACGGCAATGGTACCTGTGATTATTATTGCTAGTTTTACTAGCTTCCTCTTGACTACCGAGGTATCGTTAATTCCGACTCAGCGATCGCGTAGTTTCATTCCGGCAGATGTGCCTATTCCTATCCAGATCACTCCTGAATCAGCTTCAGCTTAAATCCCCTGCTAGACAGAGAAAAACCTTTATCTAGAAATAGAGACGTGCCAAGGCACGTCTTTATTTGTTCTAATCCTGCTCTCCAAAAGTCCCCCACAAACCTTCCTGTGTAAGACTTGTCTCAGCTTGAGGTTGTATCTGTTCCAAGTTAAGACCATACATGATAGGGATTAACCCTACGGCAAAGGAACTAAAAAGAATCAGGAGAATCGCTGTCAATGGATCTGGATCTTGGCTTACTAAGGCTTCCACTCTCGCCTCGGCTTTCTTTGATCGACGTAAATCTGATGTTCTGTTGCGTCTAGCTTCGTGCATACTCATATCAAAATGCTGGACTGAACTAGATCAGCTATGGCATCCTCCTCAAAGTCATGCCTCCTGCGCTAGCAGTCTCCTTCCTCCCTCTGTGTCATCTAATTTCATGCTACATAAAATTTACTGAACTGTAGCGAAATTTACAGAATATTTTCCAAAAAGTATCCTGTTACACAGATTTTTGCGAAACCTACAAAAAATGCCGTCACGGACAAAGTGGCAAGAGAAAACCCCCAACCTAGAATAGGCGGGGGTTTAAATTATCAGGGTGCATCTACCACTTCTCTATTCCTAGGGATGCTATAGCTATCCGGGTAGATTTGAAAAAAAGGAATTGCTCTAAAGAAAGCTTGATTCAAAAACCTCCTCTGCCTCCCGGCTAGTTTCAGCCAGGGATGAATGGCACTGACTTAAGAAAATTCATCACACCGATCGCCCTTTGTGCAGGGGGTCTGGGGGAGGCACTCCGTCCCCCAGTGGGGGGTTTGGGGGGAAGCCCCCCAAGCCTGGTTTTTCTAAAAATGACTATTTTTTGCTTAAGTCAGTGACATTCAGCTGATGATGCTGATAACTCCTGGATGCCTTTGATAAACATCGTTTTACCACCATAGGATGGGTGCCGCACCTTCTTGCAGGCGAGTCCCATCGTCTGAAGCGTTGATTCCGCAATATTTCCGACAGCGATAATAATTTTGATATCAAATAGCTGGATTAACTCTTGTAAAAAGACTTTGCCCATAGCTATTTCAGTTTTTGTTGGCTTGCGGTTAGACAAGGGGTTTTCTCCTTGGAAAGGATGAAACGGAACTGCATTCCAAATCAAAGGAATATACAAACCTTTTACTAGGGTTTCCCAAACAATGCTGGCGCTTGCTTCCTTCCAAAGTTTTTCAAACTCATCAGTTTTTTGATACCCCCGACGCTCTCCAAATAAGCCAATCGGCTCCAGTCCGTTTAACAAAATATATTCACTAGTAAACGGTACACCTGTTAAGCGGCACCCTCGATTTCCAGATGCCTCTCCAACCAGTAAAATCTTAGGCTTCAAATTTGCCATCTGTTGGAGATAGAGAAATAAGTTGTTTCTCCTTATCGAATTTGCATTGAGTTCATAGGAATATTGATTAAATAAGTTACTTGATGATTTGAAGCTTGCTAGCTCTTCAATAAAATTATTGATTACATCGTTCATAGCTTTGACGAAATTAATCTAACAATACCTAAATAGGCTGTTTTAAATGAGAAAGCCCCTCCCCTGCATATTACATTCGAGTCTTTTCAGCTAATATATCAAGGCACAAGTGAACCGCAACAACATAGGGAAACACCGGTGTAAGTCCGGGGCTGTGCGGCAGCTGTAAAGGTCGGTGAGCGACATTGAGAATCGGTTTGTGCCTTACCTCAAGTCATTCCACCTTAAGCCAGAACGCCTATATGTTGCCTATCCACTCTATTTCCCGCCTTGCACGGGAAGGGAGCTTTGAAGTTAATGCCTACTTTCAATTCAACCGATTTCAGCACTGAGCCACTATTGTTGCCACCACTGCCCCTCCAACGCCCGTTGTTGATGATTGGTCATGGTACTAGGGACGAGGAAGGGCGTCAGACTTTTCTAGATTTTGCCAAAGTTTATCAAGCCTTGGACTCCTCCCGACCCGTTGTGCCTTGTTTTCTGGAACTGACGGCGCCAACAATTCAGGAGGGGGTAGACCAATGTGTGGAACAGGGTTATACCGAACTCTCTGCCCTACCAATTCTGTTGTTTGCTGCGCGGCACAACAAGTTTGATGTCACCAATGAATTAGATAGGGCAAGAGTGAGACATCCACAGGTGAGGTTTCACTACGGGCGCCATTTTGGGATTACTCCAGGAATCTTGGATTTATGGCGCGATCGCATGAGCAAACTTGACCAGCCTTTTGGGGACTCCGAACCCCAAGAACAGTCCAAAATCCAAAATCGACAGGACACTGTACTACTATTCGTCGGTCGGGGTTCCAGCGATCCTGATGCCAATGGTGATGTCTATAAAATGGCTCGAATGCTTTGGGAAGGAAGCGGTTATAAAACGGTTGAAACTTGTTTTATTGGCATTACCCATCCCCGATTGGAAGAAGGCTTCCGTCGTGCGCGACTCTATGAACCCAAGCGGATTATTGTTCTGCCGTACTTCCTCTTTACTGGCAGTTTAGTCAAAAAGATTTTTGATATTACTGCCCAGCAGCAAGAGCAATATCCAGAAATTTCGATGACTTGTTTGCCAGAAATGGGGATTCAACCTCAGTTACTCTCAATTTTGCGAGATCGGGAAATTGAGACGCAACTAGGACAGGTGCAAATGAATTGTGAGATGTGCAAGTTCCGGCAGGCTGCCGTCAGTAAGGGTGTTACCCACGGACATTCTCATGATCATGCTGATGATCATGGACATCACGATCATCACGGACATTCTCACGAGGCGACAGACCCCTATGCTGATCTAGAACACTACCACCAACGAATCTGGCAAGCACCTTAAGCGAGTATCATTTGGCTTAACTGATATCTTGCACCAGTTTAATAATCAATCCGCCAAGGGTTCAAACCCTACAGCGAGTAGTTAAAGTCGTCTTTAGACGACTAGATAGGAGTTTTAGTCCACTTAAGTGGACTTTCGCTATTAGCCCGGAGTTTAAACTCCGGGCGGGTTTTCGGGCTAAGTGAGAATGGTGCAAGGTCTTAGTTAAGCTAAAAGTAATAGTTCATACCAAACCTTTTTGAGTCGTAGAGACGTTCCGTCGGAACGTCTCTACTTTGTTTTATGGGTTGGGTGTATCCCAAATGTGCAAATACATTCTTGTGGGCTAGGCGACACGCCCCGTCTTAGGGCGGGCAGGATGCCCACCCCACAAGAAAATACTATTTATGTATGCATTTGGATGCACCTGTATGGGTTTGGCTTGTCGCCGTTATTGATGAATTTAAAAGCTTATTCAGGTAAGACAATGTATTAGTTATTTTCAATAAAGTTATGCCTTTGCCTATAATTTTATTTACAATTTTTAATATTTTTATTAATATCATTAAGTTGTTAATTACTGTTAAATATGGAAGCAATTCATCAAGTAGTTCGACTCAACTATGCTTGCATCTCAGAAATCATTGAAGCTGAGCTAACTTTCTTGTCTGAACTTTCAGAACTTACAGATGATGAACGATTCAGGCAGTCTCTTGCTGAGGTAATTTATAGCCTCAATGATTTATCAGATACGGTCAACTTGCAAAGGCGATATCTTAAACTTCGTTATGATGCGGAGTAGCAGTTAATTCAGCTTTTGTTTACCCCCCTAACCCCCCTTTTTAAGGGGGGAATAAGAGGTGGAAAGGAATATGGCTTCCCAAGAATATAGGTTAATTCTTATATTTCTTGCTTATGAAGGGAGGTTAGGGCGGTTAACAAAGGCTGAGGGTTAGTTGAGCTAAATAAGCTTGGTTGGAGAGAATGTGATCGCTTTTAGACTTGAACTATGGCGGCGAAGAACCAAGAGAATTTGCAGTAGTTCGCGATCGCATTCCAGCATCCAGGCTAGGGGTTAAAGTGCGATCGCCTTTGTCCCGCTTCGCGATCGCATTCTCTCACATGGCAGTAAGTCGCCAGAGCATAGTTCGTGACGACGAGATTCCGGACTTCTTCAAGAAGTCCGGAATCTGAACCTCGGCAGGCTCAACCTCTCGCCCTAGCACTTATTTCTGAGTAGGAATGCCGTCGCAGAGAGTGCGATCGCTAATATTAATCCGTCACGGCTTTAAGGAGTTGGTGGGGTAGGAGTGTCGGGTGACAACCAACTCTCTAAAGAAAATGCCCTTACTTCTCGCATTCTTTGAAAATCGCTGTCGGCAGAAACAAGGGTTATCTCGTGGCGTAAAGCCGTAGAAGCAATCCATAGGTCATTTTCACTCATCCCCAGTTCTTCAATCTTGGTGGTTCTGCGTCTACTTCTTTCTCTGGGACCAAACTGAGTGATAATTTCTGCTTTGAACTGACCGTAGATATCCGCAGTTTCTCTGTCTATGGGATAGATGTCAATGCCTCGCAGAAAAACTTGTACTCGGATTATATTAGCCGCCCTCTGTTGGGAATTTTGCGCCATGAAGGTGAGTTCACCGCAAACGATGACGTTGGTAGCAACTGGCACTTTGCCTAACTCTTGAAGGCGACGAACTAGAACGGTGTCTCCCTGGATGATGCGGCTACAGTGGTTTGTATCGAGTAGGTACAAGGTTAAAGCTCTATTTGACCGCGAGTATCATATACCAGTTGAAGGCACTCCTCAACGTCATCGCCTTCCCATGTTCCTGCATACTTTAAGAGAGATTCGGCTGTGGAGTGAATTAAAGGCGTTGGTGTTTCGGTAGACAAAGATTGAGGCTTGTCAGGGAGAATGATGACGCGCACTCGGTGTCCGGCTAGCTTTTCTGAGTAAGCGACAATCTCTTCCCAAGTTCCTTCTAGTTCTAATAAGTTTGACACGATCGCACGTCCTTTCAACTCAACTACACTTTGAGCTTAACGAGTTCTGCTGCTCAACACTAGCGTAGAGAGTGCGATCGCCTTTGTCCCGCTTCGCGATCGCATTCTCTCACATTGCCGCATATCTTCAGGCGATCGAACCTCTACTCACCGTTCAGTATTTTGCGCCAACACTTACTGCTGAATAGGAATGCCGTCGCAGAGAGTGCGATCGCTCTCACTCACATTTTGGTTAGTCTTCAGATAATCCCGCAGGCGATTACAACCGCGTAATATCAAATCATCTAAATCCAAGTTCCACAAAATCACTGTCCCATCATCATTGGCAGAAGCAATTTTTTTACCATCAGGGCTGAAGCTCACACTATTGACACCATAGCTACGCCCTATAAAGGTCTGTAGTTCTACACCTTCCCTATTCCAAAGTTTGATGGTGTAATCTTTACTAGCAGAAGCAATGGTCTTACCATCTGGACTAAAACTTATACTCGTGACACCATAGCTGTGTCCTTGTAGGGTTTTGAGCAAAGTGCCTTCTCGGTTCCAGAGTTTCACTGTTCTGTCCCGACTAGCAGAGGCAATCGTCTGACCATCTGAGCTGAAAGTGACACCCCAGACCCAATCACTATGCCCTTGAAAAGTTTGAAGCAATTTGCCATCAAAATTCCAAAGCTTCACAGTGTTATCAGCACTAGCAGAGGCAATCATCTTACCGTCTGGACTGAAACTGATACTATAAACACCTTCGCTATGTCCTTGTAGGGTTTTGAGCAAAGCACCATTGGTACTCCAGAGCTTCACAGTGTTATCAGCACTGGCAGAGGCGATCATCTTACCATCTGGACTAAAACTGACACTATGAACACCATTGCTGTGTCCACCAAGAGTTTTAAGCAAGGTACCGTCGAGGTTCCAGAGCTTCACAGCCATGTCAGTATCAGAAGAGGCAATGGTCTGACCATCTGGGCTGAAACTTACAGCCCTAATCCAGACGAAGATACTATGCTCTGTACACTGGAAACTCTTGAGTAACCTGCCATCACGGCTCCACAGTTTCACAGTCTTATCATTACTGGCAGAGGCGATCACCTGACCATCAGGACTGAAACTTACAGCCGTAACCGACCCGCTATGTCCCAAAAGAGTTTGTGGTCGCGTACCATCAATGCTCCAAAGTCTTACGGTTCCATCATAATTAGCAGAGGCAATTATCTTGCTATCGGGACTAAAACTCATTCCCAAAATGCCTTTGCCGTGCCACTGAGTAGTTCTATAGTTTTCATCAAAGCTTATGAGCATCACAGTGCCGTCTTGGCTGGCGGAAGCTAGTGTTCTTCCATCAGGACTGAAACTCACAGCTATGATTCCAGCACTGTGATATTTGTGCGTTATGTCGTAGGTATAAGTTTTGGAGGAGACGTTACCGATTCTCCAAGGCTTGAAAGTTTCGTCAAGACTTGCAGAGGAAAGTTGCTTACCATCAGGACTGAAACTGACAGCCAAAACACGTTTCTTATGCCCTTGAAGGGTTTGAAGCAGTGTGCCGTCACGGCTCCAGAGTTTGATGGTTTTGTCAACACTAGCAGAGGCAATAATTTGACCATCCGGGCTAAAACTCACATTTAATACCCAATTGCTATGCCCTTTGAGGGTCTGAAGTAGTGTGCCATCACGGCTCCAGAGTTTGATAGTTTTGTCACGACTAGCAGAGGCAATAATTTGACCATCTGGACTAAAACTCACAGCTAAAACGAAATTTTTGTGCCCGCGAAGGGTTTTATATAGAGTACCGTCAAGACCCCAAAGCTTGACAGTTTTGTCAACACTCGCAGAGGCAATAGTTTGACCATCTGGGCTAAAACTCACAGCTATGACACTAGATTGATGCCCTTCGAGGCTTTTGAGTAGGGTGCCGTCAATGCGCCAGAGTTTGACAGTTGCATCTTGACCAGCAGAAGCTAGCATCTGACCATCAGGACTGAAACTTACGCCCAAAACACTATCAATATGTCCATGAAAGCGATTACGCTCTCGCACTACTCCATAGACTGCCTGCTGTAATCTCCCCACTGTCTGAATCCTGACATCGTGTGGTGCTTCAATCTCCTTTAGCTTTATACCTGCCTTAACGCTAGCTACCAAGGCTTCCAGTTGGTCGTGTGATAAGAGTAAGACTTGAGATAAAGCACTTAGCGCTTCAATCTCAGAAATCTTTGCTTGCTGTAGAGCTTGTCGGAGTTGTGCTTCAGTTAATTTCTGTTTTTCTTTTGCTTCTGCCAGTTCTGCTAAGAGTCCCGCCCCCTGTTGTTGACGAATGAACTCCACCAAATAATCGTGCACCAGTTGATAGAGATACTCCGGTTTTTCCGGCAACAGCAAAACTAACCCCGATTTAACAAAAATCTCCAACACCAAATCCAACGGATTCGCTTCAGCCGCTAATTCAGCCGCTAACTCAGCGCGAGTCTTGAGGGGACGAGTGCCGTTTTCATTCGTGAGTAAATATAAAACCAGTCGCGCCGTCCGTTCATTCTCTGCCCCACAGTCATGAATCACATCTTCTAAAAATCGCTCCACCAGCTTGTTTTTCGTCCAACCCTGCTGATATTGCTCCAAGGTAGTAATCTTCTCGGTTTGCAATTGCATACCCACAATTTGCAACTCAATCGGACGAACCTCCCCAACCTCCCCGCCAAATCCTGCACGAAGGCATCAACTAACCCAGACTCCAAAGGAAACTGGGATTTTTCAGTCAAATTCCGGATAACAACGGTTGCATCGTCCGGTGAGAAGTTGCCCAAGTAATAGCGAATCTTCTTATCGAGAATATTGTTGTTAATCACCGTTAGATTGAGCAGGCGATCGCATTCCAGCAAATAATGCAAATAATCTTCCCGCAAAGAGAAAATAACCTTCACAAAGGGAATATCTAGACAAACGCGCAGAAACTCATAAAACGGTTGCCGTTTCTTTTGGTCGGTATAAACAAAGAAAAACTCTTCAAACTGGTCAAAAATCAAAACTGTCAGCAGATTGTTCTCAGCATTATTGCGTAATTGTTCGAGGATAGGCGCAGAAAGAGATCCCCCCAACCCCCCTTCAAAAGGGGGGCTTTCCTCTTGTTCTTCCTGTTGCTCCCCCCTTATTAAGGGGGGCTGGGGGGGATCGCACGGGGAATGCGAAGCAGGATCAAACCTTTCTGCTTGCTCCCCCCTTAACAACCGGAGCTTTAGTGAGGAGGGCTGGGGGGGTAAACGTGGCAGGGAAGATAACCCCTCATCTAAACAACTCCCCAACGCCCCAACCCAATCTGTGTAAACTCGCAACAGAATTGGTAAAGTATCTCGTTCACCAATCGCTTGCTGTTGCAATGTAGGGATTAATCCCGCCTGCAAAATCGAACTTTTCCCAACACCTGATTGACCATGAATAACAATCAGTTTATGCTCGTTACTACTCAGTCGTTCCTTCAACCGCTTAACATCTTGTTCTCGACTAGAAACGGCAATTTCTTGAGCAATTGTGCCTTGCAGTTCCACTTGCTCTACTGCCGGATTCACACTGTACTGTTTTGGCAGTAAATATCCAGCACCGATAAACGCTCGAAAACCATACTGATGTTCGACTTGTAACTGCTCTTGCTTAATCCGAAACGCCGCTAGATATTCACCCTGCTCAAAATAAACCGATCGCAATTCTCCCAAAATATCAATATAAAGTTCTGGATTGTATTGAGGCTTGCTTTTCTCTCTAGCTTGTTCTAAATTAGCGATCGCCTCTTGAACTTGACCTAAATGCCGTTGCGATCGCGCTACAACAAACCGATATAAGCCTTGCTCGTATGGCTGAAGATTAGGAATTTTATCTAAAATTTGCAGTGCTTGTTGAGCGAGTTGATGCGCTTCATTCCAATTGGATTCTTCTAGAGCAACCTCTGCCAAAAAACCATAATCTTGAGCCAGTTGCCGAGAATCACCTTGATGCAAAGTCAAGGCTTTTTCAGCAAGCACCTGCAACTGTTTCCAAGCTTGCAAGCGTCGCAGCACTTCACCCAGTTGACTAATATGTTTAGCCACTAAATCTGGACGTTGTGCTTGCTCAAAAGCATCAATACCTTGCTGAAGATAATGCCTAGATTCTTCCCAAGATTGCTGGCTTTCTGCCCGATTGAGTTCAGCTTTACGATAATAGGCTAAAGCAATATAAGTTAGTAGGATACCTTGTCGTTCTAGATGTACATTTTGCTGCCAAAAAGTCAAGCATTTTTGGTAATGATCCAAAGCTGCATCAATGCGATCGCGTGCAAAATTATCTAAACCCCGAACAAACTCTAAACTCGCCTCTAAATCTGGCTCTAATCCTTGTTCCCGCCGTTGTAAATCCTTCCAAGCCGCTTCGAGTTCTAAGTAATCTTCTAAATGAATCGTTGAATCACGAGTATATAGCGGCTTGACCTTTTGTCGCAGCAAATCAAGGAGTTCATCAGTTGCGATCGCAAATTCAACACTCGTTGCCCAACTTTCCAAATCGGGTACTAACCGCAGTAGGTTTTGCTGCACCTCATCATTAATCCACAGCACCAGTGGGAAGGGAAAATTTTTACTAAACTCCTCGCGTATATAGTTACTAGATGTGAGAACTATTTTAATGTCGCTTACTGACTCCAAACCAAATACCATCAAAGCTTGTGGCACCTCGTCACCGAGTTCCGCCTTGATGCTGGTGTAGAGCGTCTTGACAGAATCAGGCAAGACTAACTCCCGAATCTGAATAGGAGATAATTCTCGCAGTCGTTGCACTATGCGCTCTCTTAAAGCCACATAATTACAACGCGCCAAAATCAACCGAAATTGCCCCTGAGAGAACTGAATTGCCCGCACCAGAGCCTTCAACGAACCCTCGTTATCGAAAGCAACATCTTCCGGTTGATGCGAGTTACTCATGGCTGAAATTCTTTCGCTTCTGCCAAAATCGGATTGATATCAAACCAAGACCCCTCGGAGTCTCTATATTCAAATACAAACATATCGCGTACTAAAATTTGGTAGCGTTCCTCTCCTCTTAAGCTTTTCTGTTGCCCCACTTGACGCAGCAACTCCCACTCATCCTCAGTGATTGCCATCGTTAACTCATTACGACGTTGCCGAATCACTCCCTCAATACAATCCCGCGACAGAGGCGGATCGTCTCTTTCCAGACAGCGGGATACTAGCATCAGCAAATTCCGCGCATGACCACCACTAACACGGCACAGTCGCTCTAACGTCTCAGGACTATCAAAAATTTCTGGAATTAAATCGACACGCTGAACCGGATGAATATCAGGAAATGCTCTCGCCAGTACCATCTGTTGCAGCTGCGCCATCCCCTCTTTGTATTCACCACCAGCGCGTAACTGCACTGGCACCATCGGCAATGCCTGGGGTTCTCTGCCAAAGCGATTCATCAGCCTTCCCAAAGCATTGGAAAATCTCAATATTAGCGGAATTGTATAGACTACATGGCAATTCAACTGGCTTAACTGTTCACCCCGTTCCACAAAGAGATATTCCGGCTGAATTTGTCCTGTTGGCTTCACCGAGTTATCTAAGCGATCGAGATTATCAATAATTACAACCAGTCCTTTTCTGCCTTGCTGCTTTAGTCTCTCTGTAGCAGGTGCAAATATCTCCTTGTTAATCGCTTCTAAAATTCCATTCGTGCGCGGCTCTAAATATTGCCTCAACTGAGAGCGAAGTTTAGGGCTATCTTTAGTCTTAGACGTAATCTTGGCAATGCCGACAGAAAACTCCACATCGCTTATCTCAACAGGTGTTTGCAAAATCTCCCCGATTTCACGGAATAGACTCACAAAGTATCCTGGCTTAAGCCTGATTTGAACAGCATCCAGGCTCTCACTCACTTGACGTGCGATCGCAAGCAAAATATCCGTAACATCGACATCTGCCATTTCCAGAACCTGGCTAGACTCGAAATACACCACATGAAACCCCTGCTGCCCCAAGTCCGCCTTGAGTCGCTGCAATTCTGTAGACTTGCCACAGCCAATATGTCCCGTAAACAACTGACACGTCGGCTTATCCGGGGAGAGGCGGCTGATGGTTCGCCCCAACTCCCGCATAATGTTGCCTCCACGTACAGAGGAAAAATCAATATAGTACTTCCGCGCCTCAGGATTAGCTAAATCCAAAGGGCTAGGGTTACAGGCTTGGTAAAATCTCCCCAAATCCAGTGCCATCAATCACCTCGCAATCAAATTCCAGGAAGCACTTCCACACATTAATAATGACGTGATGAGATGCACCATTCTGAAGCCTTACAACCTCAGTTTCAGATGCAATCCTGATTTCAGAAGCAAACATCTGTTTCCATTCTGGTGGACTAAGAGCGAGAATTGCTTAAACACCTGTTTTCTCCACTCATATCCCCAAAGCAATTGCCATTTTTGTCCAGAATAACGACAGATTGAACGCCTCTAAATTGCTTAAGTGTAGCTGTTACGGCACTTTTTGCCCGAGCCTCATCTCCAACTCCTGCCGAAACCACTGTGCGACAAAATTGCAGACGTGCTGCTCCCCTAGAAATTGATACATTAAAATCACCTCCACAGTTGGAGCTATCTCTCAATTGAACCGCTCCAACAAAACCCTTTTGCCTTTCAGCACTTGTTGGTCCTGCAATCAATTGTTCGACGGCAAACCGGGCTAAAGTTTGGCTTTGAGTTGTCCGGTTCACAGCTTCAACATAGCTGAAGTCATTATTGCTCTGGGGCTGTTTCGGAAAAAATACTTTGACTGAGTTTAGACGTGCTGCGATAGTTGATGACGAGGCTGGCTGGGTCTTTAATTGAGCTGGTATCAACTCTCCAGATGATTTTATGGCTAATTGTGCTGAGTCATTGGATGAGGCGAACTTTTCTCCTACATTTGCCCACGCCGCCGACAACATTACTGTACACAAAAGACCAGAGACTACTAGAGGTGACTTGAAAAAACGAAGCATTTTTCCTCCTTGCGCTTAATACGTTTTCTTTCTGGAACGCTTCTATATTGCTCACACTCCGGTTATAGAAGCTTTGCCGTCACGCTTTAGAGCCTGTATCGAAAACGGCAACCAGAACCGAGGATTAATGCATCAATTGGGAAAATACATGGAGATTGGTGTAGCTAAATTCCTGAGGAAATTAACTCTTGAGTTGCCGCACTGAGAACTTACTCAACCACGAGTATGTTTAAGTATTTATACCAAGCTATTGTTCATACAGCAATTTTCATACTGGTGAGGTACAGTCAATTTTTCTCTCTTCTCCTATAGAGAATGGGAGAGTAGGATAGATGTACCTCATTAGCCTAGAAAACGCTGTAGCGTTGTCGATATGATGTTCAGCTCTTTTTATCAATCAAAGTAAATCTACTTAAAGATTGGTTTAATTTGATGCTGTATCGAGTTATACATTTACTGGGGGATATAACCTCTCCTTTAAATAATTTAATGTTTCTTCTCACTTATACCTATTTATCCGCTGGGTAAAGATTACTTAACAAATAGGAAATAATCATGCTCAACCCTACAGCGTCAATAGAACAGTTACAAGCCCATACTTCAACACTAAGCTTAGAGTTATTACAAGTAATCATTAACAAATTTTTAGAAGATGCTGAAGAGCTTTTTACGTCTTACTTAGAGAAGATGGGAAAGGCTTGGTGGGTCGAAATCATCACGAAAAAGCCTGATTGTACCTACTATTTTGGTCCCTTTGTCAGTCACCGTGAAGCTCAACTGGCTCAACTCGGCTACCTGGAAGACCTAGAACAGGAAAGACCACAACTAATTGCGATCGAGATTAAGCAGTGTCAACCCAAAGAGCTAACAGTTTTTAAAGATGAATGGAGAGAGAAAGCTTACTTTACTATTTCGCCTGATCTGAGCGCCTAGGCAACTTGTATTGGGAGCATCCCGTTTTTGCAAAAGTACCTGTTGAACAGGAAATCGCGCCGACAAAACCGAAGTTTGCCTGCGCGGACTGTTTTAAAACAGTCCGCGCAGGCGGGTTTAGTTTGTACAGCCACAGACTTCTAGTCTGTGGCTATTGGTCACGCAAGGGATGCACCCACTGGTATACGGGCTAAATCTAAAAAGCTGCTCCCCGAATTATTGAAGGCTTTTATGAGCTTGTCGAAGGTAGTTCGCCAGTACGGACAGAGAGCGTGTTCGTCTGGTTGCCGCGACGCACCTTGATTTGTAGTACTTGATTCACGCCGCTGTTTTCAACGGTACGCTGTAACTGCTCAGCCGTGGCTATCGGTTTCCCTTCGATTTCGACGATTACATCTCCACGTCGAAGTCCTCCGCTAGCAGCAGCAGTGTTGGGTAATACTTGCACCACTAAGACACCATTGACTTCCGGCACCATAAAGGAGGAGTTGGGGTCGCTGTTGTTTTCTGCGGCTATCTGAGGTGTCAGCGTTGCCATCCGAATTCCAAGATAAGGATGGGCAATTCTTTCACCCCGTGCCAGCTTAGCTGAAATTGTTTTGGCTTCGTTAATCGGAATTGCAAAACCAATTCCCATTGCATCGGGACGAATGGCGGTGTTGATGCCAATCACGTCTCCTTGTTGGTTCAGGAGTGGACCACCAGAGTTACCTGGATTAATCGCAGCATCAGTTTGAATAAAATCTAGTCGCTTATCAGGAATACCCACCTGAGTACTAGACCGCTGAAGGGTGCTGACAATCCCCAGCGTAACCGTATTATCCAGCCCCAAGGGATTACCAACTGCGATCGCCCAATCACCCACCGATACCTGTCCAGAATCTCCTAGAGGTGCAACAGGCAAATCTCTACCATCAATTTTGACAACGGCGAGGTCAGTGACTTCATCCGCACCCTGTACCTTCCCCTCAAAACTACGTCCATCTTTGAGGAGAACAGTCACCTTATCTGCCTGATCGACCACATGAGCATTGGTGAGAATAATCCCACTGCTGTCAATGATGAAGCCTGACCCTTGACCCCGGAGGCGTCTTTCTTGTGGCATCTGGGGGAAAAAGTCTTCACCAAAAAAGCGCCGGAAGCCTGGGTCATCAAAGAATGGGTCAACACGGCGCGTGATTGTGCGTTCAGTGTCAATCCGCACTACCGATGATCCCACTCGATTGACAGCTGATGTTACAAAACTGCCACTGGTAGCTGTGTTAGGTATTGGCTGCCGTTGAGCCAGCAGAGTTGGTGTTGCTGATTCTAAGCCCGGTGCCGGGCCTGCCTGAGATGGCAATACCTGATAAAAGCCAACCGTTAAAACGACACCAAGAACGATCGCAAGCAGGTAAGTACTCGTTTGGCGCAGAGGAAGAGAAAACTTTGTCAATCGCATAGCATCAATCTTGAATTCGGAGCAAGTTTCTTGAAAAACTGTAGGAGAAGTTTATTTGTCGCTACAAGTAGTCATATAAATATTCTGACAGTTCAGTTAACGTTACTGAGATTCACCTGATGAGGACGTTTTACGGACTGTCTAGGTTTCTGTCGCATCAAGGATTATCGCTATAGATTCCCCGCTCTAGGCTAGGATCAGGAGTACGAATTTATTGATGGAAGAAGAGGGTGTTCAAGAAAGTTGGCAAGATGTGGAGAATTTTCCCTCTCTTTGCGCTTTCTCAAAAGGGGGTAAGCCTTACGGCTTGGCAGCAGTGCCACAAATGCCCCCGATTCTCCTTGTCTCTTCCATCTGTTGATGAGTGTTCGTAATCCAAAAATTGGAGTTAACCCATTGATTAACGAAACCTTTGCCATTCCAGGGAAAGATGAGTGTACCCAAGAGCTGGATGTACATCACAGCCCGATAGAACATCATCATGGCGAGGTATCTACACATCGCCACGTTCATGACGAAGAATCTCTGCGGCGAATCGTCAATCGGCTTTCTCGGATTGAGGGACACATTCGAGGAATCAAAACGATGGTGCAGGAAAGTCGCCCTTGTCCTGATGTTCTGGTGCAAGTCGCTGCTGTTCGAGGCGCACTAGATCGAGTAGCACGAATTATTCTGGATGAACATTTAACCCAGTGCATCGGTCGTGCTGCTGAAGAAGGCAATATTGAAGTAGAAATCGAAGAGTTGAAGGCGGCATTGGATCGATTTTTGCCGTAGCGAAGGGTCGGTTTCTAAATAAAGGCAATCAATGACGAGGTGGTGGGGTGATAAATGACAAACTCCAAAGTTTATGTACATTAACTTCCTACCGCCCCATTTCCCCACCTGCCTCGCACTGGAACACTATTTGCTTAACCGTGTTCGAGAAACTCAATTTGGGGTACTAAAGGGTCTTGAACGATACCGACACCCGTAAATCCCCAGCGTTGGAGTAATCCTTTTAACTGGCCTCCAGAAACTGTCTCTACAGCAAAGCGGTCAGCAACATCAGAACCGTGAGCATTGAGATAACTCAGAGCATCAAAGTGTTCACGAAACATCAACAAATAGCTTGCCCCAGCGTCACTGCTACTTGGATTTGGCTGGGCAACTAAATAGCGACCGTCAGCTCTAGAAAGAATCAGATAATAGATTTGAGTGAACATGGCAAGGAAACAGCATAAATACTTACTTCAGATCCTCCAGACGAATCCGGGGATCGACGAACTTCAGCAACAAGTCCGCTAACAAGTTGCCTACAATGAGCAGCACAGCGCCCATAATCAAGCTTGCCATCACCAAATAGAGGTCTTGCGCTCTTACTGCCTCCAGAATCAGACGCCCTAGTCCGGGCCAGTTGAAGAAAGATTCGGCAATAAATGCACCGCCTAACAAGCCAGCAAACTCAAATCCCAATAGTGTTACCAAAGGATTAACCGCATTACGAAGGGCGTGGACATATATGACCCGGTTTTCTGGGAGTCCCTTGGCACGAGCCGTTTGGATATAGTCTTGGCGCAGAACATCTAGCATTTCTCCTCTGGTAATGCGCTGTAGACCAGCAAAGCCTGCGATAGATAGAGCAATTGTCGGCAAAATCAGGTGCCAGCCGATATCCAACACTTTACCGATTGGCGACAAATCCGCGTGATTGATACTCGTCATGCCACCCACGGGTAAGAATGGGGAGGTGTTCTGTGCGACGATGAGCATTAGTAAGGCGGTGATAAAGCTAGGAAAGCCTTGTCCCCCATAACTAATGACTTGTAGACATCGATCAAATGCTCGGTTTTGGTGAACAGCGGCAACAATACCAAGAGGAATTGCGATCGCCCAAGTAACAACAAGCGAGGCAATCGCCATGAGTAATGTTGCGGGGACTCGCTCCCACAACAAAGATGATACGGAACGAAAATAAGTAAAACTTATACCGAAGTCACCTCTTGTCACTACTCCCACCAGCCAACGCCAATACTGCACAATGGCTGGCTGATCCAGACCAAATTGTCGCCGTAGTTCCTCGATTCGCTCCGGCGAAATTTTTGGATTCTGCCGGAGGGTATCCAAGTAATCCCCTGGTGCTAGCTGAATGATTGCAAAACTCAAAGCAGATGCCAACAGTAAGGTCAACATCGCTTGCAACAAACGCTTCACAACATAGAGAAACGTCTCACTCGTAACTAACCGAGTGAGCCGATTGCGAAAGCCATCGAATCCATCCCGAACTGAGGAATCCTTCGTAGAAGAAGTCATAGTTAGTGTCCTTTGCCGTTTGTCAGTTGTGCTTCACCAATGACCAATGACCAATGACTAACGACCACTGTTTAATACTCAATCAATGTCACAACTGGTACATTAGGCAGCTTTTGACGCCCACCTAAATCCCGTAGCTCGATGATAAACCCGAAACCCACTAATTCGCAGCCCGTTTGCTCGACGAGGGCAGCTGTCGCACCTGCTGTTCCACCCGTCGCCATCAAATCATCCACAATCAAAACACGACTGCCAGGATTGAAGGCATCTTGATGGAGTTCTAATCGATCCGTACCGTACTCCAGTTCATACTCAACTGAATGTACGGCGGCGGGGAGTTTACCCGGTTTCCGGACAGGGATAAACCCTGCTCCCATCTTGTAAGCCAGAGGGGGTCCAATAATAAAACCACGAGATTCCATTCCTACCACATAATCAGCCGCGAGTCCTGCCTCTTCACACTTTTGGGCAAGTGTATCAATTGTGTAGCGCAGTCCCTCTGGGTTGCGTAGTAGCGTGGTGATATCTCGAAATAAAATTCCTGGCTTGGGAAAGTCAGGGATATCGCGAATCAGAGACTTTAAATCCATTCTTCAGGTGAACTCACTTTCAAAGGCATTTTATGACTCAGCATTTATGACAGGAAGAGTATCGGGTACAATCCCCAGTAACTTCCCATTCGCTTCCTGCACGCATCGTACAATAGAATGTTGGATCGTTTTTGAGCGATCGCAAACACTGATACGTTGAGCGTAGTAGAGCTGAGCAGACTAGGCATTAAATGCTAGCCTCGAAGTGGGGAAACACCCTGTAATTCAGCAACACTAGAAACTGGGCACAAATGCCAATGCAAGAAGTCAGCTATCCTATGGGCTACCAAGCCGCTTGAAATTACTTTTATAAGAACCAGTAACCTACAATCGCTAGTTGGAATGAATCTTTCTGTGAGCGTAATGCCGACAAACAGTCCTCCTGCCCAGTCCAAACCCCTAATTTTAGATAGTCTACCTGACATGCCTATCTCAGAGCGAGGGTGTCCGCCACGCACTCGGCAGCAGATCGACCTGATTTTACTTGCTATAGAAGCGTTGGAACTGGGCGGTTCTGAAGCCATGCTCTTTACGGCAAAAGAGCTAGAACTCCAGGATATTATTAAAAATCGCGTTGTGCTTTGGCGTCTGCGCTGCACCAATCCCTTACGACGCTCTCATACTCGTCGTCCACTGCAAGTCGAGGAAGCCAAGGCATTAGTGGTAATTGCCAGTCATATGGCACGAAAAATGACGGCTTTAATCCGGCAGTTATTACTGGCTTATCAACAACTGAGTGACAAGCAGGTACCACTGGATCACCATTTTCGCTTGTCTGAGTATCTAGAACGGTTCCGTGCTCATTTTCGGAGTCGGATGAATCCGCGACGTGCAAAAGTCGCTATTTACAACTCGGACGAGAAGTTGAACGAACTTGCACTCTCGCTATTAAGTCAATTGCTGTTTTGTACAGGAACCTCTGGAATGCAACGCTTTTGGACTAGCCTGTTTGATGGAGAGGTAGCATGACTATTCAACGTCAGTACAGTCTCCCCAACTGCACGCTTATTCTTGAGGGCTTGAGTGATGGTAGTGCAGCCGGGGGTGGTCAAATTGATACCCGGCCCTTGATGACGATTCTCGTCAATGCAGAATGCCGTTTTACAGGTCAGACACAATCCTTGAGCGGAGGACGTGACTTTTTAGAAAGCCTTGTGAGGGCTGTGAGTCGCTATGCTCAGGAATTTTTGAGTCAGGTACGTCATCCAAAGCTGCACGAGGAAAAGCCATCATTGGTGCAGTTGGAAAAAGTTCAGGAGAAGAATTTGCATCGGTTGACGCTGCTGCCAACTGATGAGGCTTCGTCTAAGGGAATGGTATCTGATTCCGTGTCTCATACTGGAGTACAACAAGGTAAGCTAATCCAGCTTGATTTGACAACAGTGCAGCTATTTGACTTGGTAGAAGCGATCGATCAGTTTTTGGCAGATAGGCGCACACTACCTGACATGAATGTGTTGTTGCAGCCTCTATCTAAGCGCTACCGCAAAGCTGACCAACCGATCGCGAAACGGGCAGCACCAGCAACCCTAGGAATGGCAAGTTTAGCCTTCGCTGCGATCGCATTGTTCTTTGCACCCATCCCAGAGGTACGTTCACCCAAACCCGTGGCAGCTGAACCAAATTCTAGTGAGACGACCTCTCCTAGTCCAGGTGAACCTCTCTCAAGTGCTAGCCCTTCACCGACATCATCACCACCCTCAGCCAGTGATCTGGAGGAAGTCCTTGCCACAGTTCCAGAGATTACTGATCCAACACAACTACGTTTCCTACAACGAAACCTTTACACCAAGCTTGATCAAGCGTGGGACAACCGTGACGAAGTGGATGAAAACTTAGAATATCGGGTTGGCGTTGGCAAAGACGGAGAGATTATCGGCTATAAGCCAGTTGATGAACAACCAAGCGATGCGGCTCAAGATACTCCCTTACCTGAGTTGCTCTACACTCCGACTAATGGCAGTGTTGCTAGTCAAGAACCGATTGCTCAGTTTCGGGTAGTCTTCAACAGAAGAGGCGTTCTGCAAATTAGCCCATGGCGCGGCTATACAGGTAAACCCAGTTTAGGGCCAGAAATTACCGATGCATCTGTAGTCACTGAGTTAAATAACAAACTCTATGAAGAACTTAGCGAAAAATGGGAAGGAACTCCGCTCTCCAGACGAGATTTAGTTTATCGTGTGGCTGTTACCGAAGAGGGTGTGATTGCCGACTATGAGCCAAATAATCAACCCGCCTCAGATTATATCCGGGAAACTCCTTTGCCCAGCTTACATAAGCCGGAGGCGGCGGGTATTGGTGGTGCGGATGCGGAGTTGTTACCTCAAAAACCCTTAGCTCAGTTCCGGGTAGTATTTAAGCCAGGTGGTGTTCTAGAAGTCAGTCCTCTGAAGGGGTACAGATAACTCACAGCAAATACCGACCACGTACCAGTAATAAACATAAAAACCCTCTGCATAAGAGTCTTTTACTATGAGTTACTTTGGCGCGGTTCCGATTCAAAAGGGTTGAGCAACCTCTGATAATGAACACAGCGATCGCATGGCCCACTGGGATTGATCGCACATCGAACCAACTCAGAGCGAGCATTGTATGAGCAAGTGATGTCTCCAATCACCCAGCGCCCGTCCAACAGACTGACCTCCGCTGGAATCTCACATTTTTGAACGTAGAGAGCAATCTTATGAAGCTGATAACGTCCTGATCTGAGCAGATAGCGATGCCTGCGTTCTAAAACCATGTAGGTCTGACCCTCGACTTCCAGGTAGGCTCCCGGCTGGGGATTCCAGTCTAGATATAGATGACCAAGGGTAAAACGCGAATGGCTCAGAATGACTTCTGCGGGCAGAGAATTCAACTTCATAACGAATTAATATCGACAGACTGCCAGAAACTTTAAATCAATAGACCTATCTAGAAAATGGAGGCTGAAACAAGGCTAAATCGTTCCTATCCTATTTTCATCGCAAGGTTCGTGAGCGAAAGCTCATGGTCGTCTCTTGCAAAAGGGGGTTTTGCAAGAGGAGGGAAAAGGGAAAGGAATCTTCTTCCCTTTCCCCATGCCCTTTAACCTTTTCCCTGAGTTTTGCCAGAAGTCTACGACAAAGCAGCCTGACGCTCTTTAGCTTCCTTGATCACCTCTTCTGCGACGTTATTTGGGCAAGGAGCATAGTGTGAGAACGACATCGAGAACTGTCCACGCCCAGATGTCATGGTACGCAGGTCACCAATGTAGCCAAACATCTCGCTCAACGGCACATCTGCCTTGATGCGAACCCCCGTCGGGCCTGTTTCCTGAGCTTTGATCATCCCTCGGCGGCGGTTAAGGTCACCGATAACATCGCCCATGTAATCATCTGGCGTGAATACATCGACATTCATGATCGGTTCGAGCAGCTGAGGCCCAGCCTTAGGAATGGACTGCCGATAGGCGGCTTGTGCAGCGATCTCAAATGCGATCGCCGACGAGTCAACCGGATGGAAACCACCGTCTGTGAGCGTGAACTTCAAGTCCATGCAGGGGAACCCAGCCAATACGCCTCGGTCAAGGCAGCTCACAAAGCCTTTTTGCACCGCTGGCCAGTACTCTCTCGGCACGTTGCCACCCGTCACCTTTGACTCAAACTGGAAGCCAGTGCCTGGTTCACCTGGCTCAATCACATAGTTGATCTTGGCAAATTGACCAGAACCACCAGACTGCTTCTTGTGAACGTAGCCGTCTTCGAGGCGCTTAGTAATCGACTCGCGGTAAGCTACCTGTGGTTTACCCACTTCCACTTCCACCCCATGAGTGCGCCTCAGGATATCAACCTTGATGTCTAGATGCAGTTCGCCCATCCCCTTAAGAATGGTCTCGCCGCTCTCCTCATCAGTCACCATATGGAAGGACGGGTCTTCCTGCACCATCTTAGTCAGCGCCATTGCCATCTTCTCTTCACCGCCTTTTGCTTTCGGTTTGACAGCAATAGAAATGACGGGTTCTGGGAAGACCATCGGCTCCAGCGTTGCAGGATTTTTGGGATCGCAGATGGTATGCCCGGTCTGAATGTTCTTCATACCGACGATCGCAACGATGTCACCCGCCTGCGCTGATTCGATCTCTTCGCGAGAATTGGCGTGCATCTCAACCAAACGGCTGATCCGCTCGGTCTTACCTGTAGCGGTGTTGAGCACGGTATCGCCCTTTGACAACTTACCGGAGTACAGGCGCGTAAAGGTTAAAGCACCATAGCGATCGTCCATGATCTTAAACGCGAGTGCCCGTAATGGCTTCTCTGGATCGACAATGGCAAATCCGCCCGTTTCATTCCCTTCCAGATCGATCTCTGGCTGCGGTTTGACCTCAGTCGGGTCTGGTAGGTAGTCAACTACGGCATCCAGAACCAACTGCACACCCTTATTCTTAAACGACGAGCCGCAGTAGGTAGGGAAGAATGCCATATCGCGGGTGCCCTTGCGAATACACCGCTTAATCGAATCGATATCCGGTTCTTCCCCTTCTAGATACTGTTCCATCAGGTCATCGTCCTGCTCAACCGCCAGTTCGATCAACTGTTCGCGGTAAGCCTCGACATCATCGACCATATCGGCAGGAACATCCTTAATCTTGTAGTTCATCGGATCGCCGGAGTTGTCCCATACCCATGCCTTACGGGTCAGCAGATCGACCACACCGCAAAACTGCTCTTCAACGCCAATCGGCAGCACCATCACCAGTGGCTTAGCCGCAAGCACTTTTTCGACTTGCTTGACAACACGGTAGAAATCGGCACCCGTGCGATCAAGCTTATTGATGTAGATGATGCGAGAGACTTTCGAGTCGTTAGCATAGCGCCAGTTAGTTTCCGATTGCGGTTCGACCCCACCGGAACCACAGAAAACACCAATGCCACCATCAAGAACCTTAAGGGAACGGTAGACCTCAATGGTGAAATCGACGTGACCTGGGGTATCGATGATGTTCAGTTGGTGGTCATTCCAGTAGCAGCTAGTCGCAGCCGACTGAATCGTAATACCGCGCTCTTGCTCCTGTTCCATGAAGTCCGTCGTCGCCGCGCCTTCATGGACTTCACCAATCTTGTGGATTTTACCCGTCAGTTTCAGGATTCTTTCAGTTGTGGTCGTCTTGCCAGCATCCACGTGAGCGAAGATGCCGATGTTTCGATAACGAGTGAGATCTTTCATAATTGTTCTTTGGATTAAATGCAACAAACTATTGGCGACCACCTGCAAGCGTGACAATCAATGTTGCCTTCGTCGCCAGTGCAGGCTGGATTTCAATAACGCGGAATATCAAGAAATCCTTTCCCCGTTGCTGGCAACATTACTAATTGTAAAATGTGGGATGTCAAGGTTGTAGCGGTTAGAGAAGTGAAAATAGGACAATTACAGGGCGGATTACCCGTAGAGGCGGAGTTCGTGGGTAATTCTTGAGATTGAAGACCGTTGAATTAGCGATCGCGACAAGGCGCTAAAACTGAGTGAAGATTTTAGGACAATGCCCCAAACTTCACATTTTGACGGAGCTTATTTATCACACGTTTATTGGTGTCAAATCTCGGTAATCTTGATTGCGCCAGGTAGAGCTAATTTGTACTTGCTCAGCAGCTATGTCGTTAAGCAACCGTCATCACCAGTTGTTCAACGGTATCCGCATCAGTGGGTAGAGCGGCTGTCAATACGTCGCTACCTTCCTCAGTGACCAAAACATCATCTTCAATGCGAATACCCCGGACATCGGCAAATTGAGTAAGACGCTCCCAATCTACAACCTCTTGATACTTTGATCGTAGGGAAGGGTCATTCAGAATTGCTGGCACTTGATAGAAACCCGGTTCAATGGTAACCAGCATTCCTGCTTTTAGTGGTCGATTGAGCCGCAGATAGCTTAAGCCAAAGCGATCGCTTCTAACTCTTCCTTCCTCATAACCCGCCAAATCCCCAAAATCTTCCATATCGTGGACATCTAAGCCCAAAAGATGACCAACACCATGAGGAAAAAATAGGGCATGAGCATCCATTTCTATCAAATCTGACACCTGTCCCCGCAGAATGCCCAAATCGACTAATCCTTGGGCAATTACTGATGCTGCTAAAAGATGAATGTCACGATACTCAATTCCAGGACGGATTTTATCAATACAGGCATCATGAGCCGCTAACACAACATCGTAAAGGTCACGCTGAGTTGTTGAGAATTTGCCTGTTACAGGCCAAGTACGTGTTATGTCAGATGCCCATCCTGCTGTTGTTTCAGCCCCAACATCAGCAAGTAGTAAATCTCCAGGTTGTAGGGGATGGTGATACAGTTCATTATGGAGTACTTCACCGTGAACGGTGACAATGCTGCTGTAGGCACAAGTCATATTGTGGGCAATAATCACGCCCTCCATCGCACCCCGTACTGTGGCTTCTACCTTAGCGGTAGGTGTTGCCTTCATCCCCGCTTTATGGGCTTCTACAGTCACCGCAGCGGCTTGACGTAACATTGAGAGGGCACCAGTGTCGTGGCAGAGTCGTAAAGACGCGATCGCTTTTACTAACTCTTGATCAATTCCAGTACATACATCTGCTGGTGCCACAGGTCGATTTAAAATCTGAGCTTGTTGCGAGCAAGTGGTGGCATTTGGGACGGCAACCGTTGCTGCACCTTTTGCTCGTGATGGGAGTTCTGACAGAGGAAAGGCAGCATCCGCCCCAATCGTCCCGGCAATTTCCTCGCGTTTGGGCATCTCTCCATGCCAAAGGGCACTAGCAGGAGATGCCTCGTCCATAAACAGTTCAAGCTTCCCCTGATTGAGGCAGATTGCCGCGTTCTCTAGTGGTAAACCTGCAAAGTACAGAAAGTGACTACTCGCCCGAAACGGGAATACATTGTCCGGATAGTTGCGCGAACTTCGTAACCCTGACCAGAGAATCACTGGAAAATCAATTAACTGAGCGAGACGTTCACGCCGATGTTGCAGAGTTGTTTTGAGCGAATCGTAATGCTGTAGAGTCTCCATGATCAGGAAGGTAGCACGAGATGTCTAGAAGGAGCAGCAATTATTCTGGGTCATCGTCTTCCTGAGAGTCCTCATCCTCGTCTTCCTCATCCTCATTCTCTTGGTTAGAGTTGTTAGGCTGATCTTCCTCTTGTTCTGTGGATTCATCGCCTTGCTGTGGCTGTTGACAGGCTGTGAGAGAGAATCCGGTACTGACCAACAGCAATATCAGAACGACAAACTTCATCCAAATTGGTTTTCTCATCTTTCCGCTTGCTTCAGACATCAGTGATTTTTGAGCTTTTCATTGTATCTCTAATCTATGAGGAATAATTTTTAGGCAAATATTTAGCGAGGTGTCAAAACCTCAGAACGATTACCAGTGGAATCTTCAAAAATTGCGCCCCGTCGTAGCAGGACAAGCTTTGTCTCCTCAGAAATTCCCTGATTCTTGGCAAATTGCGTATTCTCAACATTCGCCCCTCTTAAATCAGCCTCACTCAGGTTAGCCCCACTCAAGTTTGCCCCGCCTAACTCAGCAATACTCAAATTTGCCCGCATGAGATTAGCACTGCCCAGATTGGCACTGCCCAGATTGGCAAGGCTCAAGTCAGCAAGGCTCAAATCTGCTCCCCGAAGATCAGCACCGCTCAAGTTGGTGCGGATCAGGTCAGCACTGCTCAAGTTAGCTCGGATCAAGTCAGCGCTGCTCAGGTTGGCTCGGATCAGGTTTACACCACCCAAGTCAGCAATGCTCAAATTTGCCCCACTGAGATTGGTGCCCCGCAATTTAGCACCACTGAGTTTGGCATCACTCAGGTCAGCCTCACTAAGGTTTGCCCCGCCTAAATCAGCACCACCAAGGTAGGCTCCACCAAGGTAGGCTCGAATCAGGAATGCTCCCTTGAGATTGGCATCCTTGAGGTCTGCACGTCCGAGGTTAGCTCCCCTGAGTTTAGTGTCCTTGAGGTCGGCATTTCTAAGTCTGGCAGTTCTGAGGTCAGCCCCCCGGAGGTCAGCTTCACTCAGGTCAGCTTCACTCAAGTTGGTACCGCACAGGTTCGCATCACTCAAATTAGCACTATTTAATCCAGCCCCTCTCAAGTCTGCCCCCCTAAGATTAGCTCCCCGGAGGTTAGCACTTCGGAGGTCGGCATCACTCAGGTTAGCCTGACTCAAGTTTGCTCCTCTCAAGTCTGCGCCTCTCAGCTTTGCCCTCTGAAGGTTGGCGCTTCTAAGGTCAGCCCCCCTAAAGTCGGCTTCAATGAGTTCAGCTTCACTCAGATTGGTATGGCTGAGGTCAGCCTCAATGAAATCTTTAGCAATATTTAGACCAGCAATTGCTGTTAACTGCTCAAGATTATCTGTTTTGGCTTCTAAAACACGCTGAATCAGGACGTGCAGTTCCTGAAGAGATTTGTCATCAGTCATAGTGCAACTCCGCTCGACTGAGGTAAGGCTTGAGTTTCGGTTCTAGCAAACGCTGGATGATTAGTCGGTCTAATACAGCTCGTTTATTGCGACTAATGTCTGGCGGCCATAACCCCTCAGCATCAGTCAGACACAGATCTCGTTTGGACACTTCAAAGATTGCTTCTACACGACAAGGCAAAGCAATCACATTCAAGGTTGCCAATTTTGCCTTCTTCAGGAAGCCTTTTAAAACGGGTTCACCCATCTCTTGCTCAAAAATCCAAACGGGATTCTCTTCGGAAACCTTTGTTGTTATATGACAGATGCTAGGTGGGGATTGCTCTGTTCTACCTAACTTTTGTCCTACACCAACATTTGCTTGAGGCTGAGGTTGACTGCCATTTGAAGAGGGATTGGCAGCACGTATACGAATGTCTCTACCCTTTTGCTCTTTACCACGTTCGGGTTTTTGCCTTTCTCTTTGAAGGAAAAGTTCAATAGAGCCAATCAGTTCACGCGACTCAAGAGGGATTTCGCCATTTTCTAGTCTGACTCGCAGTTCTCCACCTTTTAGCCCAAACTTGACACGACCTTGTTTGAGCGTCTCCCATTGCTCGCCGAAGTTAATCGTCAACAGCAGGTCAATCGGCTGTGTGTCGGTGATTAAATGCCACAAGTCAATACTGTCCTGGCTCCCTGGCTGAACCGGAATTCCTTCCAACTTCATGTATAGGCAATTTGGGCAGTTGTTTTTAGGCTCCGGCTGAGGCTTGGTAGGAAGAGAAGGTTGCATTGCCAAGCTGGAATCGGTAGTGCAAGGTGCTACCTATAAAGGTACATGACTCGGCAATCCGTTGGTGTCAAGTGCTGCTTAAGCTTTACAATCGAACTACATATAGATGATCTTTCAGCTAATCTGCCACTTGTCAATCTGTAATTAGTAGTGTCATCTTGCTGTAGTAAAAGGATTTTGTACAACGATAAGTTTACCCTTTACACAGTAGAACTAATCGAGACTATTATCAGCTTTGAAGTTCTACAGTTAGAGATAGATTGCCAAGTTGCGACAGTCAAAACACAAGAGCGCAAAAGCGAATTCTGATCTAACACTGACAGCATTCTTTGAAGCTGGTATCAGCTAAATCTTCAAAAATAGCTCCCCGTCGAATCCAATCTAGTTTTGTTTTCTCACAAATCCCTGAAATCCTGGCAAACTTAGCCTTCTTTAAATTTGCCCCCCTCAGGTTCCCCTCACTCAAGTTGACTCCACGTAAAATCGCTCCGCCTAGGTTGGCACCACATAAGGTTGCGCCGCTCAGGTCGGCACCGCTTAGATTGGCTCCTCTGAGGTCAGCGATGCTCAAATCTGCACGGATTAGATCAGCACCTGACAGATTAGCTACACTCAAGTCGGAGCAAATTAGGTCGGCAAGGCAAAGATTGGCGCGAATAAAATCAGCACGGCTCAAGTTTGCCCGAATTAAGTTGACGCCACTAAGATTAGTTCCATTGAGGCTAGCTCCACTCAGGTTGACCCCACCTAAGTTTGCTCCACCTAAGTTTGCCCTACTTAAATCAGCTCCACCGAGATTCGCTCCTCTCAGGTCAGCACTGCTCAGATCGGCACAGATTAAGTTGGCGCGGATTAGATTGGCACGACTAAGATTAGTACAATTGAGATTAGCGTCGCTCAAATTTGCCAAGGTGAGGTTAGCATCGCTTAAGTCAGCCTCGCTGAGGTTTGCCTCACTGAAGTCAACTCCGCTCAAAAGCGCCCCTCTAATATTGGCAGCATTCAGGTTAGCTCCCCTGAGATCAGCATCACTCAGGACAAGACCTCTTAGCCGAGTACTCCTGAGATCAGCTCCTGCAAAGTCTTCTGTAGGGTTTAGACCAGCAATTTTTACAATTTCCGAGAGATTATCGGTCTGTGCTTTAACAACACCTTGGATAAGGCTTTGTAGTTCCTGAAGCGAGTCGTCGTCAATCATGTATATCATGTGTTACTTCCTTAGACTGATATTAAGCTGAAAATTTAAATTCAATACCAGCAGAATATCTATGATTTTTAAGGTTGCCCTCTCTCGGTAGGGTCAATCGAAGTATCTTTTGTTGAATTGAGATTGAAGCCTCAAGCTTCAAACGATTAAAGGCTAATTAGGTAGAACCAGAAAATTTTAGTAACCTTTAAGCCTTTAGTCAGAGAGAAAAAATTCTCAAAGGGTACAACAAATTACTTCCCTCGTTCACTATTTTTCCCAAACCTTGTGTCCTGTAAGGTACTGCCAACGCCTTGAATCACTCCGCGAACAACTAAACCGATGCCTCTTCCTAGTACTTGTGTGAGGACGTAAACAACACCTTTGCCAACCCAAGCCACAACACCTCGTAGACGAGGTGCGATCGCATCCCGTGTCTCATACGCTAAAGTTACCGCTAACGGAATACCTCGAAGCTGTTCTAACTCCTGACGTCGAGGCGCATAAATTGAAGTTCTTTTGATACCTGTATCACTCAAAACAAATAACTCATATCGACTTTCAAAGATGGTTCGTGGCTCTTCTAGCCCTTGTAAAGTACGATATCTCCAAGACAGATTATTACGAAATCGAGCTAGTTCTCGCGATGAAATCAAATGCCGAGCATAGAAACTTTGCTTAATCGTCTCCACATCTGAAAACTCATTCAAAAGTGGTTGAACAACAGCATTAGCCACTTGAATGATTAGATTATGAAGTACCAGTTCTGCCCGTGCCACTGCTTCAGGAGTCTGGGCGGGATAAGAAACATTATCAATGATTAACGGTGCTTCAAATAGCTGCTGAGTTAATAAGTCAACCACGAAAGGAATTTTATCTAAAATTGCTGTTTTAACAAGGGCAGCATCGCTGAGTAAAATATTAACAACTTCAAACCCGTTTTCTTCAATTGGCAATGTATAATACTTGCCAAAAAAATCTATGATTGACACTTGCCACAAATCTTGTAGGATTAGCGATCGCTTTTGAGGTAGCTGCTCAAGCGTCACTTGGGAGAAACGCAATTCCTGAAGAATATCCTCAAATTTTTGTAGGACTATATAAAGTAAGTCTTGCTTTTTCTCAGGAGAGAGAATATCAATTTCTAACACAACACCTGTGAGATTTGATAACCCTGACTGGAGTTTCGCTAATGTCAGCTCAAATAGTGTCGATTGCTGAGGGACTTGACTAAGCTCAGAGTTAGCTAGCCGCGACGCTGGTACTATTTGTTGCCTGGAGATAGAGGATTGGGAACTCGAAGAAAGTGAGCGAGTCGGTGTTGCGGGTACAGAAGGAAGTCCGAGGCTATCAGCTGCACGTAATGAATTTTGTCCCCCTATCCTCTCCCGTTCCACGACGATGACATCAGTAGGCAATAGTTGATTCACGACCCAACGTGCTGCCCGAAGTTCGCGACGGCGTCCGCTCCAAAATAGCCAGTCCAGGTTGGAAAGATTGGGATTCTGAAGCTCTTGATTGACTAGCGCTAGTGCCTCTTCAATTTGCCGCAATCCGTAAGAGCGCATTTTGTGATGCCAAGTGGGAGGGCGTACAGAACTTGTCAGTGCTGGTGACTCTGTTGAAAGTGTCTGCCACGCAGGTTGACCCGACCTAATCTGACGTATGGCTTGGACAAGTGTAGCGATCGCGCTTCCCTTAGCACAATACCCCTCGATCCCAGACTCCTTTACCGATAGCAGCAAAAGCGGTTCTGATTGAGCCGTGAGTAGTAGAACTGGCAAGTCAGGGTACTCTGTCTTTAGCTGCTGACATAGGGACAACCCGGATAAGGAATTGGGGCGAGAACCACCACTATCGAGTTCCAAAACAACCAAATCAACAGTATTCTGACTAACCAGACGACCTAAAATCTCTGGAGCAGCAATACCCGTATCTGCCTCCGCCACAACTTGCAAGTCAGGAAACGATTCTAGGGCTGTGCGTAGCCCTAACCGGAAGATGGGGTCATCATCGACTAGGAGAAGTCGAGTTAAGCCGTGGATACTGTCGCGTGTGGCGTTGCTATCGCTCATGAAACTGATGGGCAAGCGCTCCAAGAAAAGTGGATTAAATTAAGCTTAAAGCAGTAAGAAAATCTCTTAAACCACATACAGGCAACTGCTACAGTCTACTAGAAAGTCCGGTTGCCTATCTTTTTTATCAAACATGGATACTGAGGAACTACTTTTGCGTTATGCCGCTGGAGAGCGAGACTTTACTGGAGCGAAGCTCTCCAGAGCTTCGCTTATTGGCGCAACACTGGTGGGAGCTAATTTCTGGGGCGCGGACTTGAGTGGCGCTAACCTTGCTAGAGCAAAACTCTGGGGAGCCAACCTGAGTGGCGCTAACCTTGCCAAAGCTAACTTGACAAGAGCAAATCTAAGCGGAGCGAAACTCAATGAAGCAAATTTACGGCAAGCTAAACTCAACTTTACCAAGCTTTTTGGAGCTTCTCTAAGTGGAGCGTACTACGATGAAACGACCCGTTTTTCTAAGGGTTTTGACCCCCAAAGTCAAAATATGCGGAAAATGTGACACCTGTAGAGAAATCTGATTCTCTCGTTATATTGAACACTGCCTCTTGCGTCAGTATGCCTCAGGAGTAAGCGACTGAGCTTCACGGTTAAGGGCGGCACTTTGTTCTATCCAACTATTTTTTAAGGCTTCAGCTTGACTGTAAAGTGCCCGTTCAGGGGAGATTTGAGAGATGGTAGCGATCGCAACATCGAAACGACCTTGAGCGGCAAGGGCGACGGCGGCTTCCAGAATCGGACGATCTTCGGCTGTTTGAACTTGAGCGACCCAATCGCTAATTGCAGTTTGTGCTTGAGCGTACAGTGCTCGATCGGAGCGAATCTGTCCTGCTGTAGAAATGGCGGCAATCAAATCTCGACGCTGGGCAAACGCCTGTGCTAAATCCAAGATGGGCTGGTCTTCGATGGTTTGAATTTGCCGATTCCATTTTGCGATCGCACTTTGAGCATCAAGACGCAGGGGCTGACCTAGCCCAACAGTACTGGCGATTTCCACGGCTGTTTTCAATTCTTTTAGTGTTCCTCGCTCTCCAAATTGTTTAGCTCTCCAAAGTTGGTCATGGTCTTCAATATGCTGAATTTCCTTCCGCCACTGAGCTATCAGCGTCTGGGCAAATATTCGTTGAGGACGCTTTGGGGCAACCTGGGTTGCTTGGTCGATCGCTATTTTGAGTGTCTTTTGCTGATCGAAGCTTGCGAGTAGGCGGGCAACTTGTAACTTTGTGTGGTCTTGTAATTGAGATTGCCAGAGCGTCGCTTGGGTTGAGGCTTTGCGGTACAGTGGGCTTTTGGATTCAATTTGGCGTACTGCTGCGATCGCATCCAATAAAGCGAGAAGGGTGTCTTTCTTAGCCATCTCAAATGCACGACTCAGGTGAATCCAATCTTGAGCTTCCTGATACAGGGGAGTATTTGCAGGAATGCGCTCTAGCACGTTAACTGCACTGTCATACTCTTGTTGGTCAAAATACGTTACCGCGATTTGCACTATAGTACGACTCCATTGGGTCTGTTCTGCTTTCGCCTTGACTTTGACATAGCTGTTGGGGTTAACTTTCCCTGCCAGTGCGATCGCTTCTTCCAACTGTTCTAGTTGATTCAATTTTGCTAAATCCCGTGCCTCCTCTAGCTGTTCCCATGCAAGTTTTTCGGCTGCAAGCTGCCGCATTAGCGCATCAACACGCGATATACTCCAATACTTCCGCTTACTGGTGGATAACTCAGCCATTGACTGAGATGCTTGCTGCCACTTTTGTACTTTCAAGGCTTCTCTAAATTGGTTAACTAGCGCTTCGCTGCGTTGCCACTCTTGTTTCCAGGTAGCAATTAAGGCTTGTGCTTCAGGATACAGAGGGCTATTGACAGGAATTTTGCTCGCAACACTCACTGCTTCGGATTGATTCCCTTGGCTGATTTTTTGTTGTGCAATTTCTAAAATCAATCCTGACCATTTCTCCAGCATCCGCCGTGATTCTGGGTAGAGGGGATGATTGGGAGACCACTGCTGAACTAAGGTGATGGCGGCTTCTAATTTCTCTAATTTTCCAGAGGTTGCTCCAACTTGGGCACAGAATAAGCGATCGCCATCAGTAGATAAGCGCGAGAGGTTTTGGCAATCAGTGGGAGGTGGCAGCTTGGTGAGCCATAACACTCCTGCGGTAACCGTAACTCCCATAAAGGAGAGAAGACTTAACCACACGAGCGACCAGCGCCAAGCGCGGCGAAATGAGCGGCGAGGCTTTGGATCACAGATGAGGAGAGCGGATGAGGACGTGAGGTTTGCCTCGACTCTTGCTCTCTGGTGTTCCCGCCTTCTCTGGGCAACTTGAATAAGCAGTTTGCGTTCCCGGCGTTTACGAAAGCGACGGGGTTTTTTGACATGAAATCGGTCTAATTCTTTTCTTGGCACGGATCAACGATTAGTCCCTGATGGGTAATGGAGAGCTAATACGATTTTCTTCGGCTACGCTGGAAGAGCCAGACCTAAATGGGCGACTTGCCCAGGGCTGGAATCCTTTGACACGCACTCATTGTATAAGGTTCAAAATAAGATGAGTGACCAATTTTGGAGTGACTAGGGTGGCATGAGCCTAAGCATCCGGCATTGGCTAGTAGAGCGCAATATTGAACTTGCCCAACTAGGGCACCCTAGTGCCCAAATTGCTGGCATTGCTTTTCGTATTGCCCAAGATATGGAGGTCAAAAGCCTCAGCCCTTTTTCGATCAGTGCTTTAACTGACGTTTTGGAGCTACCGTTAAAAGCGGCATGGCAGGTTGCAGAACCTATCTCCCAGTTGAGTGTAGGATTGCTACGCATTCTCAGTCGAAAAAAGCCGTTAAGACGTAATGAAGGAACCTGGCTTGCCTTTCAAGTGGCTTATCTTAATGCCTTACAAGGAATTTTAGAGCAAGAATTTCTGGTTGCAAGACCTTGGGTTGATCGAGCCTCGGTGCCAGCGGGTCAAGATGCAGCTCAACCCTTAAACGACTCGCAACTCCTAGCTTTGCTAAAAACCCTACGTCCAGGACGGCTTAGCGATAGTCAGGCGGAACAAGCCCTTTCATTAGTGGCTGAGTCGTTTCTAGTGCAGCAGATGAATAGTTTAGCGATCGCTTGGTTTATCGCCAATGGTGCGGAGGAAACCGAAGCGAAACTGCTGACACAGCGCATCAGTAATGGATTACCGGGTTATCTACTCAAGGTGATTGCCGAGAATGCTCTACCCTTGGCGCAACTGCAAAAGTTTGTGCGGCTGGGCAGTTTAAGCAGTTCGCGAGACGCCACAACCCCTGAAGAGACTCCTGAGCGAGAAATCACCGCAGCGACGCTACCGATTGACTTGGATCGGGAATACTATCGAGCAGATCTTGCCTGTTGGTTGAGCGAACCTTTGTTAGGTGAACCCTTTTCTCTGAAAGATTTATACATTCCCCTCAAAGGGCAAGTGCTTAAAGATGAGGGATTCTCCTTGCAAAACTACTCCATCTTCCTGGCACCTAGAGTCTCAAATCCTCCACGTCCGGTGGATTTAATGGACTGGGCAATGTCGCAACTGGAAGATCATACTAGTATTGCCGTCATTGAAGCCGATCCCGGTAGTGGGAAGACGAGTTTTTGCCAAATGTTGGCGTATCGAGTCTCTCAAGAACTTTATCCTAACTGGATGCCTGTGGTCATCCAGCTTTCAAAGGCGACGTTAGGTCAAACCCTTGAGCAGACTCTCAACTCTGCCTTCCCGATTGGACGCTTCACAGATACGGATGGCTGGTTATCTGTTAATTCGCCTCCCTGCTTATTGATTCTCGATGGTTTGGATGAACTGCCCCGTTCGTCCCAGACACAACGCCACCTCTGGACGTTTATGGAGCAGGTGCTGCGATTCCATAGCCAGAATACAGCTTCGTCGGGTCTTCCTCGTCACAAGCTGATTCTTACCAGTCGTCGCGCAACCCTAGATTGTCTGACGCGAAAGTATCGACAACGTAGTACCCTACCGATGCCTGCGCCACTACAGCGAATTGCCATTGAACCGATGGGGCAGGAGGAGTTTCGACACTGGTTTGTTGCGTGGGCAAAACTACAATCGAAGACTATTGCTCAGGTGTATTTTTCGTTCCTCAAACACGGAGGAGTATTTCAACACCGCTCAACAGGCAACGACTTTGCGGCTTTGCTCACACGCCCTCTGATGCTGTATCTTGTGGGGCTTTTACACCGAGATGCTTGGGTGGATGAAAGCATCTTTTTACTGAACGCCTCCCAAGCCAAGTTTGAAATTTACGACCGGATGATGCGGTGGCTGTTGGGTGAATCTACGGCTGGCAGTGGCCCACCACCGGAGTTAATCCGGGAAGGGCTTGCTCATGCTAGTCGCTCACAAGAAGCGATCGCTAATTTGCTGGAAAATCGCTCTCCCCAAGTGCTGCGTTATCAAATGCAAGTAGCAGCACTAACGATGATTCAAACTGGGCAATATCAAGCAGCGTCTACCGCTATCCAGAAGCGTCTCAACGGTGAACCAACGACTGGTGTATTCTTTCCCTCACTACCAGCTCTCTTCTTCCGCTCTCAGCGAACCACGGCGATTTGGGGTGCAAGAGCGATGGATGATAACCTAACGACAGTTGGAGGCTTCCAGGACTCAGTTGTCCAAACACCTCGGCGCTACTCAAGATCGGATGCGGCTGCCGACTCCCATGCCCCAAAATCCCTAATCCAAAATCCAATTATTGAGTTTTCTCACCCTAGCTTCGGGGAATATCTGGGTGCTGAAGCCATTGCAGTTCAGCTTCAAGCGATGACTCAACCCGTTAAAAATCAATACGGTGAAGTTGGCTTTGTCATTCGTGAAGCCGTTAACGTCGCTCAGCATCTTTACACTTTGCTGGGTTATGGTCTAATGTCGGCTGAAATTGAAGAACGTGTGGTACTGCGTCTCCTACAAGAGGAAAAGCGTAATGCTGATAATTTCTCCTTTCGAGTCCTCTTTGAACGCCTATACCGTTTCTATCGCGCTTACTGTCGAGGGCGATGGCTGGATGAAGGCATTGCTCACCAAGCGCATTCCCAACTCAAAGAACTCAACAACCCCTTGACTGTTTTACAAGTTGATGCTGCTGTTGGGTTGAATGTTTTCTTGTTGCTTTGTGCGATCGCACCAGCGGCTCAAATTCCCTTCTGGCCTTGTGGCAACCCAGATAATCTACAAGAGTTTGATGCCGACCAGCTACTAAATTTTATCAATCGAATAGCTGCACTTTCTCCAACTACCTTTTGGGAGCGTGCGCGGCAGAGTTTAAGGAAAGTCCAGCTAGCAGATGCTTGCCTAAACCAAACGATGCTGGCTGAGGCAAACTTATGGCAAGCTAATTTATCAGACGCTGAATTAGTTGGGATTAATTTAGCCGCTGCTAATCTCCAAAATGCTAATTTGTCTTGGGCAAATCTTGCCGGAGCAAATCTATCCAACGCTAATCTGATTGGAGCTAATTTAGAAGGCGCTGATTTATCAGGCGCTAATCTTAAAGGAGCCAATCTTACATCAGCGAATCTTGTTAGTGCTTGCTTATTTCAAGCTCGATTGGATGAACAAGCTAAAAACTTTGCCACGAGAAGCGGAGCTTTCTTTACCCTGGAAGATTTCCAAGCTTACAATCAGTCTTTAGCTCCAACAAGGATTATTAGCAATCTTGACGAAGATGATCTTTTGGCAGAAGAACCGACAATCTTTATTGAGAGTGCTGAAGGAGAGCCAAGCTTACCGGATGTGAGGTATGAGTACAATCCTGATGACTACGACGGTGATACAGCACAAATTGAGAATCTAGATCAAGAAAATCCAGCTTTTCCTGACTACGATGATGGTGCCATTGAACAGGATGAAACTATAAGGCTGTATGACCCGGCAACCACTGACGTTGAGATTCCCAAAAACTCTTTTTAGAGGGTGTTTTATGGCAATTTTCTCAGGTTATGAGTAGTCGCGGCTATAAGCTGTTTGAGTGCCTCTATACCGATGCTTGTGATTGATTCATCCGGTAGCCGTAGAAATCAATCTTATATTCCGTAATCCTCACACCTGTTTGCTCCTCAATTTGCTTGAGCAATTCTTCAGGCAGTTCTACATACACATCGACAATCTGGTTGGTATCCAGGCAGTTGACGTGACTATGAGCATCACAAACATTACCATACAGCCGTCCATCAGACCGCTCAATACACTCAATAATGCCCTGACTGGATAGCGCTTCTAAATTCTGATACACAGAGGTATGACCGATCGCTTTACCTTGCTGATTCAAACGGTCATAAATTTCTCGCGCCGACATATGCTCTTTGGCTTGCCAAAGTAGTTCTAGAATGAAGCGACGTTGACGGCTTAGACGCATCCCCAATACCTGGCATTGATTGAGGGCATCATCAAGAGAGCGAATGGGTTTAGCAACTGCCGCTTCGTTTTGCATTTTTGGTGTTTTTAATTGATTGGTTAGCTGATTCATATCCCTGTCTCCCATTCTATCGACGAGACTTAAGTCCTTACGTCCTGGCATCAGTAACCTAAAACCTGGAATTGTAATAACAATGCCCAAAAACTTGCTGAGGGACAGCTGGCAACTGCTTAAGTACGACACCCGGTACAATAAGACAAACTCATTACAACTTTATCTTAGATTGCTCACTGATGTCCATGAAATGTGCATAGACGTATCATCCCTTAGATAGGGATTAAGAGGAAAGGTCTGTAAATTATGTAGCGTTTAATGGGGTTATTTTCTTCAACAGCAATAGGGGTACAGCAATCTGTACCCCTACAATGCCGCATCAAGATCTTATTTGAAGTCTTTAGCCAGCAGCCATATTACCAGTAGAGCTATTATCGCTAGTGGCTTCTGGCTTGACGTGCCATTTGCCATCCTCGCCCTGTACGTAGCCACGTTTTACAGAGTTCCAGGCTACTTGTACAGCACCATCTTCGCTTATGCCATCCGAAGAAGCACTCTTGTAAGCGGCAAGGAAAACTTGCTGAGCACCTTGAGGTAGGTTCTCTTTCACTTCATTCGGTAAATCTTCAAGCTGTTGAAAAGCCATAATCACCCTCCGTCAATTTCGTTAGTTTTAGGTATATCCACTAGGAAATCAGACGAGATTTGAGAAAACATCTTTCTGGGGATACAGCTAGCAGCCTATTCTCTACGCAATCGCCTCACGGAACCTTCCCACCTCACCTCAGTCCTAACTTAACCAAACTCACCCAAAATGCGATCGCGTTGTTCAGCATCTGCTAAATCTACTAATTTTCGTAACATCTGTACTGTTAAATCGCCATTTTATGGTATTTCCAACTAACAGCGATCGCTGTTACTGCGGGTCTTGCTCAATCAACAAAAAGCCACTCTCTAGGGAGAATCGGGTCAATATGAATTCCTCTTGTCAAAGCAATGAGGAAATATCAAGAGATTGTGAAGTTGAGTCCAGATGTGCGAAAAGCTTACTAACTTTTGGGAATTCTATTTATACAAACTAACGAGTCGTCTAAACAGCTTTCCGCTCAGACCGACTTAAGCAAAGGCGCTCTAGTAAACATGATTACTTCTTATTAGGTAAAGGTTTAACCTGAGCGACACCATTAACTAGCACTACCCTAATTCATCCCCATGACTACAAAAACTGGAAAGAGTCAAGTCGGTAAGTCGGTTGAGAGTTCACTCATTGCTGGAACTGAAAGCTTTAACTTCGATCTATGGGCTTCACAGGTCAAACGGCAGATGATTACTTCACTCCAAAAACAAAGCAGAAATTCAATGAGTTAATTAGTTTCTGCAAAGGCAAATTTAACAGAATTTGACACACTGCAATCTGTGCTGACTGATAATTTTGGATTTCGTCATCTTAATGACCTGCGACTAAAAAAATTTTAGTTTCAACTTTTGAAACCGGAGTTATGAGACAGTAGGGTTACCTTAAACTGAGGGTGATGTAACAACTCACCTTCTGACCTGAAAGACCCTTATGTTAAAGAAATTTGGTATTCTGATTTCTACCTTTGTCGGGCTACTGACAGCTTTGGGTTCTGGGATGGAAACGCCAGCACAGTCTACGGACTTGAGCGTGCGGTTTGGCACACCAAACTTGCAGGATCAAACAGCCATATCTGAGAACTCCCAGACTTCGCTAGAAGTTTGGAGTCGTCGTCCAGGAAGGCGATCGCGAAGTCTTCCTTGCCCTGCCTGTGGGATGGGTTAAGTTGAATGGCACTGAGTTAAGCGAAAAGTAATCGTTCGTAGAAAAACCCTGCTTGGGGGGCTTCCCCCCAAACCCCCCATTGGGGGACGGAGTGCCTCCCCCAAACCCCCTGCACAAGGGTTGATCGAGAGGTAGCAGAGGTTGAATTCATTCATTAGACCTTTTGCAAAAGTCCTTTTCATCAAATTCTGGGGCAGGCGGGATGCCTCCTACCCCACAAGAAAAAAGGCTATGAGTGGGATGGGCCGAAAAGCCCGTCCTAGCTATTGCTCTTCAAGAGGTCTATTAAGTCGGTGACATTCCCGTTAAGTTGAAGTCAGCGCGTGCTGTTCAAGGCGACAGTATGCGCTGGCTGAATGAATAATGTGATGAACGGCTCGAATTAGTAGAGTTGTGTTAATTGGCGATGTTTAAGTTCAAACGCCGTACTCCTATGGTCGGACTGTCATTGATGATGGAGTCTGATTTTTTCCAAGCTACCCAACCTTTGTTTGAAACTGGGGCAGTAGAAGTGCTGGAGTGGAGTTTTGATATGGGTTGGGGGGTGAAGGCAAAGCCTCCTTGGGTTGAGGAACTGCTTCAGTTTTACAGTCAACGCGATCGCCTCACTGGGCACGGTGTCAGTTACTCACTCCTATCAGCGCAGCCAGGTGAACGGCAAATCCACTGGCTCAAGTCATTGCAACAAGAATGTCTTGACTATCGCTATCGCCACATTTCCGAGCATTTTGGCTGGATGGCGGCAGGAGATTTTTACCAGAGTGCCCCGTTGCCATTGCCCCTGACTCCTGAAACCTTGCAGTTAGGGCGTGAGCATCTCAAACGTTTGTCAGACAAAGCAAATGCTCCAGTAGGATTGGAAAATTTAGCGTTTGCCTTTGGATTGCAGGATGTGTTGCAGCAGGGAGAGTTTCTTGCTCGACTGCTGGAACCAGTGGATGGTTTTTTAGTGTTAGATTTGCACAATCTGTACTGTCAAGTACACAATTTTCAACAGTCGGCTGAGCAGTTATTAGAACGCTATCCTTTGCAGCGGGTACGAGAGCTGCACGTTTCGGGCGGCTCCTGGAGTGTCACCTCAAAGGGGCAACAAACGAGAACAATTCGGCGTGATACGCACAACGGTACGGTGCCGGAAGCGGTGTTTGAGTTACTGGCACTGGCGCTCAAACGCTGCCCTTCTGTTGAAGTCGTGATTTTTGAGCGAATCGGCCATACCTTACACACTGAAATTGATATCGAAGGATTTCGACAAGATTTTTGGCGAATCAAACAAGTGGTGAAGGAGAGTGTGTGATGTCGTTAGATATAGCCACATTTCAGTCCATCCTTTTGGAGACGTTATCATCTCAAGACGAGCCAGATGTCATTAAGGCAACCCTGCAACAAGAGGCGCTATCCCCTGCGCTACAGAATTACGTTCAAACCTTTGAGCCTGAGATGGTGGAGATAGCGGCTGAGTTGGTAAAAAAGTGGGGGAAGCGGTTAAGCAAGCTCCAATAGCATTTCTCTGTCATTCAGGATTTGACGAATTCGCCTCTCTCCGACTGAGCAATTCCGTTCCATTAGATCTGTTCCCGCCTAAGCTCACTCGAAAAAGCTTTTTAGAAAATCCTTGTCAACTGAGAAAATTCGGATAACCTACAAAAAACTTTATTTCAGATTGAAAATAATTAAGTATTTTCACTGTTTAACTCTAGAAGAGCATTGGTTATAGTTTTGGCAAAACCTTCTAAGCCAATTGAGTCTAACTATGCTGCCTCTTACTAAAGTCGTACAACCCACTGGTATTTTAGACAGTATTAAGGTTGAGCAATTACGTCAAGAGATTAATGACCTTGTCGAAACTAAACCCACTATTATATTAATTGACCTTCAGAATGTGACTTTTATAAACAGTGCTGGATTAGGCGGTTTAGTCGCGGTTTTTAAAACAGTTCGTGCGACAGGTGGCAAACTTTTTCTTTGCTCTATTAATGACCAGTTAAAGCAAGTGCTTGAGCTGAGCAAAACGAATAAAATCTTTAGGGTTTTTGCTAATCAAGACGAATTTTATTCACAAATAACCGCTGGAGAATAACAGACTCTGAGAATAAATCCAAGAATTGTTAATTATTGTTACAGCACAAATAACAGCTTGTCCCTTTTTGATATCGGGAACGTATGCTCAAAGAACTGCAACTTAAAGAGCAACATCTAATATAGGATTAAGCTGTTCATCATTTAAATTTCCGAGACGATCTAAGCCAGCAAAAGGCTTCAGCCTCTTAAATACGCAGTTGAAATGCACAACAGCTTAAACTACACAGAGAGCTTATTCAAAGATAAGGTACTAATTTTTCTAGCAACGCTAGCTTTAATAAAATAAAACGGACTTAATAAGTAACCCCAAGAAAAAGCCAGCTCACAAGCAGCAACTAAATCATAGACTAAGCCTTTTTCCTTAGATGAGGTCATTAATACCTGTTGATATTTAATAAAGTGTATCAATACTCGACGAACACTTCCAAGAAATGTTTTGGCAAGAACATTTGGTTTTTGCCAAAAGGGAGTATTGATCATTCGTAAACAACAGCTATTCAAGCCAACGCCAAAAGAGAGGTTGGTTAAATAGTCTTTCTCTAAGCGCCAAGCGGGTATCTGGTGGTAAGTCTCCATAGCTGGGTTATACCAAATCTCCCAACCAGCTTTGTGGAGGTAAAGCAATGGTTCTAAGTCTTCACCACCTACTAAGGACTTGCCAATCCTACCCTTAAGAAGTGGGCGTTTAGGAACTGCGTTACACCAGGCTTGCTTGCGAACAACTAGCCCAGCACCAGGTGGTAACTTCAGCTTATCGGGTTCATAGAGATGAGCTTGTGAACCTCGTTCGGTAATACCGAGAAAAGGAGCAATGCGCTCAAAGTTTGCTGGTGGTTCAACGTCAAATTCACCATGAATTTGACTAGCATAAGCCCCAGCACCTTCGTGAGCTTTACCAAAGGCATAGGCAACTGCTACCCAGTCAAGCGATGGCAAATTGTCATCATCAAGTAAACCGACTAATTCACTGGTTGCTTCTTGAATTGCTCTAGTCCTGGCAAAAGCTGTTCCCTGTTCTGTTTCCAAATAATACTTCAGTGGACAGGGTGCAGACCAGTTTGATTGAATATCAAGCACAATGGTTTTTGTAGCGTCCTGGCTATTGTTATCAACAACGATGACTTCCCAGGTGATGTGTTCTACATCAATTTGCGATCGCAGTCTTTCCAAAATCCGAGGTAATCGACTTTCTCCGTTGTAAGTAGGGATAGCAACTGTAAAGTCAACTGGCATAAGAAGTTATTACTTGATTAAATATTCTAGATCTAGATATATGTGATAAACGCTATAAACTTGCTCAATCTTTACTATCAAAGTAGCCATGTTGCCAGAGGTAAAAAGGGCTGATTAAACTACTGACAAATAGCTGCATCTCACAAGCTGCAATTAAGTCAGATTGCACACGGGTACCATGTTTGAGCAAGTGAACAGCAATCTTTCGCAAATCATTTGTCATGTAAGCTAAAGTTGCGATCGGTCGCTGCCAGGATTTAACACTTAGCATTCGTGTCACATGACGGCTTAATCCAATTCCCCGAAAGAATGGAATTAAATACTCTCGTTCTAATCGCCAGTGGGGAATTTTATGATCGATTTGCATCGTGGGGTTGTACCAGATTTCCCAGCCCTTAGATTGAATATAAGACAGCATCTCTAAATCTTCACTAGTGACCATGCTGCTAGGCGTGCGTCCTGACAAAATGAGCTGCGAGGGTACGCTTTCAAGCCAAGCTTGTTTACGCACAACTAACCCAGCTGATGGTGGTAGTACTTTCTTTTTCGGTTCATACCGCAGTGGCGTTGAACCTCGCTCAGTAATGGCTAAAAAGGGAGCAAGTCGCTCAAAATTTTCCGGAGGTGAAACTTCAAACACTCCATGAATCTGACTACCGTAAGCCCCTGCTGCTGGGTGTTCTTGTGCAAACGTATGGGCAGCTAATACCCAATCAGGTGCAGGGATATTGTCATCGTCCAGAAAACCCACTAGTGTACCTCTTGCTTCCTGAAAAGCTCGATGTCGGGCGAATGCTGCACCCTGATTGGGTTCAAAGCAATACTTTAAAGGGTATTGCTTCGGCCAGTTGACCTGATAAGCTTGAACAACTTTCGCTGTATCATCGGTGCTATTGTTATCAACAACAATCACTTCCCAACTGAAATGCTCCGACTGAAGCGATCGCAGCATTACATCTTTACAAGAGAATTGCAGTCGCTCTAAAACTTCCGGTAGACGCCTTTCCCCGTTGTAAGTGGGTATGGCAACAGTCAAATCAACGACCATCGTCTTTACCAACAATGCTGCTCAAACCAAGCTTCTAATACATTAGCTCGACTTTCGTGGAACTAAGTGTCCACCTTAAAGCCCTGGAATCTCAGACACTTTGCTTTTCAATTCTTCCACTGAGAAACGGGTCATCTCGCGCCACTCTTCTACCGTAAATGTATAGCCGTAGGCTTGAGCCATTTCTACAAAAGCTTCTAGATTAGGGGCTGAATTGAGCTTCTCTTTGAGAGCAGAATCAGCTTGAGCATCTCTATATAACTGAACGACCGCTTCCTTTGCCATACCCGTTTACTCCAATCCGCTAAGATGTCCCTAAACTCCTCTGGCTAAGATAGCGAGTTTGGTTTTTCCCCCGCCAGCTCTGCAACAAAAGTATAGGACTCCCAAGGCAGCTTGATCGTACTATACTAGCGCCAGAAATCCCAAAACTCGCCCTGTCCAGAACGTTCGCGAGGGGGTTTGGTTTTTACCTATGAGAATTGCACAAGTCCTCCTCAGCGCCTACCTGAGACGCCACCCCACCCATATCAGGCTTTCCCAGTTCAACTTCTTAGCCCGGTACGTCTGGCTCAAAGATCTCCTTGATGAGATTAGACCAGAACTGTTCCCGCCTGAACCAGAAGCTGAACTACCTCAGGCTGTTGAACCAGAAGCAGCCAGTGAAGAGGTTGCAAAACTCCTTAAAGCAGAGATTCGCGGTCGGCGAGGTACATATCGAGTTGAACACTGGCTTGGTAAACGGGGTATGGGGCAACTGTTTGCTGGGGTTCAGCTTGGGGCAAATCGCTCTATTGTTATTAAGGAATACTTGCTACCCCGACGCTATTTCAATCAGGAGGAGGCGCAGCAGCGACAGAAGGCGTTTGTAAATTTGGCAGGAGTGAGCCTTGCCGATGGACGTGTGCAGGACTTGCGAGTTATTAGTCCACTGGAAGCGATCGCAGATACTACCTCATTCGAGCGCTGCTACCTTGTGACTGATGAGCGAGATGGTTGTCCAACGCTAAAAACTCATCTGGCACAAACGGGTGTAATGCCTCCTGCACAGGTGCGTTTAGTTCTTGCTCAGGTATTGCAAACCCTAGAACTTCTCCATCAACAGAAATTTCGCCTCCCATCTGGTCAAGACCAAGTCGGACTAGTTCACGGTAATCTCAGTTTAGAGAGCCTTCTCTGGGTGGAGAACCAAAAAGAATTTTTTATCTATCTTTGTGATTTAGCCCTCTGGGAGCGGATTTTTGACCCTCCAACAACAAAAGCTCTCTCGCGTTCCATCGCTCAAGACTTGGTTGCTGTCGGATATATAGGGTTTTACCTACTTATAGGAAAAGCTGACTCAAACTTTGATCCACGTCAGGACGAATCCTGGCCAATCACTACAGACTTACCGCTTAAAGAATTCATCCTGCGCTTAGTGGGAGTCGCCGCACCGTTTGAGAGTGCAGAAGTAGCCCGAAAAGCATTGTTAAAACTCCCTCAGCCTATCACCGTTAGTCAGCTAGCGTTGCAAGCGGAACCTGAAACCTCTAAGCCGAAACCCTTCTCCCGCCTCCTGCTGCTGCTTTTGTGTGCCGTGGGGTTGGGAGTTGTCGGGAGTATTATCTGGGCGTTACTGCCAAAACCCCAAACTAGCGCCAGTACTCAAAAGGAACCTCAATTGTGCTGTTTAAAGGAAGTGAGTGCAGTTCCAACGGGGAAATTCACCTATACGGCTGTGCAAGGTGGTACTTGGAGTTATATACAAGGACAAACCAATGTGAGACAGCCAGGGCAAACGCTTGAAGCTAGGTTGAGAGAGTCTCAGGCTAATTTTCAACTCAACTACAAACCTTCGCCGTCAATTGAAGCTGCGATCGCAAAAGTCCAAGCGAGAGAAGTTGATTTTGCAATCATTCCCATACTCAAACCCCTTCCTATTGATTTGGCTTACCGAGAGATTGCTTATGATGGACTTGCCGTTTTTGTAGCGTTTAGTTATTCCAGGCGCAATCAGGGGTTACCCAAGACGTTGGAGGGTGAAGCTAGCTTAGAGGAGTTACGGCAGCTTTATCTGGGTCAGATTTCAAGTTGGCAGGAGCTAAAGGGGGCAAATCTACCTGTAAAACTCTACGCTCCAACAAACCCTGAAGCGATCCAATTTTTTGAGCAGCGCGTTCTTAAGGATGTGCAAATGAGCCGTTTGACTAAGAGTCAGGTTACCCAACTGCCTACTTTAGAAATGCTCCAGAAAGTGCTTCAAGATTTCGAGTCGCCGGAAGGATTAGGAAGCGTCGGATTTAGTCCTCTCAGTCAAATTTTTGGACAATGTTCGATCTATCCCTTGGCGGTGCAAGCTAAAGGTAAAAAGGCTGTTCAGGCATTGGTTCTAGACAAGGATCAACCCATCGACCCAAGTACAGATTTGTGCGATCGCAAGGGTAGTTATTACCCTGATGTGAAGGCATTTCAAACTGGGCAATACCCACTAGCCTATTCACTTGCCGTTGTCTATCCACGGGATAATAGTCTCGCTCCAGCCGGGGAAAAGTTCGCTCAGCTATTGCGAACTTCTGAAGGGCAACGATTACTTTATGAAACAGGACTAGTACCCCTTAGAAGCTCGAAGTGACATCTTCCCGACGCTGACTGCTTAGGTGGTACAGTGGGGGCTTCCTTGATTTTGCCAATGAAGGAAAAAATTTAAGAAAACTGGCTCAAAAATCTATCCAAAAACATAGGTGAGTAGCAAAATTTATTGTTACTTTGCAGGAGGTTAGCTGTGCTATTTTCTGCCTATTGAAATTAATCTGATTATCTTTACCTACTGCTGAAAACATAACTCACGTTGACAGCTCAAATGTCGTGTTGACTACAGCAACTAGCAACGAGTCAATTGTTTGGCTTGGATACGTCAATTGAGCTTGCAGAAATAATGGCAAATAAGTCAAGGCTTCTAAACAAAAATTTGAAAATATTAAAAATAGTTGTTACATTGCAGAAGATACGACAAAACATGGTATATTTTCATGGCTAATTTTTTTGATATAGTTCCAACCTTTCGACCATTGCAAACGCAGTCTCGTGTTTTTGACCTAAAGGCAAGGTTGGACTGGGGTGAACCAGCGTTGACTATCATTGACGTGCGCGATCGCGGGGAGTTTAATATCAGCCATATAATGGGAGCTGTTCCCATGCCGCTGAATGAACCCACCAATCGAGTTTTAAACAAGCTTGAACTTGACCGGGATATTTATATCTACGGCGAAACAGACGAAGAAACCGCTGCCGCTGCGGCTCGACTTCGTGCAGCGGGGTATCAAAACGTATCTGAAATCAGAGGTGGTTTAGCAGCCTGGAAAGCTGTTGGCTATCCAGTCGAGGCGCATCCAGCCACGGTAACTCTTGAAAACAGCTAGGACTTCCGCACTGAAACGAAATCTCGTTGTTCTAAGCCTTTTTCAAGAAGCTGAAAGCCTTATCTTCCCGTTGCAGAACGGGTTGAGTGCGTAAGTCCTGACAGCCACTCTGAAAATGGGCAGTTATTTGTGTACCACTCTTAAGTTTTGCTACTCAAGTGGATTTATCGACTGAAAAACGCTTGTGAAGTTTGGGGAAGCGATAGAACGTATCGCCATCGGCGTCAACTTCTGGAACGGCAGCAAATAATTGCACTTGTCGCTCCAAGTACTGTCGCGCTTGCTGCACATCTACCCTTGCTGCTGCTGTTAGCTGGATGAGAGAAATACAACTGCCTTGTTCTTGCAGGAGTTGGTAGAATGCATCCTCCAATTGCTGACGATTGAAGGATTCCTCTAACTGCTGCTGCCGATTTTTGGTGCTGCCACGGATTAGCACGCCTACCAAAAGAGCAAGTGTAATCACCAGGAGAGCATCAATAATTGGCATAAACGCTTTGTTGTTTGTTATTTGTTCTTTAGTTGTTTGTTGTTTGTTAAAGAATACGAATAACCAATGACCAACAACAAATAACACTTTCATCCCACGTCCTTGCTTACGTGGGATGAGTTAAGCATCACTCTTCAATTGTTGTAGGCGACTTGCGGCTTGACCAAATTCTCAGCGCCGTTCACAACTTTTGCCGACTCGATTACGTCACCCTCTTTGAGCTTTTCGAGAGTTTCTTTGCCGTCTACGACATAACCAAAGACTGCATAACGACCATCCAAGAGGTTTAGTCCAGCTGGGGTGAGTTCTGGCTCAAATAAGAAGAAGAAGAACTGGGAAGAACCACCATCAGGGTCAGTTCCTGGACGTGCCATTGCTACAGCCCCATAGGCAGAGAAGGGAAGTACAGGCTGGTCACGATAACGACCTGCATCTTCTAAGGTAATGCCATAAATTGGCTCTGTATCACCCCTTACTAGCACTTCTAGAGGGATTGCTCGGTATTGACCTGTTGCGGGGTCGATAAATCCTTCTTCAGGGCCAGGTGGGTCACCAATTTGCAGAACATAGGAGTCTTCAGCACGAATGAACTCTAAGCCGTCATAGAAGCCTTGCTGAACCAAATCAACAAAGTTACCAGCTGTAACAGGGGCGCTGTAACCATCAACAACAATAGTCAGATTGCCTTTGTCGCTGGTCATCTCCACAGTGGCACGACCTTTGAGTTGAGGCAGATTGCTGTAGTCGGCAGGCACTTCAAAGGGAAACTCTTTGACCATCAATTCTTCGAGTTCACCAACTTCGTTGAGGAGTTTACCCCGCTCAGTCCAGACCTTGTCTTTATCCTTAGCTTCTACCGCCTCTCGGATTGAGGCAATACCGTCATTAAGTTCGGCAATTAGGGCTTCGGCTTTGGGTTTTTTCTCGTCTGGGATATCAGCTAGCAGTTTATCGGTGCGATCGCTTAAAATTACAGCGGCTCTGGTAACATCCCGGCTAATCGAACTCCAGCGCTTCCCCCGCAGTTGGGTCGCGATATCTTCTAAACTGGCTTGCATATCCCGCGCCTGTTGATTCTCAATTGGAAGAGCATACCGCAACAGTGCCTTACCATCTGTAATGGCATTTCCTACTGGTAGGCGACTTTCACGAGCCGGTTGGTCGTTACCGTCCCACCAAGCACCGCTTAGACCGAGAGAGAGCGTAGCCAACAGCACTGCCAAGACACTGGTTTTTGCCAAGCGTTGGCACCAATCGAGCTTTAAAATTTTTGAAAGTCGCATAAACATTTCTACCGAAGGCTTGCACCAGAAAGTTTTAGGCTCATCAACAGCCTGAAGAACTTTATTTCTCATCTTGCCATACAGGTGCCCCTCAGCGAATAAATCGGGATATGGGGGTGATGAGGTGAAAAAGTCCGAAGTATATGTGTATTGTCTCCTATCTCCCCATATCCCCATCCCTCTTCTTGAGTCAGATTAGGGGGAATGCCCCACAACAGGGGTAAAATAAATTGCCGATAGCTATCTTCGCAGCAAGACCTAGTCCTGCGGTCGCGAGTTATCGAGCGTCTTGTCCTGACCTTTGAAATAGGTTCATGATTTCTAGTAACGACTTTCGCCCCGGTGTCACGATTGAGTTAGATGGGTCTGTTTGGCGGGTGGTGGAGTTCCTCCACGTTAAGCCTGGAAAGGGTTCTGCCTTTGTCCGCACCAAGCTAAAAAATGTGCAGAGTGGGAGTGTTGTTGAGCGAACCTTCCGGGCTGGGGAAACGGTTCCCCAAGCCAATCTGGAGAAGCGCACAATGCAGCATACCTATAAAGAAGCAGACCAGTTTGTCTTTATGGATATGGAAACCTATGAGGAAAGTAGTCTGAGTTCATCCCAGATTGGCGATCGCGTTAAGTATCTCAGTGAAGGGATGGAAGTTAATGTAATTACTTGGGGTGAGCAAGTGCTGGAAGTGGAACTGCCAAACTCTGTGGTACTGGAAGTTATTGAAACTGATCCAGGTGTTAAAGGTGACACCGCAACGGGTGGCACAAAACCAGCAATAGTTTCCACAGGTGCCCAAGTAATGGTTCCTTTGTTTATTTCTATAGGAGAGCGCATCAAAGTCGATACCCGTAACGATTCCTATCTGGGTCGTGAGTAAAACTGTTTTGATGAGAAAAGAGCGGCGAGGTTGAGAACGGCGAAGCTGGCGCGTGAAATCTCCTCGCCTTCCCACTTACTTTAAGACTTGCTTTACCCCGACGCTCTAGTCCTTAGCCCCTGATTAATTGTGCCATTAGACTTTAACCAACTCCGTGACCTGCTAGCCGCGATCGCTCTGACCGATATTACAGAATTGACCTTAAAAAGTGCTGACTTTGAACTGACTGTTCGTAAAGGGAGTCGCACAACGACTGTTACTGATCCAATAGGTAGTACGGGTAGCAACGCGGCTCCCAGTTTTGTAGTGGCTCCCGCCGACTCAGTAGTCATGCCTAGTCCACCTGCTCCTCCTCCAGAGGTAGTAATCCGGGAGGCAGCATCAGCGGCAGCAACGCCTTCGGTGGTAGACCCAAAATGGGAAGAAGTTAAGTCGCCGATGGTTGGTACATTCTACCGATCGCCTAGTCCTGATGAAGCGCCTTTTGTTGAAGTTGGCGATCGCATCCGTAATGGTCAAACTGTTTGCATCATCGAAGCGATGAAGCTGATGAATGAAATTGAAGCGGAGATATCAGGGCAGGTGATGGAGATTTTGGTGAAGAATGGTGAACCTGTTGAGTATGGTCAACCATTAATGCGAATTAACCCTGGTTAATAATGACTCTATCGTCATTAATAAAATAGCTGCTAAAATTTGGGGATCACTTAGTTCGGGTTGTACCGATGCCAACAGTAAACTCTGTACCACACGAGGTAGTACAACAAGTCGCTGAGTATTTCAGTATCTTGAGTGAGCCAATGCGTCTGCGGATTTTAAATTTGCTCCGTGAAGGCGAAAAATGTGTACAGGAGTTGGTAGAGGCAACCGCGACGAGTCAGGCTAATGTCTCAAAACACCTCAAAGTGATGCTACAAGCTGGCATCCTTAGCCGCCGTTCCGAAGGAACATCGGCTTATTACAAAGTAGAAGATGAGTTGATTTTTGAGCTGTGTAATTTAGTTTGTGATCGCCTTGCAACACGAATTGAACAGCAAGCTCGTCATTTCCGTGACTTCAGTTTAGCGAACAAAGATTAATAACGCACAAAAGTTTTTGAAGCCGACTTGGAGCAGGTGCGTGTTTATGTAGCTACCGTTACCGTGCGGGAAGCCGAAGAAAATTGTCTATAAACCGCCAAGTTGACGATAAGTTGACACGAATGACGACCTTCGCCATACAAAAATCCGTGTTACTGCCAATTGGAATCAGCCATAGACGACAACATAAAAGGCATGATGTAGCGTTAAACACGCAGTTAATTTATCCTGTTTAAGCCTTTTTAAGTACAGAAATAAGCCTCTTTGGATAGAAGAGTCTGTATAACAAAGGTAATAAACTTTATTCATAGCAATTGTTAAGTAACAGGGACATTGCTGTTGACAGGATATCAAGCTCTTAGCTCTCATGATCTAAGAGCTTATTACTTCTTTTAAACCAACCTAGAGCCATACAAAAACCCCGCTTTTCAAGAACAGCCGAAAGCGGGGCTTTACTGATGTTGACAGTGGCAGAGTTCAGAACTGGCAACGCACTAGAGCAATCTAAAAATTAAAATCCAGCCCCCTAAAAACGTGGCTGGTGTTCAAAGAATATTGATGAGTACGAGAGCGTACTGATTTCCTTGACGTAGTTTCTTACTATTTAAATGTGAGCTTGGGAAGCTTTAGCTGGTCTGCTTTTCAATGAAAATATCATATTTTCCTTTATTCTCATAGCTCTGCTTGACTTAGGTTTAAGTCTGTTTTTCAGGTCGAGTTCAAGTCCATCTAGATAGGTAGTGTCAGCTTAAGATGAACGTAGATACATTTACCCAGCAGGTACAGTCACTCCATGGGCGTTTAGCTCAGCTGTATCAAGATGCGAATGCCTCAGTACTGCCGGAACTCAATTTGCTGTTGCCTGTAGCCTTCAAGGAACTTGGCACAGCTTCAGAAGCACTAGAACTAGCCGCAGAGAAACTAGTTCAGCAGACTGAGGAACTCGCAGCTATGCGATCGCGAATCGAAGTGGAGCGGCAGCGTTACCAAAGTCTGTTTGATTTCATGCCGAATGCGTACCTGGTGAGTGACGCACATGGGAAGATTCAGGAAGCTAACCAGGCTGCGGCTGAACTGTTCAACATTGAGCCGTCATTCTTGGTGGACAAACTGCTAGTCAGCTTCATCCCACTACAAGAACGTCAGGTGTTTCGTTCCAAACTAACTCAGTTGCAGCAGTGCGATCGCGTGCAAGAGTATACAGTGCATATGCAACCCCGTAAGGGTGAGTTCTTTGACGCAGCTTTGAGTGTAACGCCTGTCCGAGACGCACAGGGTAATCTAACTCGCTTGTGCTGGATAGTACGCGATATCACCGAACGCAAGCGTGCTCAGTTGGCGCTCTTAAGTCATGACTACGACCCTAGCCAAGATCGCCCAAGGCATTGTTATTCTAAAGGAGAGCTTATCTCTCTAGAACCCCAGAAGATTTGGCTAGTTTGCCAAGGTATAGTAAAGCTCAGCACAATGAGCGAAAGTGGTGATGAGATACTTGTGGGCTTAGCAGGACCATTGATGCCATTTGGCTCTACGATGACTTCTCTGAGTATTTATCAAGCAACAGTCCTAACGCAAGATGTTCAGTTAGTTTCCCTTTCTCTAGAAGAAATCACCGCTTCCCCTCGTCTGACGCAGTCTCTTTTACCTCAAATAAGCGATCGCGTCCGGCAGACAGAATCGCTACTCGCGATCGCAGGAAAGCGACAAGTGAAAGATCGTTTGTACTATCTGTTGCTGTGGTTAAAACAGGAATTTGGTCAAAGAGTGGCACAAGGCACTCGTTTAAGTGTTCGCCTCACGCATCAAGAGCTTGCCGATGCCTGCTGCACTACCAGAGTCACGGTTACGCGAGAGCTAAGCAAGTTACAGAAGCAAGGGAAAGTTACATTTGACTCCCAGCATCACATTGTCTTCAGCTCGACTCCATCCCAGCAAGCGGCATAAATCAACAAAAAACCAAGCGTTGCACATCAAAGGGAGAAAACGGTAGGGGGACTCCTCTTACAACACGCTCATCCCACAGTTGTGCAACGCCTTCTCCCTTTAACGCTGTAGCAATTGAAGAAGGCAGGAGGCAGACGACGTTTAAGTAGTCTTCAGATCGGGATTGAGAGCCTTCCTCCCTATCAGTTCTAGATGACTCGTGAAGAAGGCATTGGGGTAAATTCCATCTGCCATCTGCCTTTGCCTTTTCTTGTTCACACTAGACGAACCTGGCTTGAAAGATGTTAAAGCGCAAAGTCTTCCTCAAAGTTTTCGCGAGTCAGTGGCTGGTCAAGGACTATCCCTTCGCCCCCTAGTACCTCCAGTGGTTTCCCCTCCACCTCAATCCATACCTTAGATGCTGGGTCTAAACTACTGGCTGTATAAAGAATTTGTGCCACACGACCTGTCATTGAAGCGCTGCCACCGCCAGCCGTAAATTCCTTTGACAAATCTACATGCACGCCATCAGCTTCCAGAGCAACACCCCGAAGTTCCGTGCCCTTAGGAATGGTTGTAGTCAAAGCTGGGTCAGCAGGACCACTCAATAAGCTTTTAAACGCACCCTCTAAAATTTCACTTGGCTTGTCAACTTTCTCTAGCATTATCGAACTGGGAACGACTTCAATTCTGTTGTTGACATCATTAAGCCAATAGACCTGGACTTTTTCCTCTGCCGTTGGCTGCAATGCCTGAGAGGACTTAGGAGTTGTTGGGACTGGTGGTGTCTGGGAAGACATGAACGAATTCCACGCTATCCAAGCTGCCCCCCCTCCTGCCGTTAATAGTGCGGCAGAAAGACCAGCAACGAGTCCCAAAGGAACGCGACGAACTTCTTGTTGGTGTTGGTCTTGCATATCAAGAACCCTCCATGAGAATTAAAGAGGATGGGCGTAAACAGGTAACTACAGGTAAACCTGATGCTTTTACGGATGATGCACTCCTATAGTCGATGCAAATTATTGACTTGGTGGGTCAACTCGGACAAATGCGGCTAGCTCTAACTCGTCAGCATTGATGTCTAATTCTAAAAGTCGTGCTGTGATGCCTGCATCTTCCAAGGTACGGAGATTAAAGCGGTTACCGATACCTCCAGCAAACCCGCCAACTAACTGAGGGGGGAGGACTCTTCCATTGATTGAAACGGATGGCTCAATCAGTTGTAAGCTCCGTCCAGCAATGATGTTCAGCCCTGACTCAACGGTGATAGCTAATAACTCAGCATTCGTTTCCTGCACTTCGACCTGAAAACGGATACGGTCATTAGCTAGCAAATCCACCCGTGGGTTGAGAAATTCATACCGCTCGGCTGAACCCCCCAGAAGCTGACCCGCAATCGCTCGCAATCGAGCGGTTACAGTAGGAGATTGTAAAGTCTGGTTGAGATCTGCTTCGGCTAACACTAAACGCAACCCAGCCTGTACAGGTTGCCGGAAAGAGGCTCTTGGTGATTCCTCATTACCCCGTCGAAGACGCTGGAAGTCGATGTTAATCGGGTCAGTTTCCATCTCCAACGCCTCAATCCGAACATTCGGCGTCACCCACAACCCTCTACCAGCAATTCGCACTTTCTCCACCTTACCTTGCAAAGCTTGGTAACTAGGAGTGTTGTCAACCCGGACTTGCAATTGCTCCACTTTGTTCAAGCGGGAACGGAAGTTACTTTCGATCACCTTGTCGATGACTAGACCAACGGGGGAGACACCAGCGAGTAAACCAGATAGGAGGATGGTCAGAAATTCCATAAGTTTGTCAGGCTTTAGCTTTCAAAGCGGTGTCAATCCATTGCTTGAGGGTAGGCATTACTTCGTCAATGGCAATGTCCTGAGACTTTTTGGTTGCCCGTTCGACGACTTCCACTTTACCTTCTTTAAGCGATCGCCCTGTTACAATCCGGTATGGAATCCCGATTAAGTCCGCATCTTTGAACTTTACACCTGCCCGTTCGTTGCGGTCATCGAATAAGGTTTCGATACCTGCCTCATTGAGTTGAGTATAGAGTTTTTGGGCTGCTGCCATTTGGTCAGCGTCTCCAACGTTTGGAACTGAGATGATCGCATGGTAAGGTGCGATCGCAACCGGCCAAATAATCCCATCTTTGTCATAAGACTGCTCTACTGCTGCCTGTGCAACACGCGACACGCCGACACCGTAACAACCCATATACAGGGGAAGTTCTTCGCCTGACTCACTGGTGTAGGTTGCCCCCATTGAGTTAGAGTACTTTGTCCCCAATTGGAAGATGTGTCCGGCTTCGATACCGCGTGCGCTTTGGAGAGTTTGAGCGAGGTTGTGGATAGCGCGATCGCCTATTTTTGCCTTCCGTAAATCGACTTCCAATTTAGGTAACTGAAATTGTTCGCCCCAGTTCGCGCCAACGACGTGATAGCCTGATTCGTTGGAACCTGTAACGAAGTTTTTCAGCTCTACGACTGTCTTATCTACCAATCGCAAAAATACAGGTGCGACTTCTTTATTGGGGTTGATGTAATCGTCAGAGATATCAGGGGCAATGTAGCCCAATGGTAGCGGCTTCGATGCCCATTTTTGTTGAGCTGCCGCATCGGGTACAGTTAGCGAGAGGAGGGTTTTGGCATTGTACTGCTCTGCCTGTCTCATCAACTCGTTTTTCAATTTCACTTCGTTAACATCTTGGTCGCCTCGGATGCTCACTAGCACGAGTACCGTCATGCCATTGTCATAGATGGCTTGGTAGAGGACGTTTTTCACGATTTGGGTGGGTGAGCATTTCAGGAATTGACACAGGGAGTCAATGGTTGGGGTGTTGGGGGTGTCGCGTTTTTCGTAGGTGGTAAAGGGTGAGGGTTCGGCATCCGGTGGCAAGGATACGGCTTTTTCTACATTGGCAGAGTACTGACCATCTTCGGTGTAGAGAACCTCATCTTCTCCAGCATCTGCCAAGATCATAAATTCTTGCGATCGCGAACCACCAATTGCGCCTGAGTCAGCTTCAACACCTCTAAATCTCAAGCCACAACGGTGGAACATATTGTGATAAGCCTGATTCATCTTCTGATAACTCTGCTCCAAACCCTCGGCACCGACATCAAAGGAGTAAGCATCTTTCATAATGAATTCCCGTCCTCGCATCAGTCCAAACCGGGGGCGAATTTCATCCCGGAACTTAGTTTGGATCTGATACAGGTTGACAGGTAGCTGGCGATAGGAGCGAACCATATCACGAGCGATCGTCGTAATTATCTCTTCATGGGTTGGTCCTAGTCCTAATTCCCGATCTTGACGGTCTTTGAGGGCAAACATGATACCCTCGGCTTTGGTGTAGGTATCCCAGCGTTCTGACTCTTTCCACAATTCAGAGGGTTGCAACTGGGGAAGCAGACATTCTTGAGCGCCAGTCGCATCCATCTCTTCACGGACAATCTGGGAGACTTTTCTTAGCACGCGCCACATCAAGGGAAGATAGGCGTAAATCCCGCTACCGATGCGACGTATGTAGCCTGCGCGGACGAGTAATTTATGACTGGGGATTTCCGCTTCTGCTGGATCTTCCCGCAGGGTGACGAAAAGCATATTAGACAGTCGCATCGTATGTTCCCTTTCTCTAGCTGAATGATTGTATCCCAGTCTAGAACATTGGTTGTCAACGGTTATGCAGTAAGCGAATAAACCCTTCTTGCTCAAAGTGTCGATCAGTAGACAAAGCCTCAGTAATCCCACGCTGGCGCATCAATACAAAGCTAACGGCATCGCACAGAGAATAGGTTTTGTCTTGCCGCCCCATCAGTAGCTCAACTGCCTCCCTGTGCAATGGCTCATCAACCCAGACTGTCTCTATATCAGGGTTGTCCAGCAAATCAGCGACAAAAGCCAGGGCGGATGAACGTGGAAAACGTCTTGCTGTGGCTAAGGCGATGTATTCAGCAATGATATAGCTATGAGTTAATCGAATTGTTGCTTTCTTATATGCAGCACAGGCTTGAGTATGCAAAGGCTCAGTTTGATAGTGCAGACAAAGCAAACCAGAAGTATCGAGGAGCATTAACCTTCTTCGTGGGTATTTGCATACTCTCTCACCAAATCTGCATCAATGCTCTCATTATCCAGGTCAGTGGGCTGTTCGAGATTAAGTGTCCCAAAATGGCTCTCAAACCTAGCTCGTGCTGTCTCTTTTTCTGCTTCAGGTAGCAACAATTTTAAAACTTGCCCAAACTGCTGCTCTAGCAATGTTGCAGCTAGCCGTTCAGGAGGAACGCCAATTGCCTCAGCCTGTCGCTGAATCGCGGTGAAAATTTGATCGTTCAGTTCTACTGTCAGAATCTGAGTCATACGAGTATGCAACGTGGCTAGGAGGCTACGGTAATTATAGCTTTGCCTGTTTTTGCTGGGTCTTCCCGCAGGGTGACGAAAAGCATATTCGACAGTCGCATCGCTTGTTCCCTTTCTCTTACTGGATTCTTGCTTTCCCAGTCTAGAACATTGGTTGCAACGGTTAATCAGGGAAGTTGGGGAGGGTATGCGATTGGCGAGAGATGGTGCAATACACTTTACAATCTCTGTTTGAGCAAACTAGGAAAACAGCAGGGCTTACAGTCGCTTTTGCTCAAAGTATTCGCGGAGTGGATCAGACTCGGACATCCTCAAAATCTCTCGATAAGACAGTACAACCGAATACTAGATCGACTGTGGGGGGAAATAATAAAGCCTTCCTTACCTTTTTAGCTATGTGGTGTAAAGTTGACGTAAACAGCAGGTGAGATCGCGCTTGTTGCTGCGGGAAATGCGATCGCGCTGCTAACTTCGATGCTCCGCTAGTTGCTGACGGATTGCTGTTTGAATCTTGTTATCGAAGTCCGGGTCATCAACTCTTGTAATGACTGGGTGCGATCGCTCTCGACGCCTTGCTAGATAAGCTTGAAAAGCAGCTTTATCTTCTCGATGCTTGAGAAAGTAACGCCTTAACTCTTTGTAAGACATAGCCATGTAGTCAACTTGACTCATTACAGCACCTCTCCACTTGGAGTAACTTCAAACTCGATTTCCTCGTTCTGCCCTGCCAAGATATATAAATTCTGAGTTCGACCGTCGATGCAAATAAGATGGATGGGCTGAAACAGCATATATGTCAACTGGTAGCCAATTCGATATAAACACCTCAGTTGCGCGTCGGTAGGCATCAAACTCCCTGTTACGTGAAGAATGTCTCTTCAGTATAACTTTGGGTGCGATTGCCTTCGGCACCAGCAAAGCTGATCGCCCACCGATAAGCTAAAGATGAGGTGCGATCGCCTCTCGTCCACTAAGTCACCGCATCAGCATCAAAAACAACCTCGAATTCAGCAGCAGGCATCCACTTACCAAGAAAGCGCTTATGATTTTCCGCTTCTGTGCGGCTGTAAAAGCGACCTACTGTATAGTGTTGAGCATTCGGCAGCAGCCTAACCAGTGTCCAAGGGTAATCCTTTTGATTCCAGAAGCGTTGGCTAGGAGGTAGGGATAGTTGTGCCGTGCGATCGCAGCCCCGATGCTCCAAACTAGAATGAATTTGAGCTAGAACTTGCGCTCTCTCTGGTGTTTCATCATTTGGTAATAAGCTCCATTCACGCACTGGTGCTGGTAGCCAAGTCAACGTGTAAGAAACTGAGCCTTTGCAAAGATACCAAGACAAGCGGCGCACTTGTTTGCGACAGTTGAAGCCATCGGCACGTAAAGACGCAACAACCCTGTCGCCTTCTGCTTTGAGGCGAAGCCATTCGGAATGTTTCATTGCTATGATTTGGGTGATTAGTTTTTAAGAAAGGGCGATCTGCAAAAATGCGATAAATGCAAAAATGTGATCGCAAATCGCCCGTTATTTCATGGAAGACATACTCAAACAGTACATACGAAGAATTTCCAGATAATCGTCCTTCGCCTCACCTCCTAAGTCCACTCATCTACTCATCCGCAAGCGAGTCCGCAAGGGAATTAATTCCCTTGCTCATAGCCAAAGTCCTCTTCAGAGGACTAAGAGATTGCAGCACAATAAATTCAGTCCACTTAAGTGGACTTGAGTTATGAGCCAAGAGTTTAAACTCTTGGCGGACTTGCTTGGTGTGAGAAACTACCCATAGAGAGACAGGGAAACAGGAAGTGTAGGGACTTCCCATAGCGTTTCCCCATCATTTTTGTTGTCCGCAACCGGAACAAATGTCCGGTTATAGAGAGAATGGTAAACGATACAAACTCAAATAGCAACCCTGAATTGGCGACTCTCAAACAGTTACGCGAACGACTGGGAATGACGCAGGAAGAATTAGCGACTGAGCTAGGGACAACAAGCAGAACAATTAGACGCCATGAAACAGGCGAAAGAGAAATTAGGTTTTCGCTCCCTCAAATCAAGCGATTGATTGAGCTAATGCAAAGAGCAGGAATGTCTGCTGATGACTTGCCAGATGACATTGAATGAGGCGGTATTAGTTCATGCCCAGTGACTCGGTGGCAACAGCTATGAAGTGAGACTGAGGGAAGGGATGCGATCCGCTTCGCTGGTGCCGTAGGCAATCGCACGTTAACACTAGCAGGGAGCCAAAATGCGATCGCCTTTGTAGGGGTAGGGAATGCGATCGCTCCTCATCTTTCTATAGCGATCGCCTCCTCTTTATGCTCGAAGGTCACTAAACGAATAATCCCATCTTCAAGCAGAGTCTGACCCAGCATCAAAAACAACCTCGAATTGGGCAGCAGGCATTCAGTCATATTGTGTATGTATGCCAATCCAAAGCCACAAGATACCCTTCTCAACTTCTACTAAAGCTTGGTAGCTTTGTCCTACTACACTAACGCTAACAGCATTGCTTAAAAATCCTAGCTAGAGCGAAGGGGGAACTAGGGAGTAAGATCTTTCTGGTCTATTCCGTCTTAATCTCAAGAATGAGCCAGATTTCTCCCCAAACGTCAACCCGTTCCCAAATCACCCCGTTTGAGCAGCCAGCTAAATGGCTCTATTCCTTTTGGAAATTCTCGCGTCCTCACACAATTATCGGCACCAGCTTAAGTGTTTTTGCCTTGTATGTGATTGCCATAGCCACTACTGGCAGCCACTTCACAGTAGTGAGTTTAGAGCAATTAGTGGGCGCTTGGATTGCTTGCTTGTGCGGCAACGTTTATATTGTCGGGCTGAATCAATTAGAAGATGTGGAGATTGACCGGATTAATAAACCGCATCTCCCCATTGCAGCCGGCGAGTTTTCGAGGCGACAAGCTCAACTGATTGTAGGGATTCTTGGCATCTTAGCCTTGCTATTAGCAGGATTACTCGGTTTGTGGTTGCTCTTAATGGTGAGCATCAGTTTAGCGCTAGGAACAGCTTATTCTTTGCCGCCAATACGCTTGAAGCGATTTCCTTTCTGGGCTAGTTTTTGTATCTACACCGTGCGGGGCGTAATTGTTAATTTAGGGCTGTTTTTGCACTTTAGTGACCGTCTATCTGGGAATGTTGTTTTTCCACCTGCACCAGTTTGGGCATTAACGCTGTTTATTGTGGTCTTTACGTTTGCGATCGCGATTTTCAAGGACATCCCCGATATGGAAGGCGATAAACAGTACAACATCACCACGTTTACGATCCAGCTCGGTAAGCCAGTTGTCTTTAACCTTGCCCGTTGGGTAATTACGGTATGCTACCTGGCTATGATACTTGCCGCGTTACTAATCCTACCTTCGGTGAACCCAATTTTTCTGGTGGTTACGAACCTACTGGCGTTAGGTTTACTGTGGTGGCGTAGCCTAAGTGTTGATTTGCAGGATAAAAGTGCGATCGCGCAGTTTTACCAATTCATCTGGAAACTCTTCTTCCTGGAATATCTCATCTTTCCAGTAGCTTGCCTTTTAGCTTGACAGAATAACAATCTTGTGAATTTATTCTTAAGGAACGTGGATTTAATAAATTGCAATTCTCACTCTAGTTATAGCTCCTGAGATTTCTGCCTTCACCCTACTACGCTTCGCTCCTATTCACTACTTCCATCACCAATGTTTAATGAAAAGTATAAGTTTTAAGAAATATTTAGACAGTTTCTCTCTCTAAATAGAGAGGTCTCTTCCTAAAGATTCTCTTATTCTTAAAAGGTAGTAATAGATAAGTACATACTTACTATTGCTCGTGTACATTTCATTAAGTTTTAGAAAAATCAGGGCGCTCTACTGAATATTAAAAATCTTTAAATACTGCGCCTACTATCATGGTGAATTCCCGCCTATTGATAAGTGTGGTCACAGCGACTGCATCAATCGTCTTGATGCCAGTGACCAGTTGGCTAGATGGTAGCTCAAACCTATTAACAAGCCCTGCTTTAGCAATTCCTACACAAACCCAATCAAATTTTAGTTATGTCCCGCCTCAGCGGGGAATGCCCAGACGAACCCAAGGAGCAGGTTCGCGAGGCTGTACTGAGTCTCAGGCGGTGGAACTAGCACTACTTGTTCCTAACGACCACACAGCAGAAACCTTGTCAGGTCATCCAACGTTCTCTTGGTATGTGTCCACTGTGCCATCGGAACCTTTGGAATTTGCCTTAGTGGAATCAGGCGTTGCCGAGCCAATCTTTGTAAAACAGCTACAGCTACAAAAGGCTGGTATTGTTCAGCTAGAAATGCCAAAGAATCTGCCGGAACTCGTTCCTGGCAAAGAGTACCGTTGGTCTGTAACCTTAATTTGTAATGCAGATCGACGCTCTAACGACACCTTTGCTCAAAGTTGGATTAAGCGTGTGCCTAGTACGCCAGCACTAGAGCAACAGCTAGCAACAGCGACAACAGAACGCGATCGCGCCTTAGCCTATGCTGAAGGTGGACTTTGGTACGATGCGATCGACACGCTCATCGCTGCCCAAGCGTCTTACTCCACTAACTCATCTATCCGTGAAGATTTCCTCGTACTACTTGAGCAGGCAGGAGTAACTGGCATCCCAATGCAAACACAGCAACGCTTAGCAAAATATTAAGGATTGCGCCTTCTGGTGTGCCAAAGCAATAGCGGTAGGGAATAAGGAAAATTTATTCCTTTCCCCTTTAAACCTTCCCGTTTTCCCTAACCAGAATAAGATATCTATAGGCATACTGGGATAAGGAGGGCAGTTGAAACTACTCCCTGCTAATTCTCCTACAGTTGACGTAAGCTAACGATGAAACGTAAATCCAGATCCACGACTATTCCTAGTCCTAGAGAAAAAGCCCCAGCTTCCAAACCCCCTTTATTTGATTTCAACTTCACTTACATGGCAATTTTGGGTGCCGTCCTGGCGCTGGGGGTTGGGATAGGCATTGCGTTTGCTTCCACAGCGAGTTCAAACCCACAGAATTTGGTAACCCGTGAAGCCATCGACCGCAGCGCACCAAATGCTGAGCTTTGTGTTCAGTATGGAGCAAGTGCGATGGTTACAGATATGCGTGTCTATGTAACGATGAGTCCCTTTAGCGTCTACGTTACCCAGCCTAATATGCAACCGGGCTGTGTCTTGCGTAAGAACAACTGGTCAATTCTGGAGCAAAGGAAACTCGTTACCTCTGAGCAGGTGCGCGAATGTAAGAACCGCATGAATACGTTTGGCTTCACTGGGGCATTAGAAGGTTCACCCAAAATTGCCTGCATCTATCAAAACAATGACGCGGGTAATACCTTCTTCAATCAACCTGGCACAGTTGGTCCACGACCAGAAACAGAAGATTTCTAAGCCAACGAATCACCTTAATTACTAATCGCTGAGAAACGCCAATCGGACTGTAGCTGAACTTGTAAAATTTGACCTGGCTGAATTGTTGTACCCGGTTGGCGAAGACTCTGATCGGTGGTAGTTTCTTCAGGAGGAGTGACTTCGAGATTATCGGATTGAGCTTCAAAGGGAAGATTACTTCCACCAAGGGCGATCGCTTTTGCAATGAAGCGACTGCCTGTACTACTCGTTTCAAAGTATCCAATCACGGGTGTCCCAGCCGGGGCAATGACTTGATTATTGCGATCGCGCAAGTCCTCCTGAAGTAGCAACACTTCCTGCCGTAACTGATAGGCTTGAAGATTGAGAACCTTTTCGCCGGGATAGCGCAGACTTAGCTGAGTGCCACTTGGTAATAGAATTTCTGGATTTACATTCGTTGCCGTTGACTCCTGCGACATAAAAGCGGCTGCTGGCTCTAGGGTTGGTATGCCGCTTTGAGGTATCAATGCTGGTTCAGCCGATGTTGTTTTCTCTGGCAATGGCTGACCAAATTCAATAACTGGGGATGAATTAGGAGTAGGAGATACATTTGCGGGTGGAAGCTCTGGTGGTTGAGCAGGTGTAACGGCTGGAAGGGTTTCAGCAGGAATGGGTTGTTGCAGGGGAGGAACGCTAACACCGGGGGCTTGATTTGTCGGAAAGATCGCTGGGGGTAGGGTTAGAGAAGGTATAGGTGTTTGTGCCAGAGATGTTGAGGCGTTAGGCGATCGCTCTTTTAAAGGAAAGGCGATCGCACTAGTTTCTCTCAGACAAGGCATCGCCACAATCATTGCTACGCTGATAACACTGAACATTCCCAGGCGCTCAAAGCGATACCAGACAGCTTTTTTTGGTCTACTGTTATGCCAAAGTCCTTTCGTCAAATTGTCTTGCCACATACTTTAGCTCCTAGTGAAAGTTGGAATCTTATCTAGGTTCAGAACAATCCTAAAGCATCTGGTGGCTGTCAACTGGGATGCCACAGTTCAGAACCGCGATTTCTTGAAGAAGTCGGGGTTCTCGCGTCCTAGCGACACTCCCCTAACTCTCTTAACTCCAATCCTTGCGACGGTATAACTGCATCAATCCCCGTTGTGGAGAGGTGTAAATGAGATCGTATCCCTCCTCTAGTTGTTTGAAGATAGACTTCGTGTTTTCAACAGTACGATGTCCCTCAAGGACTTGCCAAATCAGCACGTAATCTACCTTTCCTCCTGTCCGTTGGGGGTAGTTGAGGAAGTCTACTCTAGGAGGCTCAGCTTCAATGCCCCAGTCAGCCTTACTAGAATTATTTCCGATACTGAGGTGTAGAAAGGGATTGGTTTGGGAACGGAAAAGAATAGGGAAATAGTCTAGCGCAGCCTGGTAATTCGTGAGAACAACAACGTCCTTCTTCTGTACCGCGATATAACCTGAAGCGTGCGAAAAAGGTTTAACCCGGTCTGATAAAACCTTTCCGTCGGGTGCGTGTCCAGTATTGGAGAAGGAAAGAGGGAGAAGTGTTGTATTCGGCTCAATCAGGTGCATCCCTGAGACATACTCTTCCAAGTAGCTGTTGAGTTCGGCGTACTGTATCGTGTGAACTCCAAGCAGCATTAAAGCAATTCCCACGGCAACTAGCTGGATTCTTTGCTTGACAAGCCAATGATACGACTGCGCCCCAAACCAGAGCATTAAAATAAAAAACGGATATAACAATAGTCGCTGCTTGATATTGCCGCCGCCAGACATCTTATCGGGTGCAATAAAGTACATGAGGACGTAGGCAACAACAACCAAGAGCAAGCCATCCCAGACATTTATCTGACGATGAGCTAGTTTGGCGACAAGAACATAGAGACAAATGGCTGCAAACAAACCTGCAAGTGCGATGGATAACAAAAACTCCGGTTTCTGGAAGGAGACGAGTGAGTGGAGGCTAAGCAGATAATATATATGTTTCCAAGTCAGTCTAGACGTGTCAATGTCGGAGTTGACTGTTGACTTGCGACTTAGAAACATCACAACAAGGATGAGTGTCGGCAAAAATGCACAGAGTGGTACAAGTACTCGCATACGCAACACTCGACCAAGCGATCGCCAATTAAATTTCTGCTGACGTACCTGTGGCGCGAGATCGAGAATTGTCAACCATACCGTTAAAAGTGCGATCGCTACATACGCTGTCACGAATGAGAATAAATGACAGAAGTAGAGCAATAGCGAGAGAATGCTTAAACTGATTACCCGACTAAGCGTGAAGTGGTTCTGGTGCTTCAGCCAGTAACCAACAACAAAAAAAAACATTGCCATGCTGTACGAGAAATTGTAAAAGCCCATGTGAAGCACATAGTTGTAGATGAACGGAAACGCCAGAAATGAGAGAAATATTGCATCTGGACGAATCGCGTACAACGCATAGCGAATTGAGATGGGTAAAAGAATGATATAGCCACTCAAGAGAAGCTTCTGGGCAACCAGTGGTGGCACGAGATGCATCAGTCCTGCTAGGACAAGATGGCTAAACCAGTTTGGGGTAAGGTTTTTGTTGAGTAAATAATACTCGCGGAAAATAGAGCGTTCAGGGAAATAGTACTCACGGAGAACACTAGCGTTGTGAAGGTGAGCAGGTCCATCTTGTGAAGGAAAGTACTTAAAAAACCAGATAGGAAACAGATGAGCAACGATCAGTAGCACAAAAAATAAATTTTCTCTCTTACTCAGCCAGCTACTAATAGCTTTCCGAGAATAGATGCAGACCGAAAAAAAACTGGAAGATTTGTTCACAGTTTTACCAAATATCAAATTAGGGAACAGTATTTTGTACCTACCACAGACAGGCACTAAATAAGTGTTGAATTTACCTCAGCTACTTATTTTGTCAAACAATTGCAAATTTATTTTGACAAAAACGAAGTTTTAAGATAAAAGGTAATTTTTGGGTTTGGCGCTTTACCCCCTTCATTGGCACCAACCTAAAGATAATCCAAACATCACACACTCAAGGTAATCGGTTTGATGGTTAAATTGACTCAGTTCGAGGCTAATTGAGAGCAGCTTAGGGAAACCCTAGCAGAATTGGACTCAGCAATGCTTAGTGAATCGTGAATTTGAATATAATCCACCCATTGATATCCCTCTTAAATCTTGAATTGGAGTAAAGTGTCTTGACGAAACTCATCATCCAAATCCCCTGTTACAACGAAGAAGGAAGCCTGGAAGTTACCCTTTCTGAACTCCCGCGTGAGCTGCCGGGTGTAGATATTGTAGAGTGGTTAATTATCAACGATGGCAGCATTGATAAAACCGTGGAAGTGGCTCAAGCTCACGGTGTTGATCACATCGTCAATTTTGAACATAATCAGGGACTTGCGAAAGCTTTCATGGCGGGAATAGAAGCTTGTTTGAAAGCTAACGCTGATATTATTGTTAATACCGATGCCGATAATCAGTATTGTGCTGATGATATTCCAAAACTAATTGAACCCATTTTATCGGGCAGGGCTGAGATTGTTGTTGGCGCACGACCGATTCAACAAATCAAACACTTTTCCCCTACGAAAAAGTTCCTACAAAAGTTAGGTAGTTGGGTTGTGCGGATGGCTAGTAATACAAAGATTCTCGATGCGCCTAGTGGCTTCCGAGCAATCAGTCGTGAGGCAGCGCTACGGTTAAATGTATTTAATGAATATACCTATACCTTAGAAACTATTATTCAAGCAGGACAAAAAGGCATGGTTATTACATCTGTGCCAATCCGAACCAATCGGTATTTACGACCTTCACGTTTGGTCAAGAGTATCCCATCTTATGTGAAGCGATCGCTTTTGACAATCCTGCGAATCTTCATGACCTATAAGCCATTGAGATTCTTTGTAATCTTGGGTACGATTCCTTTTAGTTTAGGTTCGCTCCTTGGTGTTCGCTGGTTAATCTTGTTTTTGAGTGGTACTCCCAAAGCTCATGTTCCGAGTCTTATTTTGGCGGCAATTCTCATTTTGATTGGTTTTCAATTGTGGATGTTTGGGTTAGTCGCTGATTTAATGGCAGTGAATCGTAAAATGCTGGAAGATGTGCAGCTAAGACTCCGCCGACTTGAAGTTGATTCTCAAAACGTGAAGGAGTATTCCTCAACGAAGTTAGTGAAGCGGTAGAAATCATGCGATCGCTTTATAAACACCACGGGTGCTATGCTGAGCCGATACTTACGCCAATTTCTCACCACTCCAGTCCCAAAAGCCTCCAAGTTACAAGTCATCTTTTGGTTTAGTTTAAGTCTGGCTTTTGCAGCGGTTTATAGCACTATGTGGCTGCAACAAGCCTTCAGTAGTGAATATGTTGTGCAGGATGATGCACGACAGCACGTATTTTGGATGCGTCGGTTTTTAGACTCTAAGTTGTTCCCGAATGATTTAATTGCTGATTATTTTCAATCTGTTGCTCCTTGGGGTTATACCACTCTATATCAGTTATTTGCAGCTATAGGTATTGACCCAATTCTTTTTAGTAAGTTCTTGCCAGTTGTCCTGGATTTAGTAACGACTGGGTACTGTTTTGGTATTTGCTTAGAAATTTTGCCTGTACCTGTGGCAGGTTTTATTGCCTCTCTGGTACTCAACCAAAATCTTTGGTGCAAAGAAGACTTAGTTTCAGCCACCCCTAGAGCCTTTATTTATCCACTACTTCTTGCCTTTTTGTACTATTTATTACAGCAAGATAGAAAGCGATCGCGTTTAACTAATTCCTTACTTCCTTGTATGGCTGTAATTGCTTTGCAGGGTCTTTTTTACCCTCAGTGCGTGTTCATCTCTGTGGGAGTTCTAGTACTACGGTTATTGCGCTGGCAACAGGGGGAAATCAGATTTTCTCGGTACCGAAGTGACTATTGGTTCTGTGCGGCTGGTTTAGGAGTAGCGATACTTGTACTCTTACCATTTGCCCTAACAACGTCTCAATTTGAACCAGTGATTAGTGTAGCTGAAGCGAAGACACTACCAGAATTTTGGTCAAAGGGACGAGCAAGCTTTTTCCGTGATAATCCTTGGAGGTTTTGGTTGGGAGGGCGCAGTGGCATATTTCCAGAAATGCCACTTACTCCAGTAACCCTTAGTGCTGGTTTATTGTTACCAATATTGCTGCGATATCCTTCTAGATTCCCCTTAGTAAGGCAACTGAGTAACGAAAGTATCGTTTTAATTCAGCTAGTTATCGCATCAATTGGTTTATTTTTTGCAGCTCATGCTTTGCTATTCAAGCTCCATCTACCGAGCCGTTATACACAACATAGCTTGCAAATTGTGCTAGCGCTATCGGCGGCGATCGCATTAACCCTCATGTTAGATGCCCTGTTGTACTGGGCGCAACAGCAAAGACAACCAAGATTGATAAAAAGACAAGTTCTTGCACTTGGAACAACTCTATTACTAGGGATAGTTTTGGCGCTGTATCCAAGCTTAATAAAAAATTTCCCAAGAACACAATATAAAGTCGGTGAAGTACCAGCACTTTATCAGTTTTTCGCCCAACAACCTAAAGATACCCTTATTGCCTCCCTAGCTGAAGAAGCGGATAACCTGCCAACATTTTCTCAGCGTTCCGTCTTAGTCAGCCCAGAATATGGAATCCCTTACCATACTGGCTACTATGGTCAATTCCGTCAGCGAGTTATTCACCTCATCCAAGCTCAATACAGCCCAAATTTAGCCGGATTACAAAGCTTTATTCAAAAATACAACATCAATTTCTGGTTACTAGAAAAACAAGCATTTGAAGTAAATTACATTGATAAAAATCGTTGGATTCAACAGTTTCAACCTGCCGCAGCAGAAGCCCAAGCAAGACTCGAACAAGGAATTAAACCAACGTTATCAGGCTTAGTAGAAACTTGTTCTGTCTTCAAGACTGAAGAATTCCTTGTATTGAGTGCAGAATGTATAAAAAAACAGGATAAAGCCAACTACAAAATTGCACTAAATTGAGCGAGAATTCAAGCCACACCTTACCTCAACACTTTGTGTTGGAACTTAAGCCTTTCATGAGTAAAGACCTATTCGCCCGTGAAGCATTAGCTCAAATCCCCAAAATCTTAACGTTGCTTGACCGCAATGCCCACAGCCCTACCTATGGCTGCTTTGACCGCAACTTCTGGCAATACAAAATTATCGACTTCCCTAGTGGTATGTCGCAGGAATTTGTCTTGCCCCTTGCCTTGGCTTACGAGACTGATGTGCCAGACAACCCCTTTTACCAACAGCCAATCATTCGAGATTGGGTAGAAGCAGGCATTCTCTATGCGGCGAAGAGTGGTCATCCGGATGGGTCTTGTGATGATTATTTTCCCTTTGAACGGGCTGGTGGTGCAGCAGCGTTTTCTCTGCTGGCTTGTATTGAAAGCTACACGCAACTAGGACTCAACAATTCAACTGCACTCAGTTTTTTTGAACGTCGGGCAGATTGGTTAGCGCATCACAATGAAAGTGGACGCCTGACTAATCACCAAGCCTTGATTGTCCTGTGCTTGGAACTCTTATCCAAACTGTTGCAGACGTCCAAGTGGGACAAAGCGCGGGTACAACGTTTGGAAAGGGTACTGTCCTGGCAAAATCCTGAAGGTTGGTTTCAGGAATACGAGGGTTGTGACCCTGGTTACCATACCTTAACGATTTCCTGTTTAGCGAGGATTTATCAACTAAGACCCGATCCACGCTTGAAGGAAGCCTTAATTAAAGCGGTAGAATTAGCGGCTGAATTTGTGCATCCCGATGGGTCGTATGGTGGCGAGTACACCAGTCGCAATACATACAATTTCTTTCCGCATGGGTTTGAACTTATTGGGCAGTGGATGCCAGAGGCGTTGGAAATAAGCGATCGCTTTTTAGTCGGACTCACAAATGGTCTTGCACCTTGTTACGCCGATGACCACATTATTGGTCACCATACCTGGAATTATCTCCTAACTTGGCGAGATTTTGTTAAAGATAGACCCAAGCCTACACTACGTCCTACAGGTCGCGTTTGGTTCAAGGAAGCCAAAATCGTCATTGACCGCCGCCAGGACACCGAACTTTATTTAGCACTGAATAAAGGCGGTGTTTTTAAGCTATTTCGCGGTAATCAACTGATTGCATCTGATACTCAATTTTCGCTGCAAGTGCTGGAAGGCGGTAAGGTCAAAAACGCTGTTGCTCATCTGGTTGACACTTATCAAGTCAATGTTACTGAAAACGAAATTGCTATTCAAGGTCAGTTGGGATGGGCGAAACAAAAGCAAATGACACCTGCCAACTTACTCATTCTACGGGTTGTCATGTTAACCGTTGGACGCTTTTTTCCAAACTTAATCCGCAAGTTATTACAAAAAGTCCTAATTACTGGCAAGAAAGCTTCACCCTATTCTTTCCGCCGACGTTTGTCTTGGAAAGATGGAAAATGGCACGTTATAGACGAATTACAAGCACAGTCTTGGGAAGGTGTGATTAGTGCTGGCATTGGCTGTGACCAAACATCAATTTATGTCGTCATGAGTCGCACCTTTCAACGAGGGCAATTACAACCTTGGCTTGACCTCACACCTGAAGTCAAAAAACTTGTTCCTAGTGAATCATTGAAAATAGAGCGGTATCTTTAAGAATAAAAAATTGAGCCTTAGAGAATAGTGATGAAGTACTAGGTGATATGAAGTTTTCTTGACCATCGCCTACAGCCCATTGTCCCAATTCCCAATTCCCAATTCCTACTCAATGAAACGACTAATTTCCATCATTGTTAGCCTGGTTATCCTAGCCGTAATTTACTCGAAGATTGATTTCCCTGGACTCATCGAAGTTTTCAAAAATTGCAATGGCTGGTGGATGGTAATCAGTCTTGGTATGGTAGTCCCACTGACTTTATTCACGGCTTGGCGACTACAACAATTGATGCCGACAGGTTCACAATTAGGATTTGGTGAGGCAACTCGTCTCATTTTGGCAGCTAGTGTACTGAATATGGTGTTGCCTTCCAAGATGGGGGATATTGCCAAAGCCTATTTTATGAAGCAACGAGGTCATTTAGATGGGACGCTATCTTTATCGCTAGTTGTATTTGAAAAATCCTGTGATTTGTTATCACTACTGTTATGGTGTGTGTTTGGGTTATTGCTTTATCCCCAGAAAGATGCTCTCTTTTGGATAATGACAGTTAGTGTAATTTTAGGTCTAGTTATTGGAGTATTCCTTCTAAGCTCTCGTAAATTCGCCCATTTATTTTTTTTAGTTAGTAAGAAGCTTGCTCCCAAGAAACTTCGCTCTAAGTTGGAAAAGTTGCAGACTTCCTGGGGGGAAATGCATGAATACTTTTGGCGTGACAAAGGACAGTTATTAAAAATTACTGCTACCTCGATCTTTATCTGGTTTTTGCACTTGTTGCAAATTTGGTTTTTTATCCTTGCCCTCAAAGCCTGGACGCCATTTTTAGCGAATCTTGCTCTCTCACCGCTAGCGATTCTTGCCGGATTGCTGCCACTGACGTTTGCTGGTGTTGGCACTCGTGATGCGGCATTGATTTTGTTTTACCAACCCTATTTTGCTGCACCAACTGCTGCTGCTTTAGGCTTACTTTGTACGTCTCGTTACTTGCTTCCGGCAATTGGTGGTTTACCTTTCCTTGGACAGTACTTGTCAACTGTGCGTGACTTACGACAACAAGGCGATCGCATCTGAATTTTCATAAGGTGGTAGAAGTGGTGAAATAAGCCTTACTATGGCAACCTCAAGAAGCAGAACTTCCCTTTCCTCAAGTTTAAACACCCGCAGTGATTTAAATCACATTTTTTGTAAACTTTGATCACAAAAAATGTGGGCAACTGTCACCATTCAATAACACACGACATAACAAGATCTGAAAAGGTTGCGTCACCTCGGCTAGTGACTGAAAAGTCCAATAATGAGGACAGTGGGCAGAGAATTTTCAACAAATGAGCCATGTTCCCAAATCGTAATCGGTTGCCCACCCGTTCTGAGAACTGGGGAGAGTGCGACGAAACAATCCATAAAAAACTTGCAAAGCGGACAAGGCAGTTGAAACGAGCTAAGCAAAAACTAGCTAATCAAGTTGCTGTTAGCGAAGCTGCCCAAAGGGAACGCCAACAAGTGGAAGAGGCTCTGCGGCAAGCTGAACAGAAGTATCGCAGTATTTTTGAGAATGCCGTTGAGGGTATCTTTCAAACAACGCCGGATGGGCAGTATCAAGCCTGTAATCCTGCACTAGCGAGCATCTATGGCTATGAATCGCCAGAAGAATTACTGACAACCTTGACTGATATTGAACGGCAGCTTTATGTTGAGCCGTACCGACGTTATGAATTTATCAAGCAACTGCATACCTGTGATTCGGTAAGTGATTTTGAATCTCAGGTTTATCGCAAAGACGGCAGTCTCATTTGGATTTCCGAGAATGCACGGGCAGTGCGGGACGAAGCGGGTACGTTACTCTACTACGAAGGCTTTGTTACAGATATCACAAAGCGCAAATTAGCTGAGGAGGCTTTGCGGCAATCGGAAGCTCAATTTAAAGCCCAAGCCCAGGAACTGGAACTCGCTCTACAGAAGCTCCAACAGACTCAATCGCAATTAATTCACAACGAAAAAATGGCGACCTTGGGACAGTTAGTGGCAGGTGTTGCCCACGAGATTAACAATCCCGTGAACTTCCTGTGCAACAACATGATCCCTGCTAGTCAATATACGGAGAATTTACTAAACCTTCTGAAGCTTTATGTCAAATACTATCCTCAGCCAGCATCAGAAATTCAAGAGGAAGCTGAGGAGATTGACCTGCATTTTCTCGTTGAAGATTTTCCAAAAACCATCGCCTCAATGCAGATGGGGGCAGACCGCATCCGTCAGATTGTTCAGTCACTACAAAGCTTCTCACGATTTGACGACGCTCAGATGAAGCCAGTAGACCTGCATCAAGGGATTGATAGTACGCTGGTAATTCTCCACAATCGGCTCAAACCACACGCAGACAAACCAGGAATTACGATTCTTAAGGAATACGGAGAACTACCACTAGTAGAATGCTACGCCGGACTTTTGAATCAGGTATTTATGAATTTGCTGTGCAATGCGATCGATGCTTTAGAGGAGTCCATGACTTCAGGCTGCACTGCACAGGATTTCAAAGAGCATTGGGTGATTTCAAAACCTGATGTGTGTGTTGGTGAAACAGTTACCAATCCCAGAGTCTCAGCATTGCCGTCGCAAGCTGCATGTGTCGCCAAGTTGCGCTTCCCACACAGCCGCAAATCCCCTGTAACGCATTCTGAACATTATCCCAGCACAATTTGGATTCGTACAGAAGTTATCGGGGATAGTTCAGCCGCACGGGCAGTAGTCAGAATTATCGACAATGGCACCGGAGTACCAGAGGAAGTTAGACAACGGATGTTTGACCCCTTTTTCACGACAAAACCCGTAGGCAAAGGTACGGGATTAGGGCTATCCATCAGCTACCAAATTGTTGTTGAAAAACACGGTGGTCGCTTGAGGTGTTTTTCAACACCAGAAAAAGGAACGGAATTTGTGATCGAAATTCCGCTCCGCCAGTAAGAAGTCAGAGATTTGGGCACTGAACTCTGGTTAACCCCAACGCTTCTTCCGTCGTGCAACTTCCTTACGCTTACGTTTTTCCAGAGGAGTCTCAAAGTGGCGATGTCGCCTGACTTCTGTCAATATCCCCGCCTTGGAGACTTGACGCTTAAACCGACGCAAAGCTGAATCAATTCCTTCGTTTTGACCTACAAGTACTTGAGTCATCCTAAGTTACTCATCAACACTAATGACTGACAATCGGTTTTTGACTAACCAAAGGTTAATCTCGGTAAATGGGCAGAGCAAGAAGCCCGCTTGACTTTTCAACAGCGTTTAGCATTTAGTAGCTTTGAGAATTCCGAGAGAAGCTAAGGTTGTCGTTTCTCCCACGACTACCATCAAAAGAACCTCGATCTGTGCGGGGTCTTGCTTGATTAACTTTAAGCTCACGACTCATCCACTCAGCACCATTAAGGGCTTCGATCGCCGCCATTTCTTCGGCTTCTGTCTCCATTTCTACAAAACCAAATCCACGCATCCGACCGGTTTCACGGTCTGTTGGTAGTTGAACACTCTTAACAGTGCCGTACTCAGCAAAGACGCTGCTGACATCTTCTTGAGACACGGCAAACGGTAGATTCCCTACATAAATTGACATGGACATTTCCAACAGATCAAATACTTTGGAGATTTTGATTCGGGGAGATGTCTGCCAACTAGGAAAAACATACTCAATAGCCGAATTCAATTCTCGATAAATACCCTAGCATAATTGGTTTCATCAATCCCAGTCCCACATTACAGGATTCTCATCTAGCTGATCGGTGACTAAGCGCCCGATCGCATCAATTTCGGTTAGCTCATCCGCAGACAGGTCAACATCAGCGGCTGAGGCATTCCCAACAGCTTGCTCAGTATTGCGGGCACCTGCGATCGCATTCGTTTGTGGCTGGGCAATCAACCAAGCGAGGGACAACTGAGCGAGGCCACATTGATGACGTTCAGCAATTGGACGCAGCTTGTCTAGAGCTTGCTGCGCTCGTTCGTAGTTCTCACCCTTAAAAAGCTTATTATCCTTGCGATTATCACCTTCCTCAAATTTGTGATCCCGACCAAACTTGCCCGTCAATAATCCTTGCGCCAATGAGGAGTAGGCAAGGATAGAAATATTGTTCTCGACACAATACGGCACAGTATCTTTCTCTACCTGACGCCAAAACAGAGAGTAAGGAGGCTGCAAGCTATCGATGCGTCCGTACTGCATGGCTTCTTCAATCTGGGCACGGGAGAAATTAGAAACACCAATTGCCCGGATTTTGCCTTGTTCTTTTAATTCGTTTAAGGCGCTCATTGTTTCTTCAATCGGCACAACCTCACTCTTAAACGAACCAGAAGGCCAGTGAATCTGATAGAGATCGATGTAGTCTGTCTTGAGCCTCGTTAAGGAACCCTCACACGCCTCAAATACCTGGTCGTATTTGAGATGGTTGGCAAACACCTTAGTTGCATAAGTCACTTGGTCACGAACATCAGCAAGTGCTTCAGCGACAACTTGCTCCGAGTGACCCTTTCCGTAGACTTCTGCTGTATCTACGGTTGTGATCCCGGCATCAAACGCTGCCCGTATCGCTTTAATCGTTTCAGCGTCTTCAACCCCTACCCACATACTTTTCCCTGCTTGCCAAGTACCCATGAGAACGGGGCTAATTTTGACATCAGAGGTGCCTAATCGTCGTGTTTCCATGCCTAACTCCTTAAACTTGTAGGATGCTGCCAATGATGAAGAGACTGACTCATCTACTGGGATGGTCGCAAACGGTGGTCTAGTTGATCTTTATAGTTATTAAGAAATTAGTAACATTGCAAGCCTACGATTGAGCTAGCGCCCAGCCTATCAGGGTATGCTGATGCCCTCGTCTCTCTTACGATGTAAGTTCTCAAGCAACACCACTCACTTCAACTCGAAAAGAGTGGTGGACGCTTCCCTCCCTTGAGCAACTCTTCAAAGGCTTGAGCAGACAAAGGAGGACTAAACCAATAGCCTTGTACCTCATCGCACTGATGTCCATAGAGGAAATCGAGTTCCTCTTGTGTCTCTACTCCTTCAGCAACAACCTTGAGATTCAGAGTATGAGCCAATTGCAAAATCGCCGTCGTAATCGCTGCATTCTTCGTGTCCTGTGCGAGCTGGCAGACAAACGAGCGGTCAATCTTCAATATATCGAAGGGAAATTGCTTGAGATAACTTAAAGAAGAATAGCCCGTACCAAAATCATCAATGGAGATCACAATGCCAAGCTGCTTTAATTCATGCAACGTTGCGATCGCGCTTTCTGGATTCTGCATCAAGGCACTTTCAGTAATCTCTAATTCCAAATAGCGAGGGTCAAGCCCAGTTTCTTGCAAGACTTCAAAGATTAAGCGACTCAGATGTGGCTGATTAAACTGATGTCCTGACAAATTTACGGCGATTCGTAACGGGCAAAAACCAGCCATTTGCCAAACTTTAGCTTGGATACAAGCTGTCCTTAAAACCCACTCTCCCAACGGAACGATAAAACCTGTTTTCTCAGCCAATGGAATAAACTCTGCCGGCGAAACCGAGTCTCTGTGGGGGTGATGCCAACGTACCAATGATTCTGCCCCCTCAATCTCTCCTGTTCGGAGATTCACTTTAGGCTGATAGTAGAGCTGAAATTCTTCGCGTTCCAAGGCTTGGCGCAGTTCCAGTTCTAGCAACAGTGCTTCTTGAGATTTTGCCCCAATCGAGGCAATGTAAAACTGATAGGGGTTTGTTCCTGACTTCTTGGCATCCTCCATCGCTGCACTAGCATGTTTAATTAAGGTATCAAGGTCACGACCATCGCGTCCGAAAAAGGCAATACCAATTCTTGCCCCACTGAGAAAAATCTCGTGGTCGTTAACCAGGAAGGGGCTAGAAAAGGCATCAAGAATGGTTTTAGCAACCTGAGCAACCTCTAGGCGCTGATTTGTCCTGGCAAGGAGAATGACAAATTGATCACCACTCAATTGCGCGACGGTATCTTGCTGCCTGACGGTACGTTGCAGTCGATCTGCGACCGCTTGGACTAACAAGTCGCCGCTAGTCGGGCCTAAAGCATTGTTAATCCGCTTGAGTTGCTCCAAACCAAGAGAGAGGATCGGAATCTGCCGAGGCTGTCCTTCTTTTGGATTGACTAGCTGAGTAAACCGTTCTTGTAACAAGAGTCGATTAGGCAGGTTAGTCAAACGGTCGTAGTGCAGTAGGTAGTTCAGTTGAGCTTCCACCTGCTGAAGTTCAATACTATGCCGTTGGCTCAAAAACTCTTGTTTGTGGAGGCGAGAAGTGATCGCATCAAGGAGTTCCGCTCTAGTAAATGGCTTAGTTAAGTAATCATCTGCCCCCAAGGTCATCGCCTGACGCCAATCTGAGCGTTCCGCTTTCGCAGTCAGGAAAATAAAAGGAATTGTCGCGGTTAATGGGTCTTGTTGCAATGCCTTGAGAACACCGTAGCCATCCAGGTTAGGCATCAGGATGTCGCAAATAATCAAATCCGGCAGCTCAGCTTGAGCGAGTTTTAAGCCGCTAATCCCATCATCAGCACTGATAGTCTGGAACCCTTCTGCACTCAGGAGCTTGAGCAGGTTCATTTTGATTACACGCTCGTCTTCAATTACGAGAATTTTGTGCATCCGTTTTTCTTTTTGAGGAAGTGAAATTGACATGAGTTAGCGGCTTGACAAATTCTGAGTTCACAAACGGCTGTGATTGGGATACTGGTGTGATCCGCTCAATTTCACAGGTCATCATTTTGCAACACTTTTAGCTTGTGAGCCACATTTTGAGGGATCTGGGGGAATTTTAGGCTACTTCCTCCGAAGCACTGCTCCAGAGCGGCTTCCACAAGAGCGCAATCAGCTTTGCTAGTACACTTGATGCGATCGCCTAGACCTTCATGGCGAACGTTTCCCAGCCGTTCCGAAAGTAGGGGAATCTGGGGGAGAGTTTTTACAGGTGGGTTATTTCTGACAATCTGGTCTAGGGGGATTGGGGACAAATTATTAAACATAGGGAGCAATAGAGAAATGGTTCTTCAAGGGCAGCGTTACTGTAAATAGTGTTCCCACCCCAACTTCACTTTTGACGGTAATGTCACCCCCATGTAGATCAACGCACTGTTTGACTATCGCTAGACCCAAGCCTGTCCCAGTAATGGCACCTACGTTTTTCGCTCGATGAAAGAACTCAAACAGTCGTGGTTGGTCTTCTTTCGGTATTCCAATCCCCTGATCCTGAATCTGGAAGATCGCTCGATCATTTTGACAAATTAATTCAAATCGAACGGTGCCACCATTGGGAGAGTATTTAATGGCGTTTGCAAGTAAGTTATTCAGTACTTGTCGCAGTAGCCTTTTATCCATACAAGCAAGAAATCTTTGACCACGGCTTACAAACGTCAGAGTGTGCTGAGGGCTTGCAGGGGTTGATTTTAAACTCATCCTTTTTTGAACTTGGGCGACCAACTCCCGGCAAAATTCATTCAACGCCAGTGGTTCTGGGTTGAGTTGAAGTTGTCCCGCTTCTGCGGTACCAATGCACAGCACATCTTCCAAAAGCTGGAGCATTTGTTTGACTGCCTCTTGAATGAGATGCAGTTGTTCAAGTTCTTCTTCTTTTGTCCAGTCATAGTATTCCAATAACTCCGCTGTGGACATAATTGTTGTCAGTGGGGTGCGAAATTCATGGGAGGTAATCGAAACAAAACGAGATTTTAGGTCACCTAGTTCTTTTTCTTTGGCTAAGGCGTTGAGAATCTCGGCTTCTGCTCGCTTGCGTTCTGTGATATCCTCTGCAATCCCCGCAAGGCGCGTTGCCACCCCCATCTCGTTGAAGACAAGACAGCCACGCACCGATACCCAGCGCACGGAGCAATCCGGTCGCACAATCCGATACTCCTGCTCGAAATCTTGCTGTTTTTGCAAGCTGCGTAAACAATTTCCCGCTACGCGATCGCGATCTTGTGGATGTATACTATCCATCCAAGAGCTAGGCTGTTGGTACAAGCTTTGCCTGGTGCGACCCCAAACCTGTTCATACGCTGGACTAATGTAAAGAATTTCCTGGAGGTTAGGAGTCGTTAAAAAGAAGACCTCCCGGATATTTTCTGTCAGTTGGCGGAATTGCTCCTCGCTGTAGCGCAAATTCTCTTGGGTTTGCTTGTAGTCTGTGATGTCAAATATCGCGCCGTCTAACCAGAGTAGGCTACCCTCTTCACTGAATACTCCCTGACCTTTCTCATACACCCATCTCAACGTGCCATCACTTGTAACTATTGGGTACTCCAGCACGTAGGGCTGTTTTTGCGCTACACACTCTGATAGAGTCTGTTGAACTCGTGCGATATCTTGAGGCACAATCAAACTGGCAGCCGTTCGCACGTGATTGTGAATAAAGTCAGCCGCCGGATAACCTGAAATTTCTGCGATCGCATCACTGATAAACTCAATTGTGCGATCGGCATCGTAGGCACAGCGGTAAACAACCCCAGGAATATTAGCAACTAAGGAACGGAAACGTTCCTCGCTTTTCCGGAGTGCAGCTTCGCTTAAATGTCGCTGTGTGATGTCTTTCAGGGTGCCAGATGTACCAAGAAACGTGCCGTCAGCATCGAAGGTTAATTGTGCCAATACCTCAATCCAGCGATACCCACCGTCTTGAGTGATGTAGCGAACTTCATGGCAGCAGTATTCTTTTTTGCCTCCAATCAAGGGTTGAAAGTGTTCCCCGTGGCGTTGCCTATCGTCGGGATGAACGTAATCTAACAAGGGTGTACCAAGCGTTTCGGCGATCGCAAATCCTGTAATTTCACTCCATACCGGATTCAAGAACGTCCACAACCCATCGGCATCAGTCTGGAATATGACTTCTTTGACATTATCAACGACTGACCGATACTGCTCCTCTCGCTCTCTCAACGCCGCTTCTACCTGCTGACGCTGGTCAATTTCACCTTGAAGTTGGGTGATAACGTTCTGAAGCTCAGCTAAAGCTTGCTTTAATTCCTGGGTGCGTGCTTCAACGCGAATTTCTAGCTCATTTTTGGCTTGTTGCAACGCTTCTTCTGCAAATTTTCGTTCAGAAATGTCCTGAACAAGAGATGCTACCCCAATTACCTCACCCTTAGCATTAACCAACGGCGTGTTGTACCACTCGCAATAAATCTTGTGACCCTCTTTCGTCACGTTCTCGTTTGTACTGCGAGTTCCACCCTGTTGCTGCAACAATTGTCGCCAAACCAGATTTACCTGCTCCCCTGCGCTTTCAGGCACTATCAGTTCAACCCCATTGCGACCCAAAGCCTCCCGTTTGTCATAGCCAAAAATCTTTTCTGCGGCTGGGTTCCAGTCCACGACTTCAAAATCAGTAGTCCATTCAATCACTGCCAGTGGAGTCTGCTTAACGAGCAAGGAAAGCCGTTGTGCAGACTCTTGCTGTTGGTGTTCCTGAGTTTTTAGTGCATCCGCTTGGGTAAATACTGCCTGTAGAGATGTACTAGGGTACGTTTCTACAACTTTAGATATCCATTGAATAACAATTTCAGCCCCGTAGAAGAAAATACCTAGACTAGTTGTTTTAACAAGACCATCTAGCCAATCTTCGGAGTGCCAGAGAGTCCACACCACCAGCAGGCAAGTGATAACGAAGGTGTACAACAACCAGAAACTTTTCTGTATAGGGAGATTAGTAGGGTGCTGGAGGAAATACACTAACAGTAGCGGAACTGATAAATAGAAGAGGGCAATCATAACATCAATTAGGATTTTGAACCACACTCAACTGAGTTGCCGACAGAGAATGCCCCTAATAATAAAATCTTTGTCAGAAAATAACCCTGAAAAAAATAGGTCTATTCATCATTTAAAACGCTAACTCTAGATTTGTACTTAAGTTCCTATGAATTTAAGGTGAATTTTCAAGGATTTGTTTTTTTTGAAAATCAAGTGTTTTTTTATAGGAGAAAAAAATTCATAAAACCAAATAGTGACAAATAGAATAAGATTTTCTTCCATTGTGAACTCTTGATTAGAGAATGTCTTGACCTTAAGGCGGAATCTTAATCTGCTTAATAGAGGGTTGTGAAGGTGAAGGCAGAGTATAAAAAGCCTAATACATCATCTTTCCCTGGCTCTCTTCACTGGCACCATCCCTGATAGACTATTTGCTGCCATACTTAGCAGAACATCTTGGCTAAGCAGCTTGATGTGCGCTGGTAGTCTACCGATTTCAAACGCTAAATTTTAATGCAAGATACAGCAGAATTTATCTGTGGCTATTGTGGGGAACCAAATCTCACATTTATTGATTTGAGTGCGGGTGGGCAGCAATCTTATGTGGAGGATTGCCAGGTTTGCTGTCGTCCCAATATCTTGTATGTCCGGGTGGATGAGGACACTTTAGAGATTGAAATAGATACCGAGTACGAAGGCTGAACTACTCAAGGGGTGTGAGTAGGGGAATATGGACAAGAGCAAGAAGCCTGACGGCAAGTTCTGTTAGCGCCGTTTAGTGTTACTCAAGAATGCGATCGCATTTGCCTTGTCTGCTCAAAAAGCGATCGCGTACTTCCTTAACTAATATGTAGACGAAATTCACCATACACAATAGACAATGCTCTTGTTCTATTTTCTCGGACTTATCCGCCACAGCCTTTCTAACGCCTCAATCTGTTGAAGTAGAACAGCAGCACGATAAGCACAGTGCTTTTTATACAAGACAATTCCTAAGATAATACAGCTTGGAAAGAGAATAATGAAAAGCCCTATAAGGGTGTTACCAATAACTAGATTATTCTGGCTAAGCGAGTTGGGCTGAACAGGCTGGAGCGTTTGCTCAGTCGATGAATAGGAGACTTGCATATTCTAAAGAAGTTTTGTAGAGAGCTTGTGCTTGCTTAGATATCTCTCCAACATCACTTCTCGTTATTCCAAATCCAAACAGGTGATTTCACCTTTTTCTAAATGTGATATGAATCATTAATCTTTGTGATTCTACGTTCTGCAAGAGGGTTACAAATTTGATAAAAAAACTCTCATCGTCTAAATATTTGGCTTCAAACGAGGAGAGCTGTTATAGCCATCAGCAGTCAGCTTTCAGCGGTCAGCTTTGGGTCAAATCGGCTCTAGTTAAGGAACGCTCTTCTCCCCTTAATGTCCTAACATTCCTGGCTACTGCTCTACCTTCCTTAACTAAGTGCCATTCGACTAAAACCCCTTTCCCTTCTGCCCTCTGCCTTGCCCCAACGACAAATATTAATGCCGACCTACTTACTCCTGCACACACAAAGAAAGCGATCGCCTCAGCGAACTAAATCCGGAAATACCTGCTGTACCTCTGGGTGAACCAGTTGGTAATTCTGTACGTTCAAACCTTTTCCTAAGGTGGAATCAAGTTTGAGAGCCTCTAAGCCCTGATTCGCTAACTTCAGGACATAGGGCAAAGTACTATTGTTGAGTGCCTGGGTTGCTGTCCAGGGAACAGCCCCCGGCATATTCGGCACACCAAAGTGGACAACACCTTCCTCAATATAAGTAGGATTGGTGTGAGAAGTCGGTCGTAATGTTTCGATGCAGCCGCCTTGGTCTACTGCCACATCAATAATTACAGAACCCGGACGCATCTGTTGTACTAAACTCCGAGACACAAGGATTGGCGCACGTCGCCCTGGAATTAAAACTGCACCAACGAGTAAGTCAGCATCGGGGACAGCCGCTTCAATTTGGGCAGAGCTACTGTAGAGTAGTTCCACTCTAGAACCAAAGAGGGTTTCTAAATACGCCAAGCGCTCGACATTAACATCAAAGATTTGTACTCTCGCCCCCATCCCTACAGCAATCCGAGCCGCTTCCGTACCGACAATTCCGCCCCCCAGAATCACCACCTTACCCGGACTAACACCAGGAATTCCCCCTAACAGTACACCTCGTCCGCCTTGCTGGCGCTCTAGAAACCTAGATCCAAATTGCACAGCCAGACGACCAGCAATGATACTCATGGGGGTGAGTAGAGGTAATTTCCGGTCTGGAAGCTCGACAGTTTCATACGCGATCGCACTCACGCCACAATCAATGAGATGCTCGGTTAACGCTCGATCGGCTGCCAAGTGTAGATAAGTAAACAGCAGTTGCCCTTTTTGGAGAAACTGATACTCCGGCTTAAGTGGTTCTTTCACCTTGACGACCAGTTCACGGTTCCAAGCCTCAACTGGCGTTGAGACAATTTGTCCTCCAGCTTGCAGATAGTCTTCATCTGCCAATCCAGCACCAGCGCCAGCATTGGTTTCTATAAATACCTGATGACCAGCTTCACATAATACTCGAACACTACTGGGACTTAAGCCTACACGAAATTCTTGATCTTTAGTTTCCTTGGGGACGCCTATTTCCATTGTTTACCTCGAAAGAGAATCGGTACTATGTTGAGCCTGTATCAGCCAATAGCTAGCTCAAGAGTGCCACCGATAAGAGTAGTTGAACCAAAAAGCCAAAAACGCTGCTTCTCGTAGCGGGTGAGAGCGAGTAAGTCTACTATTTTTTCGCTAAGGGCTTCTAACTACAGTATGGCGAGTGACCTAGTCCTGCCGCCAATTCCTACACAATATGATTGGAAATTCTGAGCCAGAAGTTCAGAAAAACCAATAGATATCTAGTAGATAGCTAGGTGCTTGCAACCTTCTCTACATTGCATGGATTTGAATCTTCTTGAGTTCCTACCCTAATCTCTTGCCCCAGCCCTTATAAAACTTGACAAGCTTTCCTGATTGAAGAATGATTAAAAAGAGTAAAGGATTGTAACCAAAAACCCTAAATAGAGTTTTAAAACTATGACACAACCGCAACCAACCACAACCCCCCAGCTAGAAGAACCCAAATTTGGCTTTAATGACTACGCAGAGCGTTTAAATGGTCGCGCTGCAATGATTGGTTTTGTATTGACCTTGGTTATCGAATATTCTACGGGACAGGGGCTACTAACCTGGCTGGGCTTACAATAGAATAAGAATTTTGCTCTCGCCGCTCGGCAACCTACACTAATTTTACTCGTCTACTAAAACGTGAAGAGACTAGCAATCAAGTTTGCAATCTCTGTATGCAGGTGAATCCAGTGATTTCATCAAATCCCATCTGATGGGCGATGTTGTCGGCTGTAATGAAGCGGTAGAAAATAGAAGTATTCAGGGTAAAGAGTGTGCATCGTTAATTGGGACACTGATGAGATACCCTGAAATTAGATTAAATACCTAAGTGGAACTGAGTAAGTTATAAGCCGTGATGAATGCTTTGTGGCCTCGAATTTTGAAGTCAGCTTATCGAAAAGAGCCAATTTCTAGCTTCATCGTCATTGTCGGTGCCGTAGATGCTGTGATTGGTGGCGTTGGTGAGCGTTGGTCATTGCTAAGTTTTGGGATAATGATGGTGATGCTCGCGATTGTGTTGCGTTGGTGGCAAAGCCAGCGTCGAGAAGCTGAGCTAGCAGAGCAGCCAGTAACGCATTTTCTCCCTCCTAGCTCGTCACGTCCGGCGTTACCGATGTTAAGCACGACTAAGCGTAAACCACACCGTTAAACGCTGAAGTGTTAATGAACCGATATAGGAGTTAGCGCTCAGCAATCAGCGCTCAGCTTTTTTGTTTTCCTGACTTTGACACTTGTTTCACAGCCTTTAGCTGTAGCTCATTTAACTGAAAACCGCTCTAATGAAAGATTATGCTGTTGATAGCGAAGTGGGACGTGTTAGTGCATCGCCGCCGCTAGCCTTAGCCAAACGGGGAACAGCAGGACACAAGCAAGCCCGAACGACTCACGGAGCAGAAAATCGAGTCCATCAGAAGCTCAAAATTGGTGAAGTTGCCAGTTGTAGTGACATTCCAGTAAAAACCATTCGCTATTACGAGGAAATTGGTCTTCTGGTTCCGACAACAACACGCTCAGAATCTGGCTACCGCCTCTTCAATCCTTCAGTTATAAATCGGCTAGCGTTTATTAAACGGGCACAGTCTTTAGGGCTTAGCCTCAGCGAGATTCAAGAACTCCTAAAAGTTCATGACTCTGGTGAATTGCCATGTGGTGCTGTAAAGCAGCATTTACTGCTCAAAGTTGAGGCAATCACACAACAAATCGAGGCGTTAGAAATTCTTAAGTCTGAACTGTTGGGCGTACTTTCGGGTTGGCAAGAGCAACCAGCGGATAATCGCATTGCCCAGACGATTTGCCCAAATATTCAATCGCTAACCAATGAGTAGAGCTGATGATACACGCTGCCTGTACAAAGTTAGGTAGGTTGATGCCTCTAAGGCTACTATACAGTTGATTTGCATAACACGGACTGGCTTTTCGACCCATCCTACAAGCAATAGGCTAAATAGCAGCTTGCAGGTTAAAAATTCGACAGCTTAAAAAAATCCTATTCATGAACTATTTTGCTTCCAGTTGTTGCAGATTCACAAAGAGACAACTGGCAATTTTGGGCGCGATCGCAACTAGCATCACTTTTAGCATGAGTCTCGCGGTAGTGGCTCAGCCAATGCCTGTCCCTACCGTTGTTGATGCCCCTTCACCCGAAACAAGCAATTCGGAAGTCTTACCACTAGCTGACGCTTGGAAAACACCACAATTCGTTCGCACCCTTAAAGGGCATTCTGCGCCTGTTGATGCCCTAGTCTTCAGCCCTGATGGGACAATCCTCATTAGTGGCGGGAGTAATAGTGATGCCAAGATTAAATTGTGGTGGCTGAACACAGGACGAGAAATCAAGAGCATTCGGGCGCACCGAACCTCTGTGATTGCCCTGGCATTAAGCCCTGATGGAGAAATTCTGGCTAGTTGTGGGGCTGACGCTGGTGTCAACCTCTGGAACTGGCAAACGGGGCAGTACACCCGAACTTTTTTGGAACATTCCAGCAATGTTCTTTCCCTGGCAATGACACCAGATAGTAATACGCTAGTCACTGGTGGCTTGGATGGGATTCGGCTGTGGGATTTGAAGACGCAGCGCCCCCTTTACACGCTGGTACGGTTCGATAATCCAACGTATGCCCTGGCAGTTAACCCGAATGGGGACATCCTGGCGAGTGGGGTGAGAGACGGCAGGATTAAACTGTGGAATCTGGGGACGGGACAATTACTGAGTACAATGTCTGAGCATACAGGTGCTGTGAATGCGATCGCATTTACACCTGATGGTCAAACTTTGGTCAGTGGCAGTTATGACCGCACCATCAAAGTCCGAAACTTAAGAACTGGGCAACTAGAATACACCCTTTCTGGGCATATCGGACGGATTCAAGCGATCGCAATTAATCCTGATGGCGAAACCCTTGCTAGTGCTAGCCGTGATGGTGTCCGGCTATGGAATTTAAAAACAGGCGAACTTCTTGCTGTATTACCTGGACATCAAGACTGGGTGCAATCAGTTGCTTTCAGCCAGGATGGGCGCTTTCTCGCGAGTGGAGGCTTTGACCAAACCATCAAAATTTGGCAAATCTCATCAGCAACCATTGCCTCATCCAAGTGAGAAGCGCTATGGGTAATCGTCGCTAGCTGAGTTGTATTACTGTATTTCTATCTTTAGGCAGTTGCATTTAGTCTAGTTACATCATGTGCTGCTATGAGTATTCGTCACTGCTTTACCTCTATGTAGCTTCAAGGTTGCAATTTCTTAAGGGTGAGTGCTGTTGCAAATTCAGTAGTGGCTACCCGCAAAAGCCTTTAGCCGTGGCTGTTCAGCCTAGTTTGAAAAGCCTACTCTCTCAGCGGATTTTTTAAGACTTGATAAACTTTGCCTGAGTTTGTTGCTGATCTCAGCGAATTGAAATACTATTCATAAGTAATACATGTTTTACGCTAGTATTACATGTTGAGATATCTCCCAAATGGAAGCAACAGACTGTTAAACCCAGTCTTCTTGCTTTCGCTGCTCTACAGGTTGAATACATCAGGGTCATCTACTTTTCTCCTTCAACTTCATAGGTTTCCCAACCAAACTTGGGTTAAAGCTACAAATGCAAATTTTGTATTGACTAGTAGTGCAATTCTTAACCCACTACTAGTAAGGATTTCTACTTAGCCTAATTAGCTATCAAGATTTTGTGATCGCGTACTTAACTGGGTTTTGTCCAGTTTGGTTTAAAGCTTGAGTGAGCGAACCTAGGATTCGCTTAGGCTTTGATGTGCCATAAGTTGGCACGTAGCACATACATTGTCAATCTAGACTGGCTACCGCTTCCATGAAAGCCAACTAGTGACGTAGGATTTTGCCGGAATTTACACCCTTACCCTTTGAGAAAGTTATGAACTTACAACAACGTTTTGATGAATAAAAAAGTATATGACGAAAACAAAGGCTTGGGCTAACGGTTATTACTAGATTCAGTAAAATGCTTCAGACTGCCACAGACACAAAGAAAGAATCGCAAGTGTTGTTATCGTACTTAATTTTTGAAGTAGATAATATTTTTTTTAACTTACGCAAGGCAGATAAGCTAATCCGCCGCGAACTGAATCTGCTGAAGCAAAAAAAATCTTGTTTATTAAAACAAACATTAATTACTCCAATAAACGAAGGAAAACTCAAGGTAATAATTGAAAATATGCCCCCTCAATATTTATTGATGGATGAGCATATTGCCTATATGCTGCAAGATGATGATAATAGCCTATTTAAGCTAATCAGAGACTACAATAGCTATCTTGATATAAGAAACAATGAACAAGAAGATAATAATTATACAGGGCTAATCGCTCTTGATGAAAAACTAGTTCATCACATTCGATATTTGGGTGCAATGACGTACCACTTAAATATTCATTTAAATCTACTAACCGTATTACTCAAAAATGCATCTATCCAAGAGGAGCCTTAGCTAAAGGCGATCGCCTAACAAGGAAGAGGAAGTTATGACTAGATACATGGTCAATCAATTGGACGAACAGCAACAAGATGTAAAATTTATAGAAATGACTATCGATGAGCCATATGCGCTTGTCACCTGGACAATAGAAGACCTGAGGGGAGATGCCATATTATTGCGCGAACGTGGTTCTTGGCGACTGATTAATATTCGTGTTGGGGTATTTGAGATTGAGGATTTTGAGAAAGTTGATATTCCATTAGAAATAGCTCAGCGGATGCATAGTTTGCACCACGAAAAGCTTGGATATTAGTCTTCGTTGACAGTACTTCCCAATTTTAAGTTAGGCACGCATGAACAGGAGTACACAAACATTGCGATGAAAATCCCTCTCCCCTAACACCTATTTTAGGATGGGTAAGGTAAACCAAAACGTTGCCCCGTTACCTGGGGTACTACTTATAGCAATCTCACCACCATGGGCAGTAATGATTTGCCGACACAGATATAGCCCTAAGCCAAGGCCGGAAGTGTGCCGAGACTGACTACCTCGGACATAAAGTTCAAAGAGTCGTTCACACTGTTGAGGCTCTATGCCGATGCCGTTATCCTTAACCGTACAACGAATTACTGTAGGCGAAGAGTGGAGTTTTTTTGGGACAGTAGAGAGTAAGGATGGTGTTGCCGTGCCTACTCCAGGGTAGGGAGTAGGAGAAGATAGCTTAGAGTTTGAGCAATTAGCGATCGCTTCTTCCTGGTTCTGTTCCTTGGCTTCCACTGTCGCTGTTATTGTCAAACTCACGCCCGGAGGATTGTGCTTGAGGGCATTGCCAATCAGGTTTTCAAATACACGCCACAACTGTGTAGCATCAGCATTAACTAGCGGTAACTCAGCAGGAACAAGATTTGTAAGTGTGGCTTGACTTTTGACAAAAATTGGCTCCCAATCCGCAACTAAGTCTTGAATAAGCTGACTGAGTTGCAGTGGCTTACGAACGCTGGCTACACCTCGAACTTCGTTAGCATGGGCTTCGACTAGGGAGTTGATCAAATTGAGTTGGCGATCGCTACTTGTTGCCATGCGCTCTAAGATTGAGCGTCCAACGGGTATAGTTTCCTTTTCTTGTGCAAGCAAATTCCGCAGCACCATTGACATTCCGGTTACAGGGTTGCGGAGATCGTGAGAAACGCTATGTAAGAGCAATCGCAACGCCTCTTCTGCCTTTTGGCGATCGCAAATTTCCTGTTGCAGGCGCTCATTTTGCTCAAGTAGTGCCTTTTTTAAGTTTTGAATGGACAAGTGTGTGTTGACGCGGGCTAAAACCTCTTCTGTTTGTATAGGTTTTGTGATATAGTCCACCGCTCCCACACCAAAGCCTTTTACTTTATCCACTGTCTCCGTCAGAGCAGTCATGAAAATCACAGGAATATCTTTAGTTGAATCTTTTGATTTCAAGCGATGACAAGTTTCAAACCCATCAATTCCTGGCATTAAGATATCCAAAAGAATCAGGTCAGGCACAACATAATCAACCTGCTCAATTGCGCTTTCTCCATCTAGCGCAACCAGTGTTTTGAAGCCAGAGTTACTTAACGAATCAAACAGGACACCTAAGTTAGTGGGTGTGTCGTCCACCAGTAAAATAATCCCTTTTTCCAGATTTTCATTACTCATTCGTTTCTAAGTCGCTTTTTATTCTTTGTGAGATATTTCTACTATTAATTTTCAAGGTTACGGTTACCCAAGTCTATTTTTTATAGAAGTGCTTAACTTTTTCAAAATTAAACTAAACCTCACTCTTAGCCTTAAGCAATTCCCGAATTTTTTTAACCTGAAATCCCTTAGCCAATTGACGAAGCTCCTGTACTAACGGTAAAAACTTCTCATCCATCTGTTCAAGACGCTCTGCTCCTTCCAAAATGCCCTTGATGTCGCCAATTTTCGCCAGTTCAAACAAGGCATCTACTTCTTCCACTGGTGGCGCAACTAGTGAGACAGAAGTATGAGAAGAATCTCCATGAGTTTGGATTCGGGTATCATCTAGCTTCCCTGGTGTTGTTATCTCCTCTTCGTAAACCCATTCCAGCCCTAAATGAGACTGTAAAAGTTCAAAAAGCTCCTTTGAGCGCACTGGCTTGGCAATAAAATCGTCACAACCTGAATTTAAACTTTCCTGATGATCGGAATCAAATGTACTTGCTGATGTAGCAATTACAACAATATCTTTGAGTTCGGTTGCTTGCCGCAGTTGTCGTGTTGCCTCAAAACCATCCATCACAGGCATAACCAAATCCATTAAAATCACATCTGGTTTAAACTCGGCAGCTTTGAGTAACGCATCATGACCATCTGTCGCCTCAACCACTTCAAAGCCCAAAGGTGATAGCAAGTTGAGTAGAACAGAACGATTTTGCCATTTATCATCCACGACTAACACCTTGCGCTTCTCACCTTTAAAACCACTCATCATCGGCGCATCAATTGTGGAGGAATTAGTCCACTCTGTCACTTTCGGTAAATTGATTTCAAAGAAAAATATACTTCCAGAACCTAAGATACTTTTGACTTGAAGTTCACCGCCCATCATCTTGACGAGCTTGCTGCTGATTGGCAAACCGAGTCCAGTTCCCTCGATCCATTGATTGTGATTGCCTACTTGCTGGAAGGGTAAAAAGATTTCTGTTAATTTCTCTGGAGGAATGCCAATTCCTGTGTCTTCCACCTGAAACCGTATTCTGTAGGTTTCACTAGTTGTAGGCGCTGAGTTTGGCTGAGTTGGTTCCTCAACCACACCAACTTTGAACGCGACTCCACCGTTTTCAGTAAACTTGACGGCATTACCGAGTAAATTAATCAAAACTTGCCGCAAGCGTTTTTCATCACCCCATACACCAGTTGGGAGAGGCGAAAGGCTTTCGTAGATAAAAGCGATTCCCTGCTGTTGCGATCGCATTCGGAAGAGTTCAACAATGCCACCCAAGAATTCGGGAAAATGAAAATTACTTGGCTGGAGTTCCATTTTCCGGGCTTCGATTTTTGAGATATCCAAAATATCATTAATCAAGGTCAACAGATGTTCACCACACTGTTGAATCATCACTAGCCCATCCTGCTGTTGGGGCATCAGGCTTTTTTCACGCTTGAGGATTTGTGCATAGCCCAAAATCCCGTTGAGTGGGGTTCTCAGTTCGTGGCTGATATTCGCAAGAAATTCACTTTTCGCACGATTAGCGGCTTCAGCTGCCTCTTTTGCCTGCTGTAACTGGGTTTCTGATTCTCGTAGCGCCATCTCCACTTGTGTGCGTTCGACAATTTCAACTCGCAGTTGCTCATTAACAGTTTGCAGGTGGGCAGTACGCTCTTCAACTCGACTTTCTAGCTCTTGATTGCGCTGTTCTAGAGCAGCAAAAGATTCTTGCAGTTGCAGTGCCATTTGGTTGAAGGCGCTGGCCAGTACCGCTAGTTCATCAGCGCGTTCTACAGGTACGGTTTGCTCCCATTGCCCTTGAGAGAGCGCTTTTGCTGCCTTACTCATCCGTAGGATTGGCTGGACGATCCAACGGGAAGTCAGTATGCCTAATAGAGTTGCGAGTCCCAAGGCACCGAGACACAGCAAAATTGTCCAGCGAGTGTTTGCCTCAATGCGCTCCATAAAGTCTGATTCTGGCACTACCACCACAATCAGCCAGTCCAAGCCTTTGTTATCGAGTAAGGGTAGGACTTGTACAAATTGCCGCTTGCCGTCAATATCAAATTCAAGAGGCTGGGAATCTTTAATTTGATTGAAATTGCCAAATTTGGCTAACAAATATTTAGCCGTCGCTTGAGTTAAAAGGTTACTGCTATCAACCGCGTTGAGCCGTTCCTGTTTATCGTTGTTGATGCGGAATAGCGGTTCAGTCGTCGAGGTTGCCACCAACAGCCCTGACCGCTCGATAATAAAAGCCTGTCCAGTTTTACCAATTTTTAGACTTTGCAGAAAGTCACCGACTTTCGAGAGGTGTACGCCGATACTGACTACTCCCTGTAGCTTATTCTGCTTGTCATAAATGGGCTGAACCGCCGCAATGTTGAGTCCTTTCGTACTGAATTGGGGAAAAACCTGACTCCAAGCGGGTTTCTTCGCATTCACAGCGGCTTTATACCAAGGGCGAACTCGCGAGTCGTAGTTTTTAGTGAGGCTAAGAAGTCTTAAGCGATCGCCTTTGTTGTTGGCAACATAGGTACGCAGGTTATACCCCGTAGTCTTATCCGAGTGCATTACTACGAGTAAGCCCTGTTCGCGAGTTTCTACCCCAATGAATTCTTTTTGCTCGTTACCCAGCGTAATGCTATACAGGCTATTAAATATCGGAAGATGACGAAAGAATTGACGTTCCCATCCTGCTAAGTCTCGGATATTGAGTTGACCAAGACTGATAGCCGCTGCGTTGATCTGATTAATCTGATGCGGGGTAGCAAGGTAAGTACGCAGGTTTTGGTCAATCCGAGCGGTAATTTCACTGCCCAGTTGGTTAGCAACATCGTTAACGGCTTGCTGCCCATTGCGTAAAGAAAACCACCCTGTCAGTCCCACAGCAGCAACAGTCTGGAGGACAAACGGGACGACGAGGAAAACCCGGAGGGGGATTTTTCCAGAACTCTTGGAAATCTGGTTGAGCAGAGGTTGCAGCAACATTGAGTAGCAGAGTTTTTTGTAACTAGGGTTGGTGTTAGCCAATGAAATTAGCTAGCAAAACTCTTTACCTATTTCAAGAGTCCTGAGACTTATTCTACTAAATGGTTTTCTAGGGCAAATCGTACTAGCTCGGCTCGATTACTGGTTGCTGTTTTGCTCAAGAGCTTACTGACATGTTTTTCGACAGTACGATGGCTCAGGTGCAGCTTGTTGCCGATTTCAACATTGGATAAACCTGTTGTGAGTAAATCCAAGACTTCCTGTTCTCGATCGCTTATACCAAAACTATTCGGTCTAGAAGCGCTCAGCTTACTGGGACTTGTCTGTACTTGGTGTGACGGTTCAGACTCAGGTGTTACTTCTGGCGAGGAGAATCGTAACTCCGCCTGCATCATCTGCCCTCTCTCCAAAAGATTGCGAATCACCGCACCCAATTCCTGCATCTCAAAAGGCTTGGGTAGATACAAGTCGCACCCTAACTGGTAACCGCGAATCCGTTCCTCTGTAGTGTTTCTCTCGGTCAAGAACACCACAGGTAACAGACGGAATGCTGGCTTTTGACGAACTCTTCGGACCAGCTCATATCCGTCTATTTTCGGCATATTGATGTCTGTAACAATCAAGTGAGGATGATACTTGTCAATCAGAGACAACGCCTCCTGACCATCCTCAGCCGCGACGACTGAGTAGCCTGAGATTTCCAGGTAATCGCTAACAGAAAGACGAGTTCCCAGGTTGTCATCTGCAACCAGGATTATCAATGGCATGGGGTACTGGTATAAGAGCTAATCTACTCTTACGCTAGGTCATGTATGCCCCATCAAACAGGAACCTAAGAACTTTTTTTGATAAATTCTTCTAAGCTTGATGAAACCTAGGTGGTGTAGTTGATTTTACAAGTGCCACAAATGCTTGATTTGCAAGCGCGATCGCATGTTTCAACTCTTCCATACTCCCTTCAAAATGTTTTCACCCATCTTTTCGCGAAAGAGGTAAGGGAACCTGGGGCAAGCTGGTCTAGCCGATAGCACCCGCTATAAATTCTTCCTTCAGCGTTGCCTGAGCGGCTTCTAAATCGTAAGGGAAGGGTCGTTTCAGGGGTTGATAATCTCGCTCATGAGCCGCACCATGGCGTAATACGGCATTCACCAGCACACAGGGTTCTGCACTCAAGTTAATCGCTCCATGAGGAACACCATGAGGGATTTTGACTACCATTGGCTGCTCTTCATACAGGGGAATGTACTGGTAATGACGGTTTTGTAACACCACCAGCACAAAGCTTGCCCGCACAACCAATAATTGGTCTGTCTGAAATCTGTGTACAAACAAATCATCCACTGTTCCTGGTGGAATCTGTACCAGCATTGTCTCGTGACTAGCTTGAGGAGTGTAGAACTGAGACATTCCTCCTTTGATCGACTCTAGCTGCCGAATCTCAATGCTCCTGATCAAGCCCATATCAAGCCTCCTATTGAGTTGAAGCTTTATTGTTAATCTAGAAGACGCAAGTCTAAAAAAATGTTACACAAGCAACAATAAGCGAAACTTTTGTGATATGGAACCAAACATCAGTGACTAGGGCTAAAGCTGCCCCTGTCAAAGTGACAGGTTTTAGGTGTTAGGTTGTAGGTCTACAGGTATGCCTTGTCAGCCAAAATCTACCCACAACCCTAATCTTTCCCAGGAGAGGGCTATAACTTTTCCCTTAAAACCTACCACCTACGCGCCTTAACCAAGACACAGAGCTAGGGCTAAAGCTAAAGCCAATGAACCAACTATCCGAGCTGAAGATTTGAGATTTAGCGTACAGGTATTGCGAGTAGCGATCGCGTTGCCATTGCCTTATTTAATCTTGTCTCTACTGAAACACTTTAATATGTTCCTTTCCTTCAGAAATATCCGCTCCAACGACATAAAAATCTTGCGGGTAGATCCAGTGAGTGTCTAGGGGTCCGTGAATTTGAATTCCGGTCATGACAGCATAATTAAAGACGGACGAGTCTAGGGTATTTAAAAGGTTTTCGACATCGTTGGAAATAATTCGAGATGCCAATTTGGTAATTTCTATCAAATCGGGCTTGTCTCCATAAGTAAGGGTTGAAAGAATCTTCTGCCGGATAATCGTTTGTTCAATATCCTGCATATCCATTTCGAGTTTCAGGTGACCTGATGCTAACTCCTTGACAACCGTTTCTAATGCTCCACAAGCATGGGAAACTTTTTGAACGCCATCTCGATAGACCTTGCCAATATCGCCATGTCTAGAAATGGCGACATGAGGCATAGCATAGAAGGTAAAACGACGCAGACCATCAACGATCGGGGTATGGTCTGTTGCGGCGGCTAACCCGGTTTTTCCCATCATGACAAACCCAGCTAAGCTGCAACAATTAAAAGTTTTCCCCCAATATCGAATGACTTCAATGAATAGCGGTTCAGCGATTTCATCCCGACAGATTGCGATCATTCCCATCGTGTTTTCGTCACAAAAACCGTAGGTACTCAAGCTTTGGAAAGTTTTTCTCATGTACTTACTCATCGGTATTGCCCCTGGAAAGTGTGTTTGCAGCGTTTGATGAAATTCTGGAAACACATTGGGAGCATATGCGTTGAGCGTTTGAGGGATAATTTCGCCAAGCTGATTGACGGAACCCTGAGTCATCTCCTAAATCCTCCTAACTAGCTTGCGAAATCCGTTGATGAGTAGTCTAACGTCACACCCGTCCTTGCGGATTAGGGTAATATCATCGGTTTTAACATACTCGATTAGTCAGAATGACCTCCATATTGTCGTAGCGGTTGGTACCAAAGCGATTGGCGATCGCATTCCTTACGCTTTTAAAAACGTTCTACATTTCGTTGCTTCAGTTCAGACTTGGCAGTAATGGTTTAAGTTGCTCGGCGAAAGCCTCGGTGGAGGCAATCACTTGCTTGTTCTCATCCCAAATCTTTGACATGAAAAAAACGAGAACAATTTGTAGGTGTCCCTCAACTACAGGCACACCCAAGGCTGATTTAACCCCAAACGCTTTGGCAATCTGATTCCGTAAAAAGTAGAATTCTGACTGAATCGAGACATCAGCAATCCATTCTGGTTGTTGAGCTGAAAAAACTCGTCCCGGTAATCCCTCACCTGGATATAAGACAAACTCCTCACTACAGCACCGAAACTGCTTCCAGGCAAGGTGGCGATCGCTGTCTACCCGTGTAGTGATATACCAGGCTGGACTCAGTTGTAGGATTGTGTTGTCCGCTTCGGGAATCCAGACTTCACCATATTCCCATTCAGTCTCTTCGCAAACGTGTTTGATCGCATTCGTAAGGATGGCATCAGCCTCCGATGTGTTAGTAACCAATGGAGGGGTAGACAGGGATAGAGAGCTATTTTCTGGAGTTTGTTTGTATTCAGTCATGGGATTGTCTGTGTATAGGTTGAGCGTGTTGAGTTAGTTGTACTTTGCGCTTGCTCAATCCTAATAGCGACTATTGAGCGAACGCCATCCTTGCCAACATGACAACGATTACTGAGGATACTAAGCTGATGTGCATTTTAATCGCTTAATCGTGGTGTAATCATTCAGGAACCTAAGGATTAGCGATCGCTTTATGTCATCCGGTATATGTGAGGACTCTCTAGTAGCGATTAACCTAAGCAATAGGAAAATGCTTGAATCCGGCTGGGTCTCAACCGAAGGGAACCCATAAAAGCTCTCTATCTTAAACTTTTAATGGCACTCATGAAAGCCTTACTGCCAGTACTAATTCTGGATATGTTCGCTTTCATTGTTCCTGTGCGTCTTCAGGCAGAATTCTCTAGCTCACTCACATGAAGCTTTCTTAGGAATCAGACGATGCACATTGGATTTCTTAACCCTCAGGGCAATTTTGATTCAAGTAATAGTCATCTAACGGGACATCCGGATTTTGGTGGTCAGCTAATCTATGTTAGGGAAGTTGCCCTAGCGATGGCTCAAAAGGGTCACAAAGTTGATATTCTCACCCGCCAAATCATCGATCCGGAGTGGCCAGAATTTGCTGATCCGTTTGACGCTTATCCCGGCGTGGACAACGTCCGCATCATCCGCTTGCCAGCAGGACCAAAAGAATTCCTCCCAAAAGAGTTGCTTTGGTCGCATCTAGTCACCGATTGGGTGCCTAACATCCTGAAATTTTATCGAGAGGAGGGTGGTTTACCCGATGCCATGACCGCCCACTATGCCGATGGCGGACTATCCGCTGTTCTAATTGAGGACGAGACAGGCATACCCTTCACATTTACGGGTCATTCTCTCGGCGCACAAAAGCTGGACAAATTGGAACCCACTCCAGAGAATTTGGCTGAAATAGACGAGCAATTTCACTTCAAATACCGCATCGTAGCTGAACGCTTGAGCATGAATCGCTCGGCTGTCAATATCACCAGTACACAACAGGAACGCTTTGAGCAATACTCTCATCCTGTCTATCATGGCGCAGTGGATGTCAATAACGACAACTGCTTTACTGTGATTCCGCCAGGAGCAGACTCTTCCCTCTTCAGTTCAGAAACCCGCTCCGAAGATGAAGAAGCTACCTACCAACTCATTGAGGAGCGATTGGCACGAGATATTGCTGAGGAACGGCGAGATTTACCAGCTATCCTGGCTGCCAGCCGATTAGCTCCCAAGAAAAACATCTTGGGGTTAGTGCAAGCCTATGCAATGAGCCAGACGCTTCAAGAACGAGCCAACTTAGTAATACTTACAGGTGGACTAGACGATCCACTACGCGAGGAGGCTGATAATGAGCTAGCCGAACAAGGCGTCTTAGTCCCCATCCGCGAAGTGGTGCAAGAAAATAACTTATGGGGCAAGATCAGTGCTTTTGGCTTATCTGATCAAGGGCAAGAGGGACTGGCGGCGACCTATCGGTTTATGCGTCAACGCCGCTCGGTATTTGCGCTAACTGCACTCTATGAACCCTTTGGTCTGGCTCCCTTAGAAGCGGCAGCAACGGGTTTACCTGTGGTCGCAACTCAGAATGGTGGCCCCAGCGAGAGCCTGCGAGAGGGAGATGAGGAATATGGTGTACTGGTTGACCCACAAGACCCTGCTGATATTGCACAGGGCTTGGAGCGGTTGATCTGTGATGGTCAGGAATGGGATTATTTTGCCGAAGCTGGAAGGGAGAGGGTGTTGACCTCTTACACCTGGGAGAGTACTGCTGAGAATTACTTGACCCTGATCGAGGAGATTGTGTCCTCGCCGACAGAACGCCGTCCGGCTTCTCTCCTGCCAATCCATCCCTACTTCCGTAATCCGCAAGCCAATAATGATATTTCCCTTGAAGAATTAAGCTGCCTTTACTTTGGTTCTAACCAGGAGGTACTAGCTACGCCTTCTGTTTGAACGAGGTTGAAAATCCTGAACCCTTGAGTCAGCTTGTTAATCCACGTTTTGCAGGGTGAAAGCGATCGCACTTACAAGGGTAGGAATGCTGTTGTTACTCGAAAAGACACACCTTTAAGACCAGCCAGTCATCGTACATAATTTAAGTGATTTTGCGGAGCCAGCAGGGTCAGAAAAAAAGGAAAATTAAAGAGAAGTTTAGATGAGGTTTTATCCAAAATAGGAGAAAAGTCTAGGAATTATAATAAGCCTTACGGCCCTTTTGAGTCTTAGCAAGATGTGGGTACCATGCTTGCCGTATCAAGAACTCAATTTGCTCTTATAAGGCTGGGGTGCTATGGCTGGACTATCCAACCACTTATTCAGCTTTTTTTAATCTTTGATAATAATCAAGCTTCAAAACTTTATCATTTCCTCAAAGAAATAAGATAGCTATAAAGAATAAGTAAAACAAATGCCTATCTATTGGCAGATGCTTCTACATCTAGATTATGATGTACAAGAGGTTCAAAGAGCTTAACAACTAACACGTAAGCCCTACCCGTTTCTTGTCAACGATTGTTTGCACTTGAGTCTAAAAGTATGTAGTAGTCAGTACGGAAAATTAAGGCTTATCGAAAGCAATATTTAGCTATGTAGCAGAAGCGGTTCAAGCGCTTCTGCTGAATTGTGATGAGTTGCTTGCTAACACGTGAATAAATGGAAGAAAGTTCAAAACAAATGACGACTGTAGTTCAAACATATCCCAATTTATTATCGAAGCTCTCTGATTACTGCAAGAAAAATTATCAGTGTCTTGTAGAAAAGCCGGGATTGTTTTGGCTGCGTAAAATTGGTCGGTTTGAGCTAATTCGCAATGCCATTAGTTTACTTTTCCAACGAACAGAGAATACCTATCAACTGAGTCAGGAACAGCCTACCGTATTTCAAAATGTCGATGTGGATGCGGTAGTATCTGGCATCAAAACGGATAGTTATGGTATTGGAGTAAATCTTCCTCCCAGCGTTGTGAAGGAAATTCGGGATTTTGCTGACTCAACACTTTGCTTTGCTAATAGAGACTCAAAACTCGGCTTTTATTACCCTGAGAAAGAAAAAGCCCAAGCAGAGTTGGGTCAACAAATTCGTTTAGGAAGCTATTTGCACAACTTGAAAAAGTGTGAGGTGGTTAAGCGTCTGGAAACTGACCCAACACTATTAGCGATCGCAGCGAAGTTTTTAGGTGCGCCTCCGGTACACATGGCGACAGAGTTGTGGTGGAGTTTTCCGGTAGAAGCCACATTCAATGACCAGCTAAAGGCGGCGCAGGTGTATCACTATGACCTGGATGACTATCGGTTCATCAAGTTTTTCTTTTATTTAACAGATGTCGATCTTTCAGCAGGTCCTCATATCTTGATTCGGGGCACTCACAAGAATAAGAAGTTTTTCCACCAACTGCTAGGTATGCGCTGTGCGAGCAAGGATGACCAAGAGATTGTTTCTTGCTATGGTGCAGATAAGGTGGTAGCGATTTGTGGAGAAGCCGGTTTAGGTTTTGCTGAGGATTCGACCTGCTTCCACAAGGGGACGTTGCCAACGAGTAAAGAACGCTTGCTGTTGCAGATTGAGTATTCCATCAACAGCTATGGCGCAATTAGAGCACTTGATTAGAACGTTCTCAGCTGATGTGCCTTTTGGTTGCATCTTGAATATATAGCAGTTAGCCCTCAGCTATCAGCCATCAGCTTTTTTGTTTTCCTGACTAGTAGTGCTGTTTCACAGCTTTTAACTGTACCTCATTTAACTGGGAACTGCTACAGACGTAGGTTGGGTTGAGGCACGAAACCCAATCTTAAAAAGCGCTGAACTCCTGAACTCCTTAGTTGCGATGATTGTTGCTGTAATGGATTCTTGCACCAGCCCATTGCAGCTTTTCCCGTAATGTTTGGTAATAGGAATAACTTTCTCGCAAGATAATAAACTTTGCGTAGCAATTCGCCATCCGAACATCTACTCGTTGTCCGGGCCAGATGGAGGTTGCCAGGACACCATCCATCCAGAGTTTTGTATTCAACTCATAGTCAGCCAACGGCCAGACACTAACGACGGAACCAGCAGGTAGGACAATTGGACGGCTAGAGAGGCTCAAGGGGCAAATCGGCGTTACGATGAGGGCTTCCATCCCATCGTGCAAAATTGGTCCGTTGGCAGAAATGGTGTAGCACGTTGATCCAGTAGGGGTAGCGATAATTAGCCCATCTCCCTGATACTGATCGACAACTTCCCCATCGATTTCCATCTCAAGAAAAGAGGTAATCATGCGATCAGCGGAGGCGGGTTTGATGCACATTTCATTGAGTGCGAGGAAGCGATCGCTTACAGGTTCCAGATTGGTGGGTGAAGTAGATCTTGCACTACGTGGATCGCCCTCAAATACAGTTGCTTGCACCATCATCCGCCGTTGGAGTGCATAACGGTCTTCCTGGAGTCGATCCCAAACAAGTTCAGTGTCTGTAAATTTCTCTAGCGGTTCTGTCAAAAATCCCAGATGTCCCCCGACATTCACGGCTAAGATTGGGATTCTTTCTGGCGCAAGATGTCTTGCGGCAGCTAGTGCCGTGCCGTCACCACCCAGAACAATCGCCAAATCAATCTGATCCATGGCGGAGGCTAAAAAAACTGGGTAAGGATTATCCTTTGCGCCACTCGGTCCGATTAAAACGTGGCAATGACGTTTTTCTAGTTGCCGAGCGCATTTTTCTGCCCAAGCGCGACCTTGGGAATCTCCGGCTTTGTGAACAATGATGACCTGCTTTAGCTGCACGTTGACCTCATCCCTAACCCCCTGTTTTCTATCCTATTGAGAAACTTTAAAGGTACGAATGCTTTGTTCAAAATTGGGCAAACGCTGGTCAAATTCAGCGCTAGTGGTGGAATACATTACCAACCAAAACTTCTTATCATTTTTTACAGCATAGAATAGCTGTTTAATGGTTATTTCTCCAGCCTTTGCTTCTGCCGTAATTCGTCCAGCTTGATACTGATCGAGAGGCACGACCTTTTGCTCTAGAACCTTATACTGATTAGCAATCTGTTGGCTAGCCGCTTTCAGGTATTGTTCAACCGTCACGTCCTGAGGAACGTCTTCCTTGGTAATGTTGACGTTCGTCAGAAATCCCGATTTACCACTTTGCGGGTCAAAGGCGAGTAACGCGATCGCCTCCGGGTTTTGTTTAATCACCTCCATACTCTGAGCATAACTAGGTGCGATCGCTTTTAACTTTTGAGTAATTTCATCAATGTCAGTACTAGGGTTGCCGCCCTCATAGTTAGCGGGTAGCGACAACGTAACTCCTTGTCCAGCAATTTCTTTCCAGCCGTCTTGAGGGGCTGTCTGTGATTGAGATGTTGTCCTCCCTTGATTGCTTTGAGGTGTTGTGGTCGCCTCAGGCGTTGTCTTCCCGCAGCCAACAATGGTACTCAACAGTAACAGACAGACAAACATTCCCCGGATTTGCTGGGTCATTAGTAAGGAGTCCTTTTGGTTTAAGCCCTTTTAGGCTATCTGGGTTATATCACACCCAAATTTTTAAGGTTTTCGTCCTTGTGACACTATCGTTGAAGCAAATTGGCTAACTCAGGAAATCGCTTTTGCTCCAAGGCTAACTTGATAATTCGATTTGGAAGCGCGGTGTTGATACCAACCCAAAGGGGTTCCGGGTTATTGACCTGAATCATCTCTCAGGTGTAAGGTAGCTTAAACGATAAATCTAATTCTCAATCACAAGAATACACCCGTAGATGGTTGCTTGCTGTTAATGCGTTGCTTCATCGACTTAGCCGCTGTGGCATAGCCACCATCTGCACCATCAACAAAATGTACTTGGCGTCCATTACGCTCAAATACGAGACAGGTCATTAGTACCCGATCTGAAGAGTGTAGCCCATACACCAAATTGCCATTTCTGTATTTTTTCTCCAAATAGCTGACCAATTTTTCTCGTTGCTCCTGGTTTCCAGAAATAATCATTCGTAACATATCATCAAACTTTTTATAATCCGTTGCAGCAAGAACACCTTCCTTATAAAATCCCCAATCAACATCTTGTAACTGAACTTTAAACGTCATCAAAATCCAACCCAAGATGTTCTCTAATCTTATTTTTTGAAAGTAAATTAGTTGATGCCAGAAATTATTACTTTTCGCCCTTAGTCTAGTTTCTGCTTGTAAGGAATTATAACTAAAAGCAAGCTTAAGGTATTTTTTTGCAATTGGATGTAAAGTCTCTTCTCTGCCATATATGGCTTGAATTTTTTTGATAACTTCTCGATAAACTTTATTGTTGACTTCGTTATCTTCAGATATGGCTTTAACAATTAAACTCACAGTTTCTGCGTGTTTGCTGGGAATATCCTGCCAACGACATTCTAAACCAGAGAAATCTACTTTTATATTCGGATTGGGAGGTTCATAGTAGTTGTAAAGACTAGCTGTTTCTGGGTGTTTGATCAATTGAGTAGCGTAGCTCAAACCGTCGCCCGTAAAAGCAGCTTGGTAATAGTTTTCAGAAACTCTCAGTTTAGCGACTTTGATTTCATAGTTTGCTTTGAGCAAATCTACAACAGGAACTGCTCCTACCCGCAAATCCATATTAAATTCTAGTTTTGCCCGATGACGTGTTGCTAAAAGAGCATATTTGCTTTTAATAAATAGGGAAGGTGGAATCAAGATTGCTGCACCATCACCACCGAATACAAAGGGGATTTTTAGGTTTTCAGCTATATTTAAGACCGCAACGATAGAACAAGCTCCAATCAGGTTGACAGCTTTATATTTCCCTGATTCTATTGCTTTAGTAGAACCAATAATGTCAGTAATTATTACATACCAATCGTTGGGTACAGATTTAAAGTTTTTGGAAGTAGTAATATCCAGGAAGTTATCTAAAACAGGTAGCTCTGCGTAGAAAGATTCAGTATCCATTCTTTTAGGGATAATTCTACGTGAATAGCTTTTATCATTACTGGACACCCTTTGATAAATAGAAACAGGAATAAGCAATAAACCCATTCAACTTGTAGATTTAGGCTAACTGTTTTTCGCCTAAGATTCCCTTTGAAGCGCTCAATTGATAATTCTCACAGCCATTACCCTAGCGTTTGTCACAACGAAGTGTCTACTCTAGTTTTCGACAAGGGCTAGGCTAGCGCTACGCTATAGCGCCTTCAAGGTGAAGCACTCTTACTGAAATGAATTTAGCATCACTACCAACTATCTAATGTTAAGTTACCTTATCCGGAGAAGTCACTAATTTTCTTTTACTAAGTTTTAATTCAGAAAACAACATATATTGATGTTTAGTGATTTAAAGGTAGTCTTACCGTGAATGTAGTACCTTGATTCACTTCACTCTCAACAGTGATTTCTCCTCCGTGCAAGTTCACGCACTGTTTGACAATCGCTAAACCTAACCCTGTACCTTGAATTGTTCCAACATTGGTAGCCCGATGGAACGATTCAAATAAGCGAGATAGGTCTTCCTGCGGAATCCCAATCCCTTGGTCTTCAATTCGGAAGATTGCTTTGTTGTGCAGGAATGAAAGATTAAACTGAACAGTGCTATCAGCAGGAGAATATTTCAGGGCATTTGAAAGTAGATTGCTAAGAATCTGTCGTAGCAATTTTTCATCTAGTCGATATTCACGAGAAGGCAGAGGAAGGGAGGCAGAGGGCTTTATGTTCTGTTCAGAAGGGCATTGAACCCCTTGGCTACAATCCGTCGCTCCTATGCTCGTGAAGAATGCATTGGGATAAATCCCTTCTGCCGTTTGCCCTCTGCCTTCTGCCTTTTCGTGTTGAACGTTATCCAAGTCTTTACTTTCTGGAGAAGCTGCGTCTTGTTCTTGACAGTCGCCTTGATGAGTGAAGATGATTAGCTGTTGTTTTTTGGCTGAAAGTTGTAGGTCTTCTACCAGATCACGACAAAATTTTACTAAGTTCAGCGGTTGTGGGTTGAATTCCAGTTTCCCCGCTTCGACCTCTGAGATGATCAGAATGTCATTCAACATCTGAGTCATGCGTTCAACACCCATTTGAATACGTTTGAGATGTATTACTTGTTTGTCTGCTGACAACTTTTGTTGATAGCGTTCTAATAGTTCAGCCGAGGATTGAATGGTTGCTAGAGGAGTACGAAACTCATGACTTGTCATTGCAACAAAGCTTGATTTGAGTTCACTGAGTTCCCGTTCTTTTTGGAGGGCGTTGTTAATTTCTACTGCCCTCTGTTTTTGCTCTGTAATGTCTTCGGCAATGCCAGCTAAGCGGTACACTAACCCTTGTTCGTCACGGATAGAAGTTACGCGATCGCGTATCCATCGAATTGACCCATCAGACCTTATAATTCGATACTCAATGTCATAATTTCCTTCAGCCTGTTTCTGAACAGCCGCAAAAACGTAATCGTAATCCTGTGGATGAACAGCATCTAACCAAGACGTTGGATTTTGATACAAGCTTTCGCAAGTACGCTCCCAAATTACTTCGTAAGCTGGGCTGACGTAAACGATTTTCAACGGTTGAAGAGAACCCATCCAGAAGACTTGATTAATATTTTCTGCTAGTTGACGGAACCGCTGTTCACTCTCTCGCAAAGCATCATCTGCCTGTTTACGCTCTGTAATATCTCGCCAGACAGCGGCAAAACCGTCACCAAGTTTAGCAATCCGGACATCGTAAGCTCTACTTAGTTTCGCTTCTCCATAAGTGTCTTCATAAATTAGGTCTTCCTTGATTAACGGGTTGCCTGTTTCTACCACTGTTGCGTACTCGTCAAACAATCCTGATTCGCGGTGATTGGGAAGCAACTCACAAAGCCTTTTGCCAATTACCTCTTCCATCACTACCCTGTCACTTTCACAAGCAGCGGGATTGAGATATTCGGTTCGGAAATCTTGGATTTGTCCTGATTCGTCACGAATGCTTGTATAAATCCCAAAACAATCAAGCATCGTCTCGACGGCAGTACGAAAGCGTTCTTCGCTAATCGAGAGAGCTTCATCAACTTGCTTACGCTCAGTGATATCCTCAGCAAACCCGACAAGTCGTTGAATTTTCCCTGTCTCATCCCAAACTGGAAAACCGCGATCGCGTACCCAACGAATTGCACCATTCGGTTGTACAATTCGATACTGGATGTCGTATGCTTCCCGAAGTTGTCTACTAAGACTATTTCTTAAATACTCCCGATCCTCTGGATAGACGCTGGCTGTCCAATCTCTAGGATTTTCATACAGCGAAGCGCAGCTTTTACCCCAAATTTTTTCATAAGCAGGACTCACGTAGAGTGTCTGGCTCAAATCTGGAGTAATGATCCAGAAAACTTGATTAATATTTTCTGTAATCTGGTGGAAGCGCTCCTCACTCTGACGTAACGCCGCTTCAATGTGCTTGCGCTCAGTAATATCCATCAGCAAGCCATCCCAAAGAATATCTCCGTTCGCTTGTTGCTGGGGACGAGAAGCACCAGATAGCCAGATGACTTTTCCTGAAGCTGTAAGAAACCGTCCTTCCCACTTCCAAGGCTGCAAGGTTGTAATGGATGTAACAACAGATTCCTCAAAACTTACACTGTCATCTGGGTGAATCAATTTAATTAGAGCCATTGCATCGTCCTGAATCAATTCCGGCTCTAATTCAAAAATTTCACGGCATCCAGAACTGATGTATGGGAAAGACATGGAGCCATCAGTTTGCCGGAGGAATTGGTAGATTATTCCTGGCACATTAGCGACAAGTTGTGAGAACCGTTGTTTACTCTGCCCTAATGCCTCAAGGGTTTGTTGATGTTCAGCAATCTTACTTAGAAGTTGCTGATTTCTCTGTTCTAGAGATTCAGTTCGTTCTTTGACTCGCTCTTCTAGCTCTTGATTGAGTTGTTGTAGAGCTTGTTCTGCTTTTTTGCGATCGCTAATATCAGTGGACATCCCACAAATTGCATAAGGAACACCAGCCGTATCAAGCAGTGGAAATTTCACACTGATAAAGGTTTGGATGCCATCCCCCCCAGGTAGTATTTCCTCTCGTGTTAGAGGGGTTAGGGTTCTAAGTACCTCTTGATCATTAGTGACTAAAGGCTGAGCGATCGCTTCTGGTAAAAATTCGTAGTCCGTTTTGCCAATTACCTGCTCTCGCTTGAGGCGTAGTGTTTTTTCGCATTCCTGGTTAAACAGCAGGTATTTTCCTTGCAAATCTTTTAAATAAACGTTGGTGGGTGAGCTATCTAAAATCGTTAGAAGGCGCTGTTCACTCTCACGTAGTAATAGTTCTGAATGTTTTCGCTCTGTAATATCGAGTGTTACGCCATCTGCAACCACATCACCATTCTCTCGTTGGAAATAGCAAGCACTATCTTGAATCCATTTCACTTCACCCGATGTCGTGATGAGGCGAAACTCATGCTGAACTGACTGAAGCGTTTCGTAACCCAATTTCATGACTTGATCGCAGTGAGATCGATCATCCGGGTGAATTGTGGCGAATAATCGCTCCGGTGCTTCTATCAGATCATCTGGCGCTAACCCTGTAAGTTTCTGCACTCCAGCGCTGATATAGGGTAAAGACATCCTCCCGTCAGGATGCTGCACAGCGCGATAAACCGAACCGGGGATATTGGCAGCAATAGCAGATAAACGCTCTTCACTCTCGGACTGGGCGATTTGTGCTTGCTTACGAGGAGTAATATTCAGTGTGTTGCCAACGACGCGCACCGCCTGTCCCGCTGCATCTCTAAGAATTTTGCCTCTATCCCAGACATACAGGTACTGATTATCTTTGTTCAAAATCCGATATTCAGTACTAAAATCTCTGCTACCCGCCAAAGCCTGAGAAATTTCCTGATTCACCCGTTGTCGATCATCTGGATGGATGCGACTTGTCCACCAACCGAGGCTAGGTTCCGCTTCTTCAGGACGATAGCCTAAAACATTTACAAGTCCCTGTGTTCTGTGTACTAGACAGTTCTTGATATCCCAGTCGAAGATAATGCAATTGATGGCATTAGTTGCCAAGTGAAAGCGCTCATTGGCTTGCTGTAGCTCTAAGTTTGAGGAGGAGAGTTCTTCGTTAGTGGTTTGCAGTTCTTCAAGGGTGGCATTTAGTTCCTGGAATGCTGCCACCATTATTTCTAGCTGTTGCTGTGTCAAAGTTAGCGTTTGCCCTGGATTATCAACACTTGCAGCTTGAAAGTTAGTAGCCTTAGGGGGGATTTGCTGTTGCGTCGGTGCTTCATTCGTGCGTCCTCGAATTTGAGCAAGACGCTGTTGTATATCCTGTATTTGCCTGATAAAGGTATCCACGTTCAAGCTAGTTCTCCTCATGTAGTGCTTTTCCAAACACTTGTGTCGCTTTCTTGGTCGGGACTTACGCAGAAACTCTACCTGTAGGATGGACACTGCCACCTGAGTACGAATAGTGTCTAAACGAGCAATTCGGGTAAGTCCTATCGGTATTACAGCTTTATCTTATTTTTAGGGTACTATCTCAGCTATTTCGGCTTGCCGATATGATCGCGATCGCAAAGTGCTAAGCTGCCGCGTCTCCCAATTGCATAGTTTCTACAATGGCTAGATAGCCGTTAAACCATCTGCCCTTCTCCACATCTCCCCGTCACAGGCTTGTGTCAGTCTACTGGTTGCACTAGAGAACCCAAATTTAACGTATCTTTGGCAGGATAGGAAAACAATTTAGCGCATCTTACCTGAAGGGTAACACCCAACTCAGGATTAAATGAATATGATGTGTTACTGAAGTAAAGTACTAACAATTTGTGTCGAATCCGCAGAAGCCTTCTCGCTCCTTGGCTGGCATTGCCGGGATTGTGGCAGTTGCCACGCTGATTAGTAAAGTATTTGGATTAGTGCGTCAACAGGTAATCGCGGCTGCCTTTGGGGTTGGGCCGGCTTTTGATGCTTACAGTTTTGCCTATGTCATTCCTGGCTTTTTGTTGATTTTACTGGGTGGCATTAATGGCCCGTTTCACAGTGCGATTGTTAGTGTACTTGCCAAGCGCGACAAATCAGAAGCCGCTCCGATTGTCGAAACGATTACTACGCTTGTGGGCGCGATACTACTTGTTGTCTCGATCTTTCTAATTCTGGGTGCAGGATTTTTTATCGACTTGGTAGGGCCAGAATTAAGTCAGCAAGCCCGTGCGATCGCAATTTCACAGCTTCAGATTATGGCTCCAATGGCGATGCTTGCTGGCTTTATCGGTATCGGCTTTGGTACGCTCAATGCTGCTGATATGTACTGGCTTCCCTCGGTTAGTCCTTTATTTTCTAGTATTACCGTCATTGGCGGCATTGCAATTTTAGCGTTGGGACTTGGTGAGAGTATTACTGCCCCTGAAAACGTTTTACTAGGTGGAAAGGTGTTGGCGTGGGGAACATTGAGTGGCGCAATCTTGCAGTGGTTAGTGCAGCTTGGTGTCCAGTGGCGAGCGGGTTTGGGCAAGTTACGTCTGCGATTCAACTGGAAATTGCCGGGAGTCGATGAAGTTCTCAGAGTGATGGGGCCGGCGAGTCTCTCATCCGGGATGTTGCAAATTAACCTCTACACCGATTTATATTTTGCCTCTTCCATTCAAGGTGCGGCGGCGGCGATCAACTATGCAGGGTTGTTAGTACAAACGCCACTGGGAATTATTTCCAATGTCATTTTAGTGCCGCTGTTCCCCTTATTTTCTCGCTTAGCGGCTCCTGAAAATTGGACTGAACTCAAGGCGCGGATTCGTCAAGGATTATTCTTGACGGCGCTTACCATGCTGCCTCTCGGTGCTTTAGCGATCGCGTTGGCTGTACCAATTGTCAGGGTGATTTACGAACGCGGAGCCTTTAAGTCTGAAGCGTCCCAACTGGTTGCCTCATTACTCGTTGCTTACGGCATCGGGATGTTTTTCTACTTAGGGCGCGATGTCTTGGTACGAGTATTTTACGCTTTGGGAGATGGCAATACACCCTTTCGGATCAGTATTGTGAATATCTTCCTGAATGCTTTACTGGATTATTTACTTGTCAGTCGTTTTGGCGCACCCGGTTTAGTATTAGCAACGGTAGGAGTGAACGTTACTTCAACGATCGCACTGCTTTGGTTTTTGGATCGGAAGTTACATGGATTACCTTGGCGAGAGTGGGGTTTGCCGTTTTTGGGTTTAACGGCTGGAAGTGTACTTGCTGGGTTAGCCAGTTGGGGTGTCAGTTGGGGCTTCCAACACCTTTGGAATACTCAGACTTTATTGCTACAACTATTACAGTTGAGTTCAGCCGCGCTAGTCGGTTTGAGCGTCTTTGCCCTATTTGCTGCCCAGCTAAAATTACCAGAGGTAGATATTATTGTCTCCCGTATCCGCCAGAAGTTTGTTCGTTGATTCTTGGCGACAACCAAGCTGATGTGCATTCAAATTACATCTATCTAGAAAATAGGTGGTAGGTGGTAGAAGAGAGGAATTTTCATTCTTTGATAAGGGTGATAGGCAACAGCCTATCGCCTGTTGCTTTTTTGATTAAAGTAGTACGTTAGGAAGCAACTCCCTATGAGCATTTGTAAATTGTTGCCAATTTGTTTCTCTCTGTAGGCGAAAAATGACCAACCAGCCTGACTCAAGAATCGTTCAGCCATCTTCAAGTGATACATCAGGGCTTCGATCTAGTCCCTTAGGCTGGCTTAAACAGCTAACTCAGCGTCTCAGTATTGGTACCAAGATTAGCTGTGGGTATGCGCTTGTTCTTAGTGTTGCTTTGGGAGGAACCTCTGCCGGATTTGTGTTTGGAGGTTACTACCAGCAACAGGCTACCCAGCAAAAAGAAATTGCCGAAAAAGAACTGATTCTTCTCCATCGTTTGGAAGCTGGTGTGCTAAAGGCGCGATCTCATCAACAACAATTCATTCCTTTGACACAAAATCCCGCACTATTGCGAGCAGAATACTCTCATTTTTTGGAACATTCCCGTGAAATTGAGCGAGTTTTCTTTGAAATTAAATCTTATATCAAGAGTCAGGATTACTCTCAACTAGCAAACCATCGTCATGACATACCAAGCTTTATCCAAACTTATGAAGATGTACCCAAAGTATATTTTCAACAGGTAAATGAACTATTAAGAAAAATCGATCCGCTTTATGTAAATTTAGAAAAGCGTGAGGAAGCGAGAAACCTACTTCTAAATTTCACCAATAGTTCTGTTGCGCTCAAGTTTGATGCTCTCGGAGATGACCTAGCGGTAGTCATTGATGGCGCTTATGAAGAAAGTAAAGAGGCACAAGCCAACTTAATAGCGGCTGAGGCGCTGCGATTTGAAATTATTGTCGCAAGCTTACTCTTATCCGTTGTGACGGCTATTCTTTTAGGCATCTACACCAGTCGTGCGATCGCTCAACCGATTAAAGTCATAACTAATGTCGCCCAAAAAGCATCTACGGAAGCTAATTTTGAATTGCAAGCACTTGTGACTACTAAAGGTGAAGTGGGTGTCTTAGCAACGTCCTTTAACCAACTTATTCTTAAGGTCAAGAACCTTTTAGTAGAACAAAAAGTAGCGACAGAAGCACTGCAAGAGAGTGAGCGGAAACTGCGTCAAGTGATCGATCTCGTCCCTCATCTGATTTTTGCCAAGAACAAAGACGGACAGTTTATTCTCGCCAATAAAGCAATGGCAAGGGCTTACGGCACCTCAGTCGAAGAGTTACTGACTCACAAGGATGAAGATTTTGCACAATCGCCTGAGGAAGTTCGCCAATTTCGGGAAGCTGACTTGCAAGTTATCAACAGCGGACAGCCCAAACATATTCCTGAAGAATCTTTAACAGACCCTCAAGGGAATGTCTACGTCCTTCAAACCATAAAAATTCCTTTCCTTGTCGCTGATTCAGATGTGCCAGCCGTCTTAGGTGTTGCCACTAACATCACCGATCGCAAGCAGATAGAGAAGGAACTCCGAGAAGGAGAAGCCGCAATCCGAGCGCTCTATAAAGTCGCTTCATCTCCCAAGCTCAGCTTTGACCAGCGTTTGCAGGGACTTTTAGCAATGGGACGACGGCAGTTTCGTCTTGATATCGGTCTTTTAGGTCGTGTCCAAGGCGATCGCTACGAGGTGATTGCAGCACAACTGCCTTCCAAGTCTGTTCTTCAAATTAAGCATGGAGATGTTTTTGAGTTAAAGCAACTCTTATGCAACGAAACATTCCATTCAACTGAACCGATTAGTTTTGAGCCAGCGATAGATACTCAGTGCTGCAACCATCCTAGCCATGAAAGGTTCAAGATAGAAGCCTACGTGGGTATCCGCGTGATGGTAGGAGGGCAGGCTTACGGTATTCTCTGCTTTTACAGCCTCAATCAACGCTCCATACCATTTAAGGCAAGCGATCGCCAAGTTTTGAAATTAATGGCTCAGTGGATTGGCAATGAGATTGAACGTCGGCAATCTAAGGCTGCCCTAGAACGACAATTCCAGCGAACTTTACTACTCAAACAAATCACTCAAGAGATTCGTCAAAGCTTAGATACCGAGCAAATTTTTCAAACGACAGCAACGCAAATTGGTCAAGCCTTTGGCGTCAATCGCTGTGTGATTCAGACCTATATTGCCGACTCAACTCCGAAAATTCTCTTTGTTGCTGAGTATTTGGAGCCTGGATATAAATCCGTTCGTAACTTTCAAGCCCCAATTGCTAACAACCTCTACCTTGAGGCGTTACTGGCACAAGATCGGGCGATCGCTTCTCCTAATGTTGATGCCGAACCCTTGCTGCAAGAGGTCTTACATCTGTGCCGCCAGATTGGACTCAAATCAATGTTGACCATTCGTACCTCCTATCAAGGGCAACCGAATGGAATTATTGCCCTCCAACAGTGTGACTCATACCGTCACTGGCTTGATGCTGAAATCGAGCTACTCGAAGCCGTTGCCGACCAAGTAGGGATTGCGGTAGCCCAAGCTCGCCTCCTAGAGCAAGAAACCGACCAACGAGAGCAACTAACTAAGCAAAACCTCGCCCTAGAGCAAGCAAGACACGCCGCCGAATCCGCCACTCAAGCAAAAAGTGAATTTCTGGCAACCATGAGCCACGAAATTCGCACACCGATGAATGGCGTGATTGGCATGACGGGACTCTTGCTCGACACCGAGTTGACCTCCCAGCAACGAGACTTTACTGAAACGATTCGCAGTAGCGGTGAGGCACTACTGACCATCATCAACGATATTCTGGACTTCTCCAAAATTGAGTCCGGCAAGCTGGAATTGGAGGAACAATCCTTTGAGTTGCGAACCTGTATTGAAGAATCCCTAGACCTATTAGCGACCAAGGCAGTCGAGAAGAAACTGGAATTAGCCTACCTGATCCAGCCGAGTACCCCAAACTGGATTGTGGGAGATGTCACCCGGCTACGGCAAATTCTGGTCAATTTAATTGGGAATGCTGTTAAATTTACCCCATCTGGGGAAGTCTTGGTTTCCATTTCGGCAGTTGCAACGGATAACGAGCAAAAATACGAAATCTGCTTTGCTGTCAAAGATACGGGAATTGGCATTGCACCAGACCGCCTCGACCGTCTGTTCAAGTCTTTTAGCCAAGTTGATGCCTCAACGACTCGCCAGTATGGAGGTACAGGTCTAGGTTTAGTAATAAGCCAACGCCTTAGCGAAATGATGGGTGGCAGGATGTGGGTTGAGAGTCGGGGAGTGTTAGGTGGAAATCCGCCAACAGATTTTAGATTGAGGAAGGCTGGCGAACATCCAGAGTTTATTAGTCCTAACGAGCAATCTCATCATCTAAGCTCTCAAATCCAAAATCCCAAATCGGAAGGCTCTACCTTTTATTTCACAATCGTTGCTGAGTCAGTTCCCAGTTCACTACAGGTTAAGCAACCACTACAACCGCCTCACTTAGCTGGAAAGCGACTGCTGATTGTGGATGATAACGCTACTAACCGACAAATTCTGACCCTGCAAGCGCAATCTTGGGGCATGGTTACCCAAGCGGCTCAGTCAGGTTCTGAAGCTCTAGAATGCCTCTCTCAAGGAGAAAAATATGATATTGCGATTCTGGATATGCAGATGCCTGAAATGGATGGTCTGACTTTAGCTACTCAAATCCGCAAGCAGTCCAGCTGTCAGCAATTGCCCCTAGTCATGTTGACCTCAATGGGGAAGCCAGAGGCACAGTCTCAGCTCGTCGAGGCAGAATTTGCGGCGTTCTTAAACAAGCCAATCAAGCAATCTCAGCTTTACAATGTGTTAACTCAAAGCCTGAACGGACAGCCGATTAAGGTGAATCAGTCTTACCCTCAACGCCAGAAACTTGACACCACAATGGCTCAACGCTTACCAAGAAAGATTTTGGTTGCCGAGGATAACAAGGTGAACCAACAGCTAGCCCTACAGTTGTTGGGACGGATGGGATATCGCGCTGATGTCGCTGCTAATGGACTAGAAGCGATCGCGGCTTTGCGTCGTCAGCCCTATGACGTTGTGTTCATGGATGTTCATATGCCAGAAATGGACGGATTGATTGCCACACAACGCATCTGTGAGGAATGGTCACGCGAGCGTCGCCCTTGGATTATCGCGATGACGGCGAATGCGATGCAAGGCGATCGTGACAAGTGTATCGCTGTCGGGATGAATGACTATATTAGCAAGCCAATCCGGGTAGACGAGCTAATCCGAGCCTTAAGCGAGTCAGAGCCTCGTGTGAAGAATCCAGAACCCGTCCCTGTACTAGAGGAGGCAATTGACACTTCGGTACTACGAGATTTTCGGGCAACCATGGGTTCGGAGGCAAATCAATTTCTGGTGCAATTAATCGAGCTTTACCTAGAAGAGACACCATCACTACTTGCAGAGATGGACAAGGCTGTGATCCAAACCAATGCAGCACAACTGCAAAGCGCCGCTCACACCCTCAAGTCAAGCAGTGCTTCCTTGGGTGCAATGAGCCTCTCAAAACTTTGTGAGCAATTGGAAAGCTTGGGACACGCTGGAACGACAGTAGGGGTACGAGAAATCGTAGCACAGCTTGAGTCAGAGTACGAACGAGTCAAGAGTGCTTTGCAACTAGAGTGTCAGGGAGCTTAGAAATGATTGCCTTTGGTCAGAGAAATACTCCGCTTATTCTGATTCCAGACGACTGATTCTCACTGGAGGAAAGCCTTGGTAGGTCTAGCTGTAGCCATAAAGGTTAGGACAGATTTAACAGCCCAAACAACCCCTACTAGTAATAAACATAAAAGCCTTCTGCCTTTTTCCTTTTGCTATAAGTCCACTCACCGCTGCTGAAACTGCTCATAAGCGCGATTAATCGCTACCGCTCTTTCGTGAGCATTTATGCTCTTGTTGACATCCGGATGATATAGTCCCACTAAGCGGCGGTAAGCTTTTTTGACCTCATCTTTGTCTGCGCTTGGTTTAACGCCTAAAACTTCCCACCATTCTCCAGAGTTAGGAATCAGGATTTCCTGGATTAACTCCCAAGACACACCATAGACAACCCGATAGATGAGCTTGAGGCGATTGATACCCAACCTTGATTGAGCCGCCTCATGCCACTCAATAAAAGCCTGCCGAAGCCTATATTTATCATCTCGATCAGCAAGCCGACCTCTTTTAGAGAATTCACCAAAAGTCAATGTTGGGACTCTCGATTTTCGTTCTGGCATGAAGAATGGGTTTTTACCATCTGGTAGTGCTTGTAGCACTAAACGTGCGAATTCATCGGGTTCTGGTAAGGTCAAAAGCAGACTCAGTTCAGGACAAACCTGCTGTGATTCAGGATGATCTGACCATGACCAGTAGTGAATATTTGGCTTTGCTAGCAAACTTGCATAAGTTTCCAGCAACGTCATTTTCCGATCAATGGTCGGCGGCTCCACACCTAGATCAGACAAGCTTAAGATTTTGTAGAAGTAATTGACGCGAATATAAAATCCTGCTCCTGAATCTTGCATCCGGATAAAGCCACCACCCCATTGACGCAGGTACTCATGGAAATTGTCTCGATCTAAGGTCTGATTGGGGATACCATTTTGCAAGAGCTGATCAACAAAGTTCTTAGTGATTTGAACTGCTTCGAGATGAGTCGGTAAGCTTAGATTCGTTTCCAGATCGATCGCACTAAATTCACCCGGAAGATCGCCGACTCGTGCCCTACCTCTAAACCCAATAAACTTGTTCCGCACCAGTGGAATCGCTTCAATCGCTACATTTCGGTGAACTTGGGTATAAATCTCTCCCGCTTCCCAGAGTCGCTTGGCAACAGATGCGATCGCTCTGTCTTGTGTTAACGATTCTGTCGTTGTCGTAGTACGCTTGTGCTTGGGGACAGCCTGCCGTTGGTCATAAAGCCAATAACGCGGCTGCTTATCGTTTTTCGTTTGAAAACACCCATCTGGATCGCCTGTATCCCTTGGTTTCAATCCTGCCTGGAAAAGTTGCCCGACTGTCTTTAAGGGGTCTGGTATATCCCGCCACCGACCGAAGCGAGGAACGCCTGGACAAGGGCTGGTGGGAGGTTCACGCCATTGCCAGCGGCAAATTGTACAGCGGCAACCGTATTCATTCTTTGTCAGATAGTGTTTTTTCATCACAACCCCCCAGGCACTTCCACATCGGCTTAGACTACCTTCATAGAGAAACCCCGCTTAGTATTGACTAGCGGGGCATACAAGAGAGTAGAATACCGAATTGATTTCGAGCAAGGATATCAAAGGGCTTTAACAACGTTTTCACAGCGAATGTAGGTAAAGAAGCTGCAACCTAAGCAGTGTCTCAAGTGAGCAAGAGCCTAATTTTATCTTTACAGAAGTTCACCAGCGTTGTCCACCTCAGGAGAGCTTCCGTTCAATCGAGTTCTTGCTCCAAATCAGGGGAAAGATGAAAGGGGAAGATTAGGCAACAGTGAGGAAGACAAAATTAAACGAACACAATCTCTCTAAAACTTATAGAGAATCTTGATACTCTTCGAGCAAATCCATCAAATTCACCTGGCACTGCATGGGTAGCAAATCGGCTAAGGGAACTTCCCGTTTACCACCCCCTAATTTGACAGGAATACGTTGGAGGATTTGTTGCACTTGATCTTCTGACAAATTCTTGTTAGTCAGCAGAGGATAAATTTGTTCAGCCAAAGTGGTATGGAGATGAGCATCGCGCAAGTAGAGGTGCCACTTGGCGACATCAATGTAAATGTTTTCGCCAATTTCCGCCGCGAGGGCTTCAATTGCTTCAGTGGTGTTTGAACTAGCCATAGCGATTTATAAATGTTTAGTTGAGTCGCTGGCGTTAGGTTACGCCAGTTTGTGATTAAGAGGATTTTGTGGAAGGATCTTTGGCAGCCAAGGGAGAATAATCTGCGATCGCAAAGATATAAATGGCGTGTCCGATCAAAATCCCTGCCCAAAGTCCAGTGATTAAGTACGCCCAACGCCAGTCGGCATACTGTAGAGTTCTAAAGAACCAAATACCCGAATTACAAGCCGCAAACAGGGCAACATGTACGGCAAAGTTCATCCGGTCATCTAGACGGCGGTAGCTGGGATCACTCCGATCAGGTTTGCGGGGCCAACGAGGAGGCATAGATAGATGGTTGTCAGTTGTCAGTTGTCAGTTGTCAGTTGTTAGTTATTGGGTCTAATAACTAGCTTAATTCTACGCCTCTAGCTGTCATCCTCCGTCAGATGGTAGTCACCTGACTTACCGCCAGTTTTGCTCAACAGGTGAATCGATTCAATCTGAATGGACTTTTCTAAGGCTTTTGCCATGTCGTAGAGAGTGAGCGCAGCGACAGAAACGGCTGTCAAGGCTTCCATTTCTACACCTGTTTCAGCTTTAGTCGTGACAGACGCTTGAATCTGATATCCCGGTAACTGGGAGTCAGGCATCACTTGCACTTCTACTTTGTGCAGTGGCAAGGGATGGCACAAGGGAATGAGTTGGGAAGTCTGCTTAGCTGCCATAATCCCGGCTAGTCTTGCTGTTCCCAAAACATCACCTTTGGGCGCATTGCCAGCTTGAATTGCCTCAAATGTGGCAGCTTGCATCCGCACTTGCGCCACTGCAACAGCCTCCCGCTTAGTTGGCACCTTGGCAGAGACATCAACCATCTGAGCCTGACCCTGAGTATCTAAATGAGTCAGCGGTTTTTTCGGAGATTCTTGCTTCATTGAATAAAGGTATGATATTATTAATAATCGGTGACTGAATTGAAAGTACACCATAAAAGCAAGGGCTTGTAGCTCAGTGGACTAGAGCACGTGGCTACGGACCACGGTGTCGGGGGTTCGAATCCCTCCTAGCCCGTCCCAGAAGAAGGCGAAAGATGTAATATCTTTTGCCTTTTTTATTATGTACACAAGGAGGCGATCGCATCCTTCAACACTTACGAACTATAACTGCTGCCTGACCCAGTTGCGGAAATTCCGGGTAGAGGTCAATTCACCAACCTTTCGGCTCTCTTTAATAAACCTGGGAATCTCTTTGACTGGCATAGGGGCAAAGGCAAGACTGGAGCCGGACTCTGTATACTGCCCTGATTCGAGTTTGTAGATTCGCAACACACTCCCGTTGTAGCGCCAAAATTCGGGAATTCCCATTGCTGCATAGAGGGAAAGCTTATCTATCTTTGACTTAGAGTATTCCACTTCTAATACCAAGTCAGGGGGTGGGTCAGATTCTAGATCGATCTTTTCTTTATCTCGAACCAAAGGCTCATTCTGGATATAGTAACTGCTATCCGGTTCAGCTCCACGCTCTAAGTCATCTCGCGTTAAGGTTAATGAACCCGTTCGTTTAATCTCCAAGCCTAATTCTTCACACAGTACACCAACAAACACTTCAATGAGTCGGTTGGAGTTTTCGTGAGGCATCAGTGGGGTCATAACTTCAACAAATCCTTGGTCATAGGCTAATCGGGTGACTCGTTCAGACCCCATCTCAGCCAACATGGTTTTAAACGTCTGCCAACTGATGTTCGGAAGTAAGGTTCGGTGTTCGGAGGAAGGCGTTGTTGTTGTCACCATAGAATAAAACCCGTTTTCTACCAACATACCCCAGAGTTTGGTCAGACTTACTCCACAATGTGGAAAACTGAAGTAGTTGCAACCTCTTCTTCTAACATGAGTAATTGCACTCGTCAAAATACAAAGTTTTGGTTAATTCCGGAGTTCGATAACTTAGAGTTGTTTCGGGCGAAAGTAATCCACTACAACTATGCTCGTCACTCTCATTCAAGCTATTCAATTGGCATCATTGAGGCTGGAGTAGGAGGCAACCATTATCAAGGGACTACTTATTTAGCTCCTCCCAAAAGTGTTATTTTCATGAATCCGGAGGAAGCTCACACGGGTTACTCTGCTGAGGAACTACCACTTACCTATCGAATGCTGTATCCCAGTATTGACTTGATTCATCAAATAGCCAGTGAAGTTGAGATAAGTGGATCTCCCTATTTTAAGGATGCTGTTGTGCAAAACGAGAGTCTGGCTAGAAATGTCTTGTCTCTACACACAGTGCTTGAACAGTCACAGGATCGGCTAGAACAACAATCCCTGTTAGTTGAAGTTTTGTCAGCGATCCTGCTCCATTATGCTGATACTGAAATTCGATCTATTCGACTTAATAAAGAACACTATGCCGTTCGTTTAATTAAGGAGTATCTCCACGATAATTTCAGAGCCAATATTTCATTAGAACAACTGGTAGAGATCACGAACCTAAATCGTTCCTACTTAATTCGGGTATTTCGTCAAGCTGTGGGAATGCCGCCCTACACCTATTTAAACCAAATTCGCGTGGAAAAAGCAAAGCAGTTTCTGGGGCAAGGGATATCTGTTGCAGATGTTGCGATCGCTGTTGGGATGTCAGATCAAAGCCACCTTACTCGTCATTTCAAGCGAATCTTGGGCATTACACCAGGTCACTATCGCAACATGTCAATATCATTCAAGACAGATTAGCATCAGTTCTTAGATACTTCAGGTCATAGGTTTTGAAGCGAGACTAAGAACTATGACCATAGAAGAAGTGAACTTACTGCATCAGCAGGACTATTATCTTGCCCAAATAAACATTGCTCTGATGAAAGCTCCTTTAGAAGATCCAGTCATGGCTGAGTTTGCTGCTGCACTCAACGAGGTAAATGCCGTTGCGGATCAAAGTCCGGGTTTTGTTTGGCGATTACAAACTTCGTCTGGCAATGCAACCAATATCCGAGCCTATCCTGATCCGAGAATGCTTGTTAATTTATCAGTTTGGCGGAGTCTAGAGCAGCTAAAAGTCTATGTTTACAAGAGTTTACATGGTGATTTCTTTGTCCGTCGTCGTAAATGGTTTGAGAAATATCAAGGTGAGCATTTTGCAATGTGGTGGATTCCTACTGACTATTTGCCCACTGTAGAGGAGGGTAAGGCGAAACTGGAGTATCTTGCATTGCACGGAGATTCACCTGAATGTTTCACCTTTGCAAAGCCTTATCTACCACCCGTAGTTGCACGGCATAACAACCCCCCGTTGACTTAAACTGCCACTCCAGCCGATGACAATACACCTTAAACCTTATCCACGCTTCGCATAGACATCTCGTCCACGACCTGTAGCAAACCGCAGGGAATGCGCTAAATCTTTACTATTCTGGGTAACGAAGATGACAAGAGCGAGTAAGGCAATACCCGTGGAGAGTGAAAAGATGCCTTGGTAGCCCAACTGTTGTGCAAACGTACCGAGAACTGGCCCTGCGATCGCAATTCCGACATCAAAACCACCAATACACACAGAAAAAATTCGTCCGCGTTCATGGGCGTAAGAGCGATCGGAAAGTAAAGCAATCATCATCGGAATTAACGTTCCACCGCCAGCCCCCTCTAAAAGCCCTGCTAGCAAAAAGTAAACAGCACTGTGCGCCTGAGACAGCAACAACATCCCTAAGCCATAGCAGACGAGACTTGCCGTGATAAACAATCCTCGACCATAACGGTCAGAAGCACGACCCGTAACCAAGCGAATCCCAAAACTCGACATCGCCGCAGCCGTGTAAAACCAGCCAGCATTCAAGTCAACTTGCGCTTCTCTGATATACAGTGCCACAAACGTCGCTACTGACCCGAAGACCAATCCTGTTAGCAGCAAAACCAATGATGGAATCCGGAAAGCGGGTTTACCTAGTAGCTGCCAGAATTTATCACTTTCTGGCTGAACTGATACTTGGTCTGAATTGCTGTTCAAGTTAGGAATAACACGAGGTTCTTTCACCTGAGACGCAAAGAAGAACCCCAACAGTCCCAGTCCAGAGGCAAGAAGAAACAACGGGGGATAACCTGCTTGTTCTTGGAGAAAGCCACCCATTGCAGGTCCAATCGCAATCCCAATCGGATTCGTTAAACTCATGTAGCCAATCAACTCACCTCGCTTCTCGGCTGGTGATAAATCGACAATCAAAGCACTGTTACCAGTGGTATAAGCCGCAATACTAATGCCGTGGAACGCCCGAATCAGCAGCAGCAAAGGAATTGAGTTGACAAAGAGGTAACCTAAAGGAGCGATCGCAACCACTCCCATGCCAATCAGAACTACTAGTTTACGACTGCGTTGGTCTGCAAGCTTTCCTAGCCGCGCACGACACAGTAGCAGTCCTACAGCAAAAGCCCCCATAACAACGCCAACCTGTTGCGTTGTACCGCCCACATCTTCCACATAGAGCGGTAGGGTTGGCAATAAAGAACCTAAACTAGCCCAGAATAATAGACCGGCCGCAAACAAAGCCAATAGGTTCTTGCGTTGTTGCGGCTCTAGCGAACGAAAAACTTTCACTCTATCGCTGCATTCTTGCCACACTCAAGGCAAGTTTCCTCTCTCTTTACCATTCTTAACACCAGGCTCAATCACTTGCCTCACCCGATAGATTGGTCTTCCTTGAGATTCGTGGTAGGTTCGCATCATGAGTTCTGCCAGCAAGCCAAAGCTAAACAACTGAACACCTGCTAGCAGTAGCACGACAGTCAAAATCAATAAGGGACGATTACCAATCGACTCTCCTAGTGCCAGTTTGACAAAGGTGAGATAGCTTCCCAACAATAGCCCCAGAAGCATTGAGAGCAAGCCAAATAAACCAAAAACGTGCATCGGACGGGTTAGGAACTTCTTCATAAACCAGATGGTTAATAAGTCCATCAACACCCGAAAAGTCCGTGCCAATCCATATTTACTGCGCCCAAATCGACGTGCATGGTGACGTACTGGTAACTCAGTAATCCTTGCCCCCTCAATAAAAGCCAATGCCGGAAGGAAGCGGTGTAACTCCCCGTAGAGGTTCATATCAGCGAGGAGTTCTGAGCGATAGGCTTTGAGAGAACAGCCGTAGTCATGAATTTTCACACCCGTGACTCGTCCAATAATCCAGTTAGCAATTTTTGAGGGAAGCAATCGAGTTAACGCCGCATCCTGACGATGCAAGCGCCAACCGCTAACTAGGTCGTAACCTTCTTCTAGCTTGGCTAATAATAGGGGAATGTCGGCTGGATCATTTTGTAAATCACTATCCAAAGAGACGATCGCACGACCCTGTGCATGTTTAAATCCTGCTGCCATGGCGGCGGTTTGACCATAGTTACGACGCAGTAAGACAGCACGGATGTCGCTGCGAGTTTCTGCTAGTTCCTTGAGCAGTTGTACCGAACCGTCTGTTGAGCCATCATCTACACAGATAATTTCGTAACTCAACTCTTGGGCAAGCATTGTGGTTGCGATCGCTTCTATCAAGTGAGGCAAACTCTCCACCTCGTTATAGACTGGCACCACAACAGACACATCAGGGATACTCCCAGGGGCAGCAGTATCCTCGCTTAATAACCTTTGAGAAATTAACATATTTACCTCACACCCACAAAGAAGAAGTTTAGGAGTTCAGGAGTTGCAGTAGTTGCAGGAGAATTCTTTGTAGAAACGCCCATTTCCTGTCCGGGGTACAGTCATTCTGAACTTCTGAACCCCTGTATTCTGAACTCCTTTTATGCACTTACTGATCTATCTAAAACTTGACTGGCTGATAACTCTCTACGACTCGTCCGCAAGAGCGCAGTCGTTGATAATACGACTGAGCAATTGTATCCCCCCGATCTGAGAGCGGGTCAATACCAATGCCATTTCGACCCATTTCTTTACCAGAACTATGGATATAACGTCCGTCTCCTACATAAAGTGCGACATGATTTACTTTCTCATGAGTTCCAAAAAAGATTAGATCTCCGGGTAAAAGTTCCTCAATAGCGATCGCATGAGTAAATGCTTCCTGCTGGTAGGAGTCTCTGGGTAACCAAATCCCCGATGCTCTAAACGCCGCTTGCATTAGTCCGGAACAATCATAGTTGGGTCCAACAGTACCTCCCCAGAGATAATAGTTGGGTTGTTTCATCGCCTCTAGGGTGAAGGCAATAACTTGGGGTAGACGATTTTGAATTTCGAGTCGTGAAAGTGCGATCGCCTGATAGGGTGTATCAACAGGTTCTAGATAGTCAAAATCTTCTAGTGGCAACCAACCTGGATAGTCATCCTCACACAGGCGAACCTCAAGGACGTTCTCATCAGTTTGTGACAATACCCTCAAATAACGCCCTGCAGCGGCTTGAGTTGCCAGACTCCTAGAAGTGGGAGAATCATAGAGATTCAGAGGCGCTTTGCAGCGGTACTCGTTGAATTGTTGACTTGGGATTTGGGTTTTTGGATAGGACGGCATTCTTTAAAGCCGATAGCTAAAAATGACTTTTTTTCGGAAAGACGAACAATTAGAAAAGCTAGGATTAGAAATCCTGGAAGCCACCTGGGCGGAATTTCCTGGACTGGCTCGCAATCAAATTGCTCTCACCTGGATAGTCTACGATCCACCTGTCCCCGTGAATACTGGTGGCGCACTTTCGGCAGAAGAATTTTGGAAGCATCAAGTCCGAGGCTTTAGCTATCGCGGTGTAGAGCGGATTTACCCTGCCAGTGTTGTGAAACTGTTCTACCTCGTTGCGATCGAGGAGTGGCTGGAAACGACGATGACTCCCCCCTCCGCTGAGTTGGACAGAGCCATACGGGATATGATTGTCGATTCTAGTAATGATGCCACAGGTTTGGTTGTCGATATTTTAAGTGGCACTACCAGTGGCCCAGAATTATCATCTGGACCCTTTGAAACCTGGAAGTTTCAGCGCAATATTGTCAATCGTTACTTTCAATCCTTGGGTTGGCAAGAGTTGGAAACTGTCAACATCAATCAAAAAACCTGGGGGGATGGCCCTTATGGTCGGGAACGGGTTTTTTTGGGACAGTTAATGGAGAACCGCAATATGCTGACGACGAATGCAACAGCGCGGTTGCTACACAGCATTGTTGGAGGTGTGGCGGTGTCATCAACGCGATCGCAAGCGATGATGGCGTTGATGAAACGAAGTTTAGAACCTGCTAACTTGGCGCAGGATGAGGAAAATCAGGTGACAGGTTTCTTCGGCGCTGGGTTGCCCCAAGAGGCTCAGTTGTGGTCAAAGGCAGGTTGGACGAGCCAGGTTCGCCACGATGCCGCCTATATTGAGCTACCACACGTACCACCCTATCTTTTAGTCGTGTTTACGGAAGGCAAAGCTCACAGCAAAAACCAAGCCCTTCTCCCCTTTGTTTCTGCACAGGTTGTCGCCGCGATGAATCAATTAATGTAGCGTGTGTTACATACATATCGCTGGGATGGGTATCTTGCCTGTCCCAGTGTTTCTAGGACAGACAGAAAGCTCAGTCTCAGTCTACAAGAGTAAGCCTTGTGGTTATGCGATCGCATCGAGAGCAGGGTAAGGTTTCAAACTTTATCTTGCGGCGTATACAAAAATCCTCCAATTGGGAGAGGCTTTTAAAATCTAAAATCTTCCTGCAAAGGTAGCAATAATTCCTCAGAATCTTTTAAATTAACCTCAGGATTTTAGTTGCTTAAACTCGAAAATCCGAGAAAATGAGCTGATAGATTTGGCTTTTTCGATTTTTAATGTGATTTCTGAGGGGTGACCGTAAAGATGATGTTTTTTAGACAAGTTTCCTTCCTTCTTGGCTTTGTTGCTTTGACGGTTCTTAGCAGTGCGATCTCCGCTAATGCGGAAACGCTGATCAATGATTCACACTCGTTGGAAGCGGATACCACACTGATTGAGGAGGTTGAGTCTGCTGAGATCGCTATTTCGCCCATTAACTCACTTCCCATAGACTCAACTTCATCTCAGGGAAGCTTAGAAGCAACTGCTGCACTGACTGAGGATGTTGAGTCTACCGAGACAGCCACCTCGACTGTCAAGCCACAACTCGCAAGTAATCCTTCTGTTACAGAAATTCCAGAAGATACAACTCAACAGCATCATGTGCAACCAGCCAATGATGCTGCCATTAAACAGAATCAAGCTGATTCCCAGGAACAACCACTAGATGTAGCGCTAAACGACGAGCAAGGTTCTGCTAGTTCGGCGGATCGTGCAATCGAAGCACCGACGCCAGGAACCGTAGAAACCTCTGCGGATCTTCTGTCGGCACAACCAGAGTTTGCACCTGTGCCAGAAGCCTCTTCTGATGCAGCAGCTAGCGAAGCCGATACCACAGTGGCTCAAACTGAGATTGACCCCGGTCGTCCTACCCGTGGTGGTGCTAGCTATGTCGGGATTGGCGGCAATATTGGCATTGACGGTGATACCGCTCTAGGTCGGGGTAGCTTTGTGATCAATGGCAAGATTGGTCTGACTCGAAGCCTCTCCTTCCGCCCTGCGGCTATTATCGGAGACGATACCGTTTTCCTCTTCCCGCTGACTTACGACTTTAGGATTCAGTCAACTGACCCGTTTGAACCCGTGCGGTTTGCACCGTTTGTAGGTGGTGGACTCGCTCTTTCTACGGATGAGGATGACAACCTGGGTTTCATGGTCACTGGTGGTGTTGATTTCCCCTTATCACCCCAATTTGTCGCCAATGCTGCCCTCAATATTGGTTTTCTTGAAGATACAACCGATTTCGGGCTTATGGTAGGCATCGGTTATACCTTCGTTAGCTTCTAAAGATAGACCAACATTCACACTCAGCGAGTTACTTTGACAATTAGCCTCCTAGACTGATACTTCGGTTTAGGGGGCTGATGTTTTTCTGTATTCCGCTTTCGGATGTAGTCAAGCGTAGAACTGGCAACTAGCCGCTTTCAGTCACAATAGAAAAGCTTGCAACAGCAATTACAAGAGCGGGGGACGAGCGATGTATATATTGATTGGCGGCGCAGGACTAGTCGGGCTGAACTTGGCTAAAGAACTAATGGACTTGGGGCATACAATCGCCGTTATTGAAATTGACCCTGCTGCCTGCCGATATGCACGCGAACAGGTCGGGGTGATGGTGTTTGAAGGCACTGCAGTAAATATCCAATTGCTGCAGGAAGCCGGAATTCGTAAGGCAGATGCACTTGTTGCTGCTCTCCGGGATGATGCGCTAAACCTAGCAATGATTACCCTTGCCAAGCACTATGGCGTCCCCCATATTGTGACGCGGATGCGTAACCGCGATTTTGCCGAACCCTATCGTCTTGCCGGAGCGCATCATGTAATCAGCACCATTGACCTACCTGTGAATACAATGGTGACGGCAATTGAATATCCCCAAGTCGAGTCGATGATGCACTTCGAGCAGGGACAGGTCGAAGTCTTCAAGTTGGCAATTCCCGCAGATTCCCATGTTGCTGGTTGTAGCCTTGGCCTCATTGCTAAGGATTCCCGTTTTCCAGTGGGTTCTTTGATTATTGGCTATCAACCCCATCCCTCTGCCGACCTAGTGATTCCCAATGGCAATACGATGCTGGAGGCAGGGTCAACCATTCTAGTCGTGACTAAATCTGAACTCTTGCATCAGGTGGTTGATTATTTGGATCTACGTTCTAATCATCCTCCAGCTTCAGAAGTTGCTCATTAAGGGTTTTAATTCGCTCTTTTACCACTTCCTCTGAGAGGATACGTCGGCGCAGCGCGTCATTGAGTGCCCCTTTTTCTGCCAAGAGTAATTGCCGACGGATTGCATCTAGTTTAGTGCGATCGCTAACATTCAAAGGCGATCGCTCTGGCCGTTGGTTATAGATATCCCGCAACGTTCTCTCAGACGCGGCGACTTTTACCTGATAAGCTGCACGCATCTCTTCATAGATGGCTTTAGGTAAAACTCCCGATTTTAGGAGATTATCTAATTCATCCTGAGCCGCTTTCGCTGTCATCAGTTGGGCTTGTAACTCCTCAATCTGCTGACGAGATTCTGAGTGATGAGATAACTTTAAACGTCGCAAAAACCAGGGCAGACTCAACCCTTGTCCTACCAGAGATAACAGAACAATACCAAGCACGATCGCAATCAACCTTTCTCGTCCTGGAAACGATGCTGGCAAGCTTAAAACCAAAGCTGTCGAGAGTGAGCCTTTAATATTGCCCAAAAAGAGAACGTGTCGCCAACGCAGAGGAATCGGTTTATCAATAAATCGAACTAAGGATAAGAGGGGATAAACCGTCAGCGCACGCCCAACTTGATAGGCAATAAGTGCTAAAAGAACAGCAGGTAAATTTTGCCAAAGGGTGATGAGATTAATCTCTAAACCAATCAGCAAAAAGATAAAGGTATTGACTCCAAATCCCGCAAATTCCCAGAAGCTAAACAAGGTTACTTGAGTTGAAGCAGAGGTGCTTTTGGAAACCCCAAGGTTGCCGACAATTAATCCCGCGACAACAACAGCAACCACACCGGATACATGGAAAAACTCACCCGTTTGGAAGGCTCCCAAGGCAACGGCTACGGTGAGTAGAATCACACTTAATGGGTCATCCGCTTGGCTAAATAAACCGACACTCAGGTAGCCCAAGGCTAATCCAACTAATACTCCTCCAATGATGACAAATAAAAATTCTTGTACTGCATCTAGAGGCGATAAAGACCCGGTAGAATATACGGTCAAAATTAGGCTAAATAAAACCAGAGCAACATCATCATTAAGTAAGCTTTCACCCTCAACCAAGGTAACCAGTCGGTGAGGCACGGATACTTCTTTAAAAACAGCAATCACCAAGGCTGTATCCGTAATCGACAAAATTACAGCGACTAGCAATGCCGGCACCCAAGCTAAACCCAGTTCTAGTTTGAGCAAAACTGAAGTGATACCAGTACAAAGTAAAACCCCTGGCCCTGCAAGGATGGCAATCGGTTTAATCGTACTCCGTAGACGACTAATGTCTGTGTTGATTGCCGATTCAAACAGCAGGATGGGCAGAAATAGGTTGAAAATCAGAGCAGAGTTTAGACCAATACGATGTGGTATCAGCTCAGTGATTGCTAGACCCGCTAGTACTAAACCTGTAATGTAGGGAATTCGTAATCGTCGCGAGATTAGGGCAACCCCTGTAGCGACCAACAACAAGATGATGAGAACGATGACTACTTCGGAAAGATTACCCTGATTCTCACTGCCTGCGACGGGAATTGCTAAGAGCGATCGCTCACTTAGCCACTGCATAAGGCGTACTCACTCAATTTGTTGGTAGTTTAAACTCCAGTTAAACATCATTACATGCAAAGCGAAGTAAGAGCGAGGTTCAGGGTTGGCAATGCCTTTTATCGTCCCCTTAGCCAAGTGGCGAGAGATTTAGGCGTTTTATCCGCTGCAATTTACCGCTGTGATACGGGTTACTTGAGAGTGTTGGATGCAATGAGTGGTTGTGGTGTGCGCTCTTTGCGCTATTGGTTGGAGAGTCAAGCCGATTGGGTTTGGGCGAATGAGGGGAACCCAGAACTTAGTACCGTATTGCACCAAAATTTAGAAGAAGCGATCGCATCGGGTTGTTGTCAGGTAACTCATCTTGATGCAAACCGAGTATTTTTTGAGTGCTACAACCACAAAGACTACTACGATTTTGTCGATGTCGATTGCTTTGGTTCGCCAGCACCGTATCTGAACACCAGCCTCTGGGCAACAAAAATCGGTGGCTTACTTTATCTAACTAGCACGGATGGGCGCACCGCAACGGGTCATGCGCCACAGAGTAGTTTGAGTACTTATGGTGCTTATGCACGAAACCATCCTGCTGCTCATGAGCAAGGGTTACGGCTGTTGATTGGGAGTGTGCAACAACAAGCGGCAGCAAAGGGACTAGGCGTTGAGCCAATTTTTTCTCTGCAAGTCGGTCAAACCTATCGGGTAATGCTGCGTTTGATCGCAACTCAAGCATTGACAGCCGAAAATTACGGGTTCTTAGGCTACTGTCACCATTGCGGTGACTATCAAACCGTTGCTTGGCGCAAGCTAGGACGGGTTGTTTGCCCTCATGACTCTCATCCCCTAACTCTAAGTGGTCCAATGTGGTTGGGAGTATTGCATGAACAACTCTATCTCAGGCGTATGGAATTACTAGCAAAGGAGTGGAATTGGCTCAAGCGGGTACAGTTACTTCAAACTATGCAAGCTGAAGCAGATTTACCACCTTATTTCTACACTCTCTCGGAAATAGGGCATCGAGGTCGGATGGATATTCCAAAGCGATCGCATTTAATTCAAGCCTTGCAAGCGCAGGGTTATCGCGCCAGTCCAACTCATATCAATGCCCAAGCGATTAAAACAGATGCCTCACTACTCACCTGTATTGCTGTTGCCCGGTAAAGTTTTTAGACCAAAGCTAAGATATTAAGTAAGGTAAAGACAAAGACGTTCATTAACAAATATAGGGTCAGAAGTAATGGTGCTATTTGGATTTGGCAAGAAACTAACCGTGCCCTCTCCTGAGGAAGCATTGCCAGGACGCGCAGAACCCATGCCAGTGCCCGCTCGTCACTATGTAAACGGAAATCCGCTCAAACCTCCCTATCCTGCTGGGCTAGAGATGGCGATGTTCGGACTGGGCTGTTTTTGGGGAGCTGAACGGCTATTCTGGAAGCTTGAGGGAGTATTTACGACGGCCGTAGGGTATGCGGCTGGAATAACCAAAAATCCCACTTATAATGAGGTCTGTTCCGGTAAAACAGGTCATAATGAAGTGGTGCGTGTGGTGTTTGACCCGAACGTTATTAGTTACGAAGCACTCTTGAAAGTTTTCTGGGAAAGCCATGATCCGACGCAAGGGATGCGCCAGGGTAACGACATGGGCACACAATACCGTTCAGGTGTTTACGTCTATTCCGATAGTCAAAAGCAGATAGCTCAAGCCTCACGAGACACTTATCAGCAAGCTTTGAGTGACGTTGGTTACGGGACAATTACAACGGAGATTCTTGAAGCGCCAGAGTTTTACTTTGCTGAAGACTACCATCAGCAGTACTTAGCCAAAAATCCAAATGGGTATTGTGGGTTAGGGGGGACAAAAGTCGCTTGCCCTATGCCTACCAACGCCTAGAATCCTGACAAGATTTGATGAGAAAGTCCGGCAACTAGAGCTATTTGACAAAATACGCAGAATATGAGTTCAGCGGGGGCGAAGCATTTAGGGAGCAATTGATAGTAATCGCCTAAGATTTTCCTGGATGCTTCGCCCTTCTCCACTCATATCGGAGTTAGGCTGTCATTTCTTGCTGAAGTTTGCTCTTAGCAGCTTTGAATTCAGTTGCCATTTGCTCTTTTTGATCAGCGCTGCAATTCTTGTCAATTGCAGTGAACATCGTGAATTCCTCTTGACGAATGTGATCGCCAAGCATTTCCATCAGGTCTTTAATTTTTGATCTGAACTCATCGGCTGAATTTGGATCTATAGCCTTAATTTCATCGAGCATCTGCTTCATTTGGGCTTGCTCATCGTATAGCTCTTGAGTGTTGTCATCACCGTAGAATGAGCGAACTCTTGGGTAGACGACTTCTTCTTCAGCTTGAGCGTGTACTAATAAATCTTTGTAGAGTTGCCCAAAATACTCTTGGAGCTTTTGAGGATCTTTCGTCGCTCCGATTTCGGTGAAAATGGTATTCACCTTGTTGTGATCCAGCCGGATGATGGTCTGGATGTTCATATCTTGTTTATCGGTGTTTTGGGTAGTTACGCTACCAACTACACCTGAGAATGCAGCGATCGCATCTTGCACTCGTCCCCAAAGTCCCTGATCGGCATCTTTACCAGTCATTTCACGGACACCCACCTGTTCGAGCATCCCCTTGAGCTGTTCCTGGTGGGCGCGACCCTCGAAGTTAACGGTATTCAAAGGCCCAATGGCTACTTCAATATCAGCCCCCACTACCTGAGCGGCTTTGTGGATCATGATTCCACTCATGGCTTGACCATGCTTCATCAGTTCATGGTGAATGAGTTTCTGATAATAGGTAAACTCATCCCCTGACATCATCTGCTCAAACTGCGGAATAAATATCTTGGTCGCAGCACTAGGCTCAGATTGAATGCCGTATTGAACGATCACCGTCTCTATAATGCCCAGGTTCTTCTGGTCATCCTCAAGCATATTCTGGAGACGTTTGCGAACATCTTCATCAGGGCAGGCATCTATTAGCTTTTGATCGTTAGAGATAATTAAATCTTGAAATGCTTTCAAGTCTGCTAATCTTTCACCGATCGCAAGCCGTTTTGTATCGTCTAGTGTTGTTACCATGCTTAGTTCTCCTATAGCAAAATAATGGCATTGGTACCCTCTTCACCGCACAGGAATAACCCCTAGATTGAAGCTAGGGACTAGGGAAGAAAGATTTTCAGTGTTGTTTGTGAGCTTCGCACATCGAGTCTCTCTTGCAATCTAATCCTTCTATTTTGTCTAAATCGCCTATCTAGAGAGAGAAATAACAAAATATTAAGTTAGCCTGTGTTTTTAAATACGAAAGCCTCAAATATAAGACTTGAGAAGTACCTCTTGCGTGGGTGGTACGCATCAAATCGGCTCCGTAAAAATGTAGTGAATCTATCTGCTCTCAGCGTCCGGCGTTGCCTTCGCCGAATTGGATGCATATTGCGTATTCTTCCGTCGTTGGTGGAACGCTGTGCATAGCTGATGTAACCATCAACTCAACCGTTATAGAGGATTGCGCTATATGGAGCCAACACAACTAAGTCAAGAACTGCGCCAAGGAAAGAACCCCCACATGAGCCGTCGGCGAGCAATCATCGGCTTGTCTATGCTCGGCGGTTCCATGGGACAACTCGTCACACTCTACCAAACTGGAATTGTTAGTCACCTGCCCGATCCTCCGGGACAGAAGATTTTCGATGCAGACCGCGTTGACGCTTCTAACTACGCTTACAACAAATTCAACTCACCCGATGGGCCGATAATGGTGTTTACTTATGCCATCACGGCTTGGCTGGCGGCGGCTGGTGGTTTGGATCGCGCACAGCGCAACCCTCTCCTACCGATTGCAATGGGCATCAAGATCCTAATCGACGCGGTGACAAATGTTGAGCTAGCTCGTGAGGAGTGGAGCGAGAACAAAGCGTTTTGTGAGTACTGCCAGGTGGCGACGCTTTGCTCGTTTGCGTCCTTAGCACTCGCAGCGCCTGAAGTTATTGCCGCTACTCGCACCCTGCTCGGACGCCGCGATAAGAACACCACCGCAGGCGACGCCTAGACTCCTGTTGCTCTGCCTCCTGGTCAGGTTGAGACGGGAGGCAATACACATCAAATAAGTGATGCCACGAAAACCTGTGATCGCTCCTAATCTTTGAATTGGCTATTTGCCGACACTCTTGCTGTCTTAGTTTTCCTGTTTTACTAAGCGATCGCTAGTATTCATTACTAATCCATGATGAGCTAGCGGACAAGCGTGAGATGGTAAATGAGCAACATCTTGCTGTGCTTAGGCAAGGCATCCCTATTTGGAACAATTGGCGAGAAAACAATCCAGACATTAGACCAAACCTGAGCGAGGCAGACTTTACTAGCGTAGACCTCAGAGAGGCAGACCTCAGTGGTGTAGACCTTAGACAAGCCGTTTTTTATCGAGCAAACCTTAGTGGCACGGTTTTCTATCGGGCAGACTTAAGGGAAGCCAATCTTAGTCGAGCCAATCTGGCTAGGGCATATCTTCCCTTAGCCAATCTCACAGACGCAAACCTCAGTGGGGCAAACCTTACAATGGCGAACCTCATTGAGGCAAACTTGCGTAGGGCAAATCTGAGTGATGCAGACCTCAGTCTGGCAGATTTCAGTGAAGCAGACTTGAGTGAGGCAGGTTTAGAAAGAACCCAAGTCTGGAATGTTAATTTCAATAAGGCAATATTTACAGGAGCTTGCTTAGAAGACTGGCAGCTAAATATTGCTACAACCTTCCAAGACATAACGTGCGACTATGTTTATCTGCAAGCTCATCAACAGGCACGTCGTCCCTTGACTGGCAACTTTGCACCAGGAGAGTGTGCCAAGTTATTTGAAACAGCATTAGAAACGATAGAGCTGGCTTTCCGCCATGGTATTGATTGGAAAGCCTTCTTCATTTCATTCCAAAAATTAAAAATTGAGAATGATAGACCAGAGCTATCCATTCAAGGGATTGAAAACAAATCTAATGGTACGCTGTTTGTCAAAATAAACCTTTCTCCTGAAGCCAATCAAACAGAGATTAAGAACTACCTAAAGCTAGAGTATGAAGCTGCTCTTAAAGCTATAGATGCACAACCCCAAAATGCATTGGCTGCTCAAGAAGACAAGTTGATGATTTATCGTCAGCACAGTGCAGACCTCACCGAGGTTGTTAAGTGGTTGGCTAACAGAACTGAATAAGGAAACGGTGCTAATGTCAAGCACCTCTTGAACTTTCAGGAAGTATTATTGAAAGCTTTATAGTAAATCGTGTCAGCTTTACTGTTTCTTCACAATATTTCTTGTATCACAGAAGTAGGCAGTTAAGGAAGTTAAATAGCTGCCTGATTGAAAAGTTTTTTAAACCTTTGAATTATACGGGGTGAGTACAATGTCTCGTCGTTATAACCAAAACAATTCTCCCTTGGAACGTATCGTTTACAGCAAAGTCAACGTTAAAGGGAAAGTTCAGCTAGTACCACTGGAGTTGTACGCTGATGGCTCTGTTAAACGAGTTATCTGAATTAAACCAGGATTAACTACACACTCTTTAAGTGTTTTTTTAGAGCAAGTAGTGTTCCAGTAGAGATAGTAGAGACGTGAGGAGGGTTTGCACCACGAAGTCTTGAGACAGCAAACTTCCCCTATCCTTCAGGATTCTCCTGAACTCCTGAACTCCTGTATTCTTCTTGTTCAGTGAACCCCTGTAGGCAATGGGTTGAACGGGCTAGCTGTGTTTTGTACAGTAGCTGATTAGAAGCCGGTGGTTGCGATCGCTCACGTCTCTAGTTTTTTTGGTGAGTAATATTAACAAGCCGCTAGATTTAAATGTCCGGATCGGCTAGCCTTCATAGTGTTAGTGTGATGTGAGGCTATGCGAACACTAGGCTATGCTTGAGGCACCTGAAAAATTCCCGATCCTGGGGCTACCGGTTCACCTATTAGAGGACTATGACTACTGGCTTGGAACTCGTCTTCATCAGAAGCTGGGTAGCCATGTCGTGACACTGAATGCAGAAATGGCGATCCAAGCAGAGCAAAATGATGCTCTGGCCAGCATTATTCGCGATGCCGAACTGGTGATTCCAGATGGTGCTGGAGTCATCTTTTACTTACGTCTCCAAGGGCAACGGCAACGGCGTTGTCCAGGAATTGAACTTGCTGAATCTTTAATCCGACAGGCTGGGCAATTGGGAGAGTCTTGCCCGGTTTTTTTCTATGGAGGGGCACCTAGTGTTGCACAGAACGCGGCTAAGGTTTGGCAACAACAACTTCCAGAATTAGCGATCGCAGGAGTTGAAGACGGCTACCTCTCACCGGAAGCAGAACAAGAATTAAAGAAAACCCTGGAAGCTAAGCAACCTCGGCTAATTTTGGTAGGATTGGGAGTCCCTCGTCAGGAGTTTTGGATTGCTAAACACCGCCACTTGTGCCCTCAAGCCACCTGGATTGGCGTTGGTGGGAGCTTTGATATCTGGGCAGGGCTTAAAACTCGTGCGCCACTCTGGTTACGGGAAAATAATCTGGAATGGCTTTACCGACTTTATCAGGAACCCTGGCGTTGGCGGCGGATGATGGCTTTGCCACAGTTTGCTCTAAAAGCGATCGGCCAGCGCTTGGTTTGAAGTAAATTTAGAGTTTCGTTGGGCACCTGCCCAATGAGAAGAGAAAAGTCTTGAATTCGCTTATACTCACCAATCATTGTTGATTGCTTGTCTATGACCACAGCATTTGCTCCTCCTGGTAATCCTAAAACTCAGCAGCAAGTGGCTTCCAACGCGGGAACCACTCAAATGCCTGTGATAATCAAGTTACAAGGGGTGACAAAAACCTATCCCAATGGCAGTCGGGGATTACTTGATGTCAATCTGGAAGTGAATCGAGGAGACTTTTTGTTTGTCACCGGCCCTTCTGGTGCTGGGAAGTCAACGTTGTTGAAGCTGCTTTATGGTGCGGAACGTCCAACACAGGGAGATGTGATTCTTGAGCAGTTTAATGTGGGGAAGTTGAGGGGCGATCGCTTATCATTACTCCGTCGCCGCATTGGTATTGTTTTTCAAGACTACAAACTAATTCCCCGTCGTACTGTCTCAGAAAATATTGCCTTTGTCCTGTGGGCACAAGGCTTCACCCGCAAGGAAATTCAGCGTCGTCTGCTGCCAACCCTGAAGTTAGTAGGTTTGCAACATAAAGCTGACTGTTTTCCTGAAGAACTCTCTGGAGGAGAACAACAACGGGTAAGCCTTGCGCGTGCCATCATTGGCACTCCTCCAGTGCTGCTAGCAGATGAACCAACGGGTAACCTCGATCCCGATAATTCTCGGCAGGTGTTGCGGATTCTCAAAAAGCTGAACGCAATGGGTGCAACAGTGATTGTTACGACTCATGATGAACATCTAGTGCAAATGTCTAATCAACCCGTCGTGCAACTGCGGGATGGGCATTTGCATCGAGAGTTTTGAGAAGTGCCTCTGGAAGAAGCTTACTGTTGCTTACAAGTCGTCCGCCACTTTGTTGTTTGTCCAGGAGATAAATAACCAATAACCAACAACAAATAACAGGAAATCCCACGTCTAAAGGACGTGGGATGAGCTAATCTTCATCCTTGGCTAAAGAAGACAAGGGCAAAAAATCCAATGAGTCCGCCAATAAGAATAACACCTGTCCATTCAGGTTCAGAAAGATCTCGATTAAATCCGCACCACAAGCACTGATACTTATTGCGGCTAAGTTGAGCTAGTGAGCTTTTCCCGCATCTTGGGCATTCTGGCAAGGTGTTTCTGATTTCTAAAAATTCTTGGTTCATTGTTAGTAATTGATTTAGATGAATTACTAATAAGTGAAACCTTAAGATACTGTGTGACAAGCTTTAAGCAAAAATATTCTTATTCCAATAAAACCTATCGCCGCAAACAATCATTTTTTTACTATTACTTCTATTCAAAAGATAAAGGGAAGAGATTTACTTTCACCTCATCCCTTTTCCTTGAACCATTCGGCGCAAAAAGCAACTTGAATGCCAATTAGCTTAGACTTAGCATATAGACCAAGTTTCTACATCAAAAAATTCAAGCCGCTCAAATTTTAGATTAGCTTCCTTCTTGAGTAGGGCAATCGCTTCCTGTGTACGTGGACCAATTTGACCATCTATTGCACCCGTGTAGAATCCTTTGCCTTTCAAGTACTTTTGAATAGCTTTTGAGCGATTTCGTATCTCTAAAAGCACTTGTTCACACCAAGCCTGATCTATGGCTTTTCTCAACTCATCTTGTTGATGTTTAATGAATTGTTCATCGAGTAACCCTAATTCATGTGCCAAAATATGGTCAATTTCATCGAGTAAAAACTCAAGTAACGGCTCAGACTGAGCTTTGTGCAGTATTTCCTCTAAGCGATCGGCTTCTGATTCTGTAAGTGTTGGACGGGATGCCAATGTCCAATAGTCGTGAATAATGTTTCTATATTCCAGAGAGTGCTCAACCATTATCTCCATATTGTTCATATTTCCTTCGCTTGGCGTTCCCATGATCTTTGTTGTCACCTCTCGACTCAGCTAAGCCCACTGGTTGGATAGTTGCCAGCAGGTAGTGCTAATCGACTCATCCAATAATCAAGCTGACACCTAGATAGAGTAAAAACTACAACTATCTAGAGTTTCAGTGTATGAAACCTTTGCTATACAAAAGTTTCAGCGCTTTTAGAAATACATTCTTGAACAAGTCTAATGATTAGTGATGAAGTGCCACCACTCGTGACATCTTTTTCTTAAAGATTCCATAAAGAGTGAAGCTCATACACTACAGATAGCGTAAGACCATCAGGTTATTTTTGAGGCAGCGTTCATCAGGGCTTGAATATTCTCAATTAAGAGAGCTTATTAAGTTTTAGCCTCAGCCGACTTAAGTAGAATGTCATTGACTTAAGCGAAAAGTAATCGTTCGTAGAAAAACCCTGCTTGGGGGGCTTTCTCCCCCAACCCCAGAGGGGACATTCAGCAAGTGCCAAGTCTATCTCTATCAAGCTTGTAGGCTACTAAGAAGAAACTGGCACTATGGAGGTGTCACATTGAGCATCGATGTTTCACTAGTTTCTGAGGGTGATTTATGGAATAACTTATGACGAACTCAGAGGCAATCAAGTCTACGCCCCCACCAGAAGATTTACCAGAAGACTCGTTAGATACAGCAATCAAGGAGATATTAGGTAAGGGCAATCCTCATTCCTATTCTACAATCACGACAATCAAGAGATTTCTTTTGCAATTTCATCTGGCTTCTCGATTTGAAGCCTATGACATCCTTAACGAAGCCTATATACGCGGGAGAGAATATATTCGTTCTGGAGGAGTTATTAGTAACCCTCACTCATGGCTAAAAGGAACCTGTTTCAACATCATTCGAGAAATAAGCCGGAAACAGAATAAAGAACAGCTCCTCGCTCCTGAGTTTGTGGAATTTGTCCCGGCATTGAGAGCCATAGAAGACTATTTAGTCGCCGAGCGAGATATGGACAGCAACCTTAGAATACTATTCAAGTCCCTTGAAACCCTTAAAAAATCTGACCCAGGCGGTTTCAAGCTTGTATATTTACAAGGGATTGAAGGTTTGTCTTGGAAGGAGATTCGCGATCGCTTAATTCAAGAAGGCGAGAAAGCTCAAAGCGAGCTAGTCTTACGACAAAAAGGATGTCGGGCAAAGAAGAACCTCCGAAAAATTTATCATTCAATGGTGTAAAGCGCGGCTAGGGTTTGCAGGCTGACTTTTTTAACCAATTGTCTGTAAGAAACTCAACCCTTGAGGAGTGAAGATTAGTGCATAGGGAATAGGGATTGGGAAGTTGGTGAGAGACTTCCATTCAATGTTCGTGTGCGAAGCTCAGTGTTTGTAGTGGTGTTCCCGTCGTTAGCATGGCATACATCTAGGCTCTAGGATTTTCTCCATACGAGTGAACAGAGCATGAATTTCAGCGGCGATGGGCAGCAATTCTTGCTATGGCTGACTCGGTTTATTGTCTTTAGTGTTAACTCAGCAGAATAGCGTAGGCACTTAATTTTATATTCGGCAATTTTGCGGAAGTTTTACAGCCGCGATCGCATTATCTTTAAGCTACGAGTGTTAAACGCCCTCGGATTAATTATGTATTTGTGATAAATGAACAATTTTCCTAGTTTGTCACAATAACTAACCCAAAATAAGTGGGTGCCAATCAACATCACGAGAAAAAGTCTGTTAAGACTAAGTATCTTTCTTACTCTTTTGTTACGATAAGTTAAGGTATTTTACAAAAACAGACCTTCGGTTATAGCTACTTATTCCTTACTTAATTCCTAACGATAGAGACCTGATGACTTTTTTCAATCCCGTAGAGCCAATTATCCGCCGCAAGCAGGAAGCACTAGACTTTCAAGATCGTCAAGGGCTGTTAAGCCTTGAAATGAAAATTGGACAGAAGACCGTAATTTCCGTGTTTTATACACGGATTGACCAGGTTTTTGTACTTTGGGGTTTGATTTGTGCCGCGATCTTTGTAACAGCTCAATTCGCTCCAATTAGCTGGGTTATCCAAGCTGGATTGTGGTCAGTCCTCACTTTACTGGGAACAGTCGGTATGGTGGTGTTAACTCACTTTTGGGTAAAGGTAGAAGGACTCAGGTGGGTACTTTTCTGTTGGGTTGCCCTCATGCTTTCTGGTGTTGCCTTAACAGACCTTAGTATCTTTCTAAGCTGGGGACAAATCTTGATGAATCTATGTCCAATGTGGTTAGGGTTGAGTGCTATTGGCTACATCTGTACAGGAATTGGAATGCGATCGCGTGCTTTTACCCTCGCTAGCCTTGTTCACCTTCTAGGCATTGCCGTTCTCCCTTATCTAGGTAGCTGGCAGTTTCTTTCCACCGGAATTGTAATAGCAGCAAGCTTGTTGGTCTTTGCTGGTGTTCAGTGGGATATGCGTCCCCCAATTCAGTATGAGTTCTTAACACCTGAACAAAAGCGGTTTAATGAACAACAGTATCGCCTGCGTCAGGTTCCCATGTATGTAAAAGCCTAAGTAGAAAAACCTAAGTACAAAAGCTTAAGTACAAAGGTTCATTAGGTTCATTAGGATATTCAACAGAGCAATGTTACGCCACCTTTCATTGCTCTGTTTTTCTCATAAAAAGCTTTATAACTTTTAAAAATTAAACACTTAATTTCATGGCATGATTCTTTTTGTCAGTGGAGCGGGCTTGTTTCTATCGAATGACAACCAGTTATTATTCTTTCTGCCTGTAGAATGAGCTGATTAACTTGGTGAGTTATTCGTCTACTAGACGAATAGCAGTTGTACCGGACGGGAGTTATACCGCAGTGACCCATAGCTGTACATCGAAGGAGAGCGATGTCAGATGTACAGACGGTGCAAATAAAAAAAAACAGAAGACTGACTAAAGCGGTGTGAAGTTTTTATCGCTTCCTTCACCTTGTTACTACCAACGGGGGACTAAACTCCCTATCAGAGCGGTCAGAGGTAGTAGACGCTATTGAAGTCTGTCTGGACATGTCATTTTTGAAATCCTTGACATCCTAACTCTTTTTGAGTTAGGGTTTTAGGCTTTGTAAATGTACCTAAGAAATCGGGTATCAATTGAAAAATCTTAGTTCAGAGAATATAGCAGAAAATAGATAAATACTAAGTAAAAGTCAGTGAAAATTTATTTTCTCCCCACTGACTTGTTAAGCTTTAACCTATGAGAAGAAAACCGCCAGTAGTCAGTTGCCGCCGAGAATGAACTGCTTATACCTGACGGTTTTGCTCTACACTTCTTTCATCGACTATTTACCAATCTGCTCTTTTCGCTTCCTGGAATGGCTCACCGCTAAAGGGTTGTACCCCAATAATTGGATAAGCATCATCATTCGGGCTAAAAATTCTGCCTACAGCTTCAGAAATATACTGAGCCATGCTTTCAAAGACTTTGTAGATACTCATAAAACTACTCTCCTGATAAGTTCGAGTGAGCTTCTAAATCTAGACGAATGTAATTCTATTCGGCTGTACTTTAATTATGAGTAAATCTAGATGGTTTGCGGTGAATTGCAATATTTGTTTGATTATGTTTGCAATACTTCTTTGGGAATTGAGTCAAGACTAAGATTATTCTTCAAACTAACAAAGTATTTTAAACCTACTTTATCTTCTACAAAGATTTTAGTATCGAGCCAGTGTCTGGGCATATTACATCGCGAACTGGTGTCAAACCTCATGAGTCAGCGAACAATCGACTGGGCTAACGCGATCGCACACCCAGTAAGTTATCACAATCTCCTCTCCCTACGTCGTATTTCCCTAAGAGTACCCTTCATACAAAAGCCGATACCAAGTTCTGCTACTCTTGTCCTAAGCGTCACGTCTTTTTAGGTAAAATTACTATTAAGAACTTTATACAATATGTGAAAGTAGGCATAAATTCTTAATGAGTTGACCAACTATCTTTGATTCTTCCCTATCAAGCTAGAACCGATGATTCTGGAGTAGTTATAGATCAAGTTGACGACATAACCCTTTTTCTCTCACTCCTTACCTAGAGGGAGACTCAGGAGAAAGTGTGTTTAGTCGTTAGTTGAGAGAAGTTAATTTTGGTATTTACTACTATAATTTAGGACAATAAACCCCAACCCTAACTGGGCAATGAAAACTCTTCCCGATAGAGACTACCTGCACTTGGACAATCCTGCCCTAACAATGAAACTTGAAGACCAGGAACTATCACTAGGTGCCGAAGACTATAGCCTCTTGACTGACCTTTATCAGCTAACGATGGCGGCGTGTTATGCAGGCGAGGGCTTGGCACAACAACCAGCCTCTTTTGAACTATTTGTGCGCCATTTACCCAATAACTTTGGCTACCTGATTGCGATGGGGCTGGCACAGGTACTCGATTACCTAGAAAAGTTTCGCTTTACTCCAGCAGGGATAGAGGCTTTGCAAGCGACGGGAATTTTTGAGGATGCGCCAGCACAATTCTGGGAAATCCTGACCAATGGGCGGTTTACGGGTGGCCTTTGGGCAGTGCCAGAAGGAACGGCAATTTTTGCCAATGAGCCATTTCTGCGGGTAGAGGCTCCACTTTGGCAAGCGCAGTTAGTAGAGACTTATCTTTTAAATACGATTAACTACCAAACGTTGGTGGCGACACGGGCGGCACGGATGCGGGATGTGGCAGGAGACAAGGCTACATTACTGGAGTTTGGTACAAGGCGGGCATTTAGTCCCCAAGCTTCGCTTTGGGCAGCACGGGCATCTATGGCGGCGGGATTGGATGCAACATCAAATGTACTAGCAGCGCTGAAGTTGGGGCGGAAACCCACAGGGACGATGGCTCACGCTTTGGTAATGGCGATCGCAGCCGTATCTGGAAGTGAGCAAGATGCCTTTACTGCCTTCTATCGCTATTTTCCGAATTCTCCTCTGTTAATTGATACCTACGATACTCTCAGTGCAGCAGAGGGTTTGGCAAAACGGGTAAATGCTGGAGAAATCCAAGTGACAGGTGTGCGTTTGGATTCAGGGGATTTAGTAGCGTTGTCTCAAAAAGTGCGATCGCTCCTCCCGGATGCCACCATCTTTGCTAGTGGTGATTTGGATGAGCATGAAATTGCCAGACTCAAGAGTGCTGGGGCGTGCATTGATGGATACGGATTGGGAACACGGCTAGTTACTGGAACACCTGTGAATGGAATCTACAAGCTTGTTGAAATTGATGGCATTCCCACGATGAAGCAGGCAAGTAATAAAGCCACGTATCCTGGACGCAAGCAAATCTATCGCCAAACGATAGAAGGGAAATTCACTAAAGACCGATTGAGCTTAGCCTCTGAATCACCCTTAGATTCGGAACAACCCCTACTACAACTTGTGATGAAACAAGGTCAACGGCTACAGCGCCCAGAAGCCTTGGAAGACATCAAAAAACGCACAGCAGCAAGCGTTGCAAGTCTCTCCGAGTCAACCCGCCAACTCAATAACCCAACCCCACTCCCAGTAGAAATTTCTGATCCCCTACAACAGCTAACGCAAGCTACGCAGCAAAGACATAAGCTCGAAGCCTCCTCAAAACGTTGAAGGCTAGAACTTTCAGCCTTCAATTCCACTAACAACCAACAACCAACAACGAACAACCAACATGGTCAACATTGCGTTATTTGGTACCAGCGCTGATCCACCAACTTCAGCTCATCAAGCCATTCTCAACTGGTTATCCTATCACTATGATCATGTAGCGGTTTGGGCATCGGATAATCCGTTTAAGACTCACCAGACACCGTTAGAACATCGGTCAACAATGTTACGGTTACTGATTGAGGATATTTCACCGCCTCGACGGAACATTAGTCTCTACCAAGCCCTCAGCAGTCCGAGGACGTTGGAAACTGTTGAAAAAGCCCGTCAGCATTGGGGAACACAAGTAGACTTCACCTTAGTAATTGGTGCTGACTTAGTGAGCCAAATGCCACGCTGGTATCAAATTGAAAAGCTGTTACAGCAAGTGAAGTTGCTAGTAGTGCCACGTCCAGGCTATGAAATAGACGAGGGGGGTATAGAAGAGTTGAGGAAGTTAGGAGCAGAAGTTGCGATCGCTGATCTTCAAGCACCAGCCGTTTCTTCTACAGCGTATCGTGAGAAGGGTGATCCAGAAGTTTTGACACCTCCCGTTGAGGACTACATCCACAAAGAGCAATTGTACGCATGCCAGGACGCGGCACCAAGCAGGTAAAAAAGCAAGCACTAGCCGACTTTAAAGTTGGAGTTGATAACGTAATCTTTTCCGTCGATACCCAGCAAAACCGACTGCTGGTGCTGTTGGTGATGCGTCAGGATGAACCGTTCTTTAGTCAGTGGAGTCTGCCAGGGACATTAGTCCGTAAGGGAGAATCCTTAGAAGATGCCGCGCATCGGATTCTTGCAGAAAAAATCCGGGTGAACAACTTATACCTGGAGCAACTGTACACCTTTGGCGGGCCATGTCGTGACCCACGAGAATCGCCTACCAGTTTTGGTGTGCGTTATTTATCTGTCAGTTACTTTGCGTTGGTACGGTTCGAGGAAGCAGAACTGATTGCCGATGGTGTTAGTGGTATTGCTTGGTATCCAATTGAGCAGTTACCAAAGCTTGCCTTCGACCATAATCAAATTCTGGAATATGGCTATCGGCGTCTCCGCAACAAGTTGGAATATAGCCCTGTTGCCTTCGACGTACTACCAGAACTCTTCACCCTCAGCGACCTCTATCAGCTTTACACTACTGTTTTAGGAGAAAACTTCTCAGACTATTCCAACTTCCGGACTCGTCTATTGAAGCTCGGTTTTCTATCTGATACGGGGCTTAAGGTATCACGAGGCGCAGGGCGTCCTGCCAGTTTGTACCGTTTTGATGCTGAGGCATTTGCTCCCTTAAAGGATAAGCCACTCGTATTTATTTAACGAACTCGTTTATGTGAGATTGGGAATTGGGAATTGGGAATTGGGAATTGGGCAGCGATTAATGCGTTCGCTCCTCAAGATATTCTCACCTGGTTTCGCCACTGCGGTTACTATATTCCCTGCAACTGAGAACCGCTATAAACGAGCGGCGAAGACAATCAAACAATCACATCGTCTTAGAACCAGGAAGCACCTATCAAAATCAGGGCCTCCCCTGATGCGTCTGATTAATTACGGGCACAACTATCGCACCCAAATCTGGCAGGCGATCGCGTGTTCCATTCTCAATAAAATCTTTGACTTAGCACCCCCCGCTTTAATTGGTGCAGCGGTGGATGTAGTAATCAAGAAAGAGGATTCACTCATTGCACAGTGGGGAGTCAAAGATGTCTTCGGGCAACTCTTAATACTCACGGTTCTAAGCATCATCATTTGGGGGCTAGAGTCCGTTTTTGAATATGCTTATGCAACACTATGGCGTAATTTGTCGCAATTAATTGAACATGACTTACGCTTAGATGCTTATGAGCATTTGCAATCCCTAGAACTCGCTTATTTTGAGGACAGGAGTACTGGGGGGTTAATGTCGATTTTGAGTGATGACATTAATCAATTGGAGCGTTTCTTGGATGTGGGAGCGAATGACATCATTCAAGTAACGACGACTTCTATCGTTATTGGCACTGCCTTTGCGATTCTTGCTCCTAGTGTTGCTTGGATGACTATTTTGCCAATCCCCTTTATTCTCTGGGGTTCAGTTGCCTTTCAGCGTCGCCTTGCGCCCCGTTATGCAGAGGTTAGGGAAAAGGTGAGTTTGATTAATGGACAGTTAGCGAATAATCTTACAGGCATCACGACGATTAAAAGCTTTACAGCCGAAGAGTATGAGATAGGGCGGATTGAACGAGAAAGTCAAGCCTATCGACAAAGTAACAGACGTGCGATCGCACTTTCGGCGGCATTCATCCCCTTAATCCGGATGATCATCTTGTTTGGCTTTTCAGGAATTCTGCTTTATGGCGGGATGGATGTTGTTGCTGGGAGGATGGCAGTAGGAACTTACAGTGTGTTGGTGTTCCTGACGCAGCGCTTACTTTGGCCGTTGACGCGATTGGGAGAAACACTCGATCAGTATCAACGGGCGATGGCTTCGACAACACGGGTGATGAATCTGCTGGATACTCCGATAGAAATGCACTCAGGCGACATCCCATTGCCAGTTGAGCAGGTGCGGGGTGAGTTGGTGCTAAACAATGTTACCTTCACTTACCGCGATCGCCATCCAGTTATTCAAAATCTTTCGCTTCACATCCCCGCAGGTAAAACAATCGCCATTGTCGGTTCTACAGGTTCTGGTAAGAGTACGTTAGTAAAACTACTGTTGCGGTTGTATGAAGTGCAATCGGGATCAATCACCCTTGATGGCATTGAATTGCAAAAGTTGCAGTTGAGGGATTTGCGTCGAGCAATTGGGCTAGTGAGTCAGGATGTGTTCTTATTTCATGGCACAGTGCGGGAGAATATCGCCTACGGCACGTTTGATGCTACCCCAGCCGAGGTAATAGCGGCGGCTGAAATTGCCGAAGCTCATGACTTTATCAGCAAACTACCTCAAGGCTATGACACACTGGTTGGGGAACGGGGGCAGAAATTATCGGGAGGACAACAGCAGCGGATTGCGATCGCACGCGCTATTTTAAAGAATCCCCCGGTTCTGATTCTCGATGAAGCAACCTCTGCTGTCGATAACGAGACAGAAGCGGCAATTCAGCGATCGCTAGAGAAGATTACCGCAAACCGGACGACAATTGCGATCGCGCATCGTCTCTCCACTGTCCGCAATGCTGATTGTATCTACGTTATGGAGTACGGGAAATTAATCGAGCAAGGGCGACATGAAGAACTGCTGGAACATCAAGGGATTTATTCGAGTCTCTGGCGTGTCCAGTCGGGTATAAAATGAAATGCGCTTGACCATCACACAACGCAAATCATGACATTCTTTGGTAGTCCCCAACCGGAAACACCAGAAAACAAGTGGCGACAGCAACTCAATCAATTCGCCAAAGACAATCAACAAGAACTGGCTGCACTCGCTTGGGGGCTATTTCTGGAACGGGGAGAAAGCGATGAGACGTTAGGAATTGACCTTAACCCGACACCGCATTTTGTCTATTGTCCTAAAACAGCGGTCGAAGAATTAAATCGTAAAGCCAACAACCAGCTTCAGGAAATTTTGGGAGTTGTGGATGCTCATCAACCTGAAAAGGAAGTTCTGATCATTGGGATTGGTAACGAGCAACTCAAGCTGATTCAGTTTGAACCCGAACCCCCACCTCCTACTTGTTTTGAGCAAGTTGCTAAGGATGTCGATACATTACTAGAACAGTTACAGCAGCGCCTGACTCAGCAACTAGAAAGCTGAACAATTAACTTATAGCAAAAGGCAGAGGGCATCAGGCAGAGGGCAGAAGAAATAAGGATTTTCATTCATTCGTTGTGAGCCACAGCGCATGGTGTCTATCTTGAAAGTAGACTTTCAAGATAGGTCTATTTGTCTTTTCTCAGAACAAGATGGGTAAAGGTCAGGAAGCCTCCTACATGGGTATGCAAGAAAGCGATCGCAATCTACTCCAGTTACACTGAAAAACTTTCGGAATTTAACCTGAGCCAGTTGTAGTTCACCCTAAAGACACTAGAGGTAAAGGGTTGTGACTACAGTTCTAGTGGTAGAGGATGACCAGACCCAACAGTTGATAATCTCCAAACACCTGACAAAGATTGGGCTAAATTTGATTTTTGCTGAAGATGGCTTTGAAGCCCTGTCCCTAGCAGAAATTCATTGTCCCAAGCTGGTTATTCTGGATATTATCATGCCTCGAATGAACGGCTACGAAGTCTGTCGGCGTCTAAAGTCGAAGAACACAACTCCTAAGCCTGCTGTGCTGATGTATTCCAATAAGACAGAAGAATGTGACTTCTATTGGGGAAGCAAGCAAGGCGCTGATGCTTATGTTTCCAAGCTTTGCCATCCTCAAGAACTCATCAATACCGTTAAGTATTTGTTACGAGAATAGCAACTACAAAGCCATTTTGGTGCCAGTGACATTATTTTCGGTTACATAAATTTCTTGCTGCTATACAGCTACGTTGAGAGTGACTCGCTGTCGATTGTCCTCTCAGCCATTGTTGGCTTCCTCTATGGAAGGACACTCTGGGGTATTTTTCCACTGTATGAGGGCGTGTCTTGGGAAGGACATTTATTTGGCTTATTGGGTGGTGTGCTAGCAGCCGGTTATATGGATATACTCAAGCCGATGTTCAGCTTCATGAGCCAACTGCTATCGTAATTAGTGGCTGGAATTAGGCTAAGTAAGTGAAATGCGATCGCCAATCAGAGTAATGATTTGAACAGCCCAGCTCAAGATAGTCGAAATCAGCAGTGGGTAGTCAGTGCAGCACAAGCCAAGCAACGTATTGAGCAAGGAGCAACTATTCTTGATTCTCGCACTTACTTGGAATGGCTAATGGGTCATGTCCCGGCGGCAGTTCACGTTAATTGGAAGCACTTTTCCCAACAGCAATCACCTGATAAAGGCAAACTACTTGAGAACCTGGAAATTCTGGAACAAAAGCTTCGTAACCTTAGTGTTACTAACACCAAGCCAGTCGTTGTAATTGGTAATCCGACTCACCCTTGGCATTTTGGTGAGGAGGGACGAATCGTTTGGATGTTACGCACCCTCGGACATCCATCAGCCGCCTTTGTGGATGGAGGCTATACAGCTCTTACCCAAGCTGGTGTTCCTACTACATTAGGTTTGAACCAACCCATTGCTGGAGACTTTGTTGTTAAGCCAACTGCCTTGTGGTCAATCCAGCGTGATGAACTTCAAGCTCATCTTTCTGTTCAAAGTGCCTCTAAGAAGTTGATTGTAATTGATACCCGTTCTCCCCGTGAATTTGCTGGCTCTACTCCCTATGGGGAACAACGTGGAGGACATATACCTGGTGCTGTACATTTCTACTTTAAAGATTTAATAGATACTAAGGGATACTTACTTCCCCGTAATCAGATTATTGATAAACTCAATCGCTTCGAGATAAAGCTTGATACTCCAATTGCTACTTACTGTACAGGTGGAGTCCGCTCAGCATTCTTTGCTGCTGTATTGGCTGATTTAGGTTTTACTAATGTCAAAAATTATCCAGGTTCTATGTGGGAATGGTCAGCCGCAGCACCATCCAGTTGTCCTTTAGAGTGAACATCTATCCTGCTGATAAAGCCTAAGTCAAAATTGCATCAGTCTATACAAATTCACAGAAAGCGACGAGAAAACCTTTATTTTCCTGTCAATTCCCAGTTCCCAATTCCCGAACAACCCAGAACATTACCTCAGGTAATCGGTGTCTCCCAGGCAGCATTCCATGTCATCGGACCTAACAATCCATCAGGCTTTAGCCCTTTTTCCCCTTGAAATTTGATCAGGACTTCGTGGCAACGTTCTGTGAAAATGCCATCGTCTCCTTTTCCCGTTGAGCCAGTATCACCAAAATTCCAGCCTCTGGAAATCATTCGCAACTGCCATGTCAAAACATCATTCCCACTCATCAGAGGACTTGTTAATGTAATATAACGCCCTTGCCATACAGGGTAGCCAAGCTCAGGTTGAGGGCGAGATGTATCTGTATATAGGGGTCTACCAAAGCCTAAGATATTCTTGATAGAACGCTTACGGCGCATGACCTGTCCGCCATTGGAGTTGTTATTGCTGCCTGTGTTCCCTTCAATGCAGGTCACATTCGCCTTATCATGAACAACCTCAACGATGCCAACATGGTCAGTGGTTCCGTCATCATCCCAATCAAAGAAGGCAAGGTCACCGACTTGCGGTGTTTTAAAGAATTGACCTTGCTCTTTAAACCATTTGACACCAGACGGACAATATGAGAAGCCTTTTGGTGTAGTGATTTCTAATGGCAACTGAGCATCGTAGAAGCAGTATGAGACAAAAATGGCACACCACGGTACATCATTCATTCCATACCAGGCACCGAATTTGTTACGGTTGCTGTTAGGCGGCGACTCGGTGTAACCAATTTCTCGTGCTGCTCTTCCCAGTACATCTACAGCCGTCGTCATTGTTCTCCTCTAGGGCTGATTCCGGTAGATTTTTTCCTAGTGTCTCACAAACGACAAGTCCTTCTACTGATACGGACTCAAGTATTGAGGTGGTTATGCTTTCTGATAAGTTTCGTCGCCAGTTGCGTCAAGAAGCAGAACAATGGCGAACCGAGGGAATAATTGATGATTCTGTGTATGAACAATTATGCGATCGCTATCAATTTAATGACCTTGAAGCGTCTGCCCGTAGCCGATTCATCGTGATTTTGCTGGGGCTAGGTAGTGTCCTGTTGGGCTTAGCCATTATCACTTTCGTCGCGGCGAACTGGCAAGCGTGGTCACGGGGGTTGAAGGTGACATTGCTCCTGAGTGGCTTTATTGGTGTCAATACAGCAGGTTTCTACCTCTGGCGGCATCCAACTGAGCGATGGCAACGCCGTTTTGGACAGGGGTTATTACTCTTAGGTGCGCTGATTTTAGGGGCAAATATGGCTCTGATGTCTCAGATGTTTCATCAGAGTGGGCTACTTTATCAGTTGTATCTGGTTTGGGGATTCGGCGTTTTGACAATGGCGTACAGCCTACGGCTGACGATGTTGGGAATTTTGGCAATTCTTTTAATTGCACTTGGGTATGTGCAGGGACAGCCAGAATTTGTTGCAATTGGTGAGTTTCCCTGGCTACGGTTTGTAGTGCAATATATGCCAGTGTTAGCCGCTTTAATGTTTATCCCATTGGCTTACTGGTGCCGTTCTCGCTGGATTTTTCGCCTTGGTGCGATCGCAACTATATATTTTCTAGAAGCGAATTTAATCCGATTGAATCTATTAGGTTCTCCACCTTGGACAGCTGCAGTTGCCTGTGCGCTACCACCTGCACTTTTATGGGGATACAGGGATTCTCTATGGGGTCAGCGTTCACCGAAGGCTCAATCATTCGACAGTACAGCCCGTAGTCTTGCTATCACCTTCCTCAGCCTTCTGTTCTTTCTCGCATCGTTCTATGGATTATGGAGTACCTCATTGGTGCCTTCAGCCAATGACACTTCACTAACCCTTCCTCCTCCAGTCGATATACTGCTCTTAGCGGGTTGGACAGTTTGGGAATGGGTACAACTATTGCGTCGAGTCGATTTAACCAACCTTCTTGTCGCGAGTATGATTACCGTCAGTGCTTTAATTCCCTTTTGGCATCTGAGTAGCGGTAGGCTTGCAATTATAGCTACGCTAATCTTCAACTTGCTCTCATTCCTGCTCTCCACTGGTTTAATCCGTGAAGGATTAGCACAGAGTCAGCGCCGCTTTTTCTGGGGGGGTATGGTATTGCTAACTCTACAAATTCTTAGCCGGATGCTGGAGTACAACACTGACTTACTCTTCAAATCCTTAGTCCTGTTCCTCTGCGGACTTGGTGTCATTGCTGCTGGACTATGGTTTGAGCGTTACCGAACCAGGCATTCACAAGTAGATGGGTGAAAATAAATATTGCTAGTGCAGCGCGGCGAAAATAACTATCCAGTTAGACATTGGCTAAATAGTCCACCTCGAAATCAATCCGAAGTCCCAACTCGAATGACCTTAAATTCTGAATCTCCTAAGCCCACACCTAGATGGCGATTTTGGGTACCTATTGTCTTTCAAACAGCATTGATTCTTGCTGTTCCAGCCCAAGCCGTTTACACCCAGCTAACTGGTAAAACCGTTATCCTCCAGACTGTACCAGTAGACCCTTACGAACTGTTGCGAGGCTACTCCCAGACACTAAGGTATGATATTTCCCGCCAAAACAGCTTAAGCAAGCTCCCAGGTTGGGAGAAATTGCCCAAGCAACAGCCTAACGGAAATAACTTTGCTTTGATTGAACCGGGTACTCGTTTTTATGTAATTTTGGCAGCACCAACCAAGCCAACCCTAGGTAAACTCCCACAAGCTTGGAAACCTGTCGCAGTTAGTACCCAGCGCCCCTCGCAACTACCAGCAAATCAGGTTGCCCTTAAAGGGCTGGCTGAAAAAGGTTTTATTCAGTATGGGCTGGAAACTTACTACATCCCTGAAGACCAGCGACAGCAGATTAACGCTGACTTAGGGGCAACCCGGCAAGCCAACTTAACACAGTCTCCACAGACGGAACCCCAAACCAACCCAAGTCAGTCATCACAGACACCACCAGTTGTTATGGAAATCAAGGTGAATGCTCAAGGCAATGCTGTGCCAGTAAGCCTTTGGGCACAGGTTGGCGAAGCGTCGAACCAGAAGATTCGTAACTATCGGTTTTAGTAAATACACCCCCCGCTCCTTGCGCTGACTCCACAAAAGGCGATCGCGTTCATCCCTTTAGACAAGCCTTCTTCAAAGGATAGTTTGTTTGCAAGCAACTCGTAGGGTGGGAAATGTCCACCTTACGTTTAATTTTGTCTACCTACTTAATATTTGTTTGTCTTCTGTGTTACTAACTTTTATCCTAGATTTTAGATAAACAAATAGCAGTTTTTTCTACCTTCTAAAGTATGTTTATTAAAAGATTAAAAACCTCTCTTAGGACATAGCGAGTTGCAATATTTAGGTTAATTTCAGTACAGAATTATCTAGAACAATGGTTTATCTTGGTGGCAAAGGAAGTTGATGCTTAAGCAAATTAGGAGAGCTAATGCTATGCAACTACAAGAAAAACCCCAACTCCAACCCAAGATTGACTCAATTTTTCCGGACGAATCTAGTATTCCAACAGAATTCCAGCTACCCGACCCGATTCATCAAACTGAATATCTGATCGATGGATTGCTACGACAGTGGGAGGGGTCAAGGCAAGAAGTCTCGTCATCAATTTATGTGAAAACGGCAGATGGGTTTTCCCAAAAAGTGATTGGCAGCGTTCCAATATTGTCAGAAAAAGAAGCCCTCGAAGCGCTTGATGCTGCTGTGGTAGCCTATAACAACGGCAGAGGCCATTGGCCGACAATGTCTGTCAGTGGCAGGATTGAACATATTCAAGACTTCGCCTATCGGATGAAGGAGAAGAAGCAGGAAGTTGTCAATCTCTTGATGTGGGAAATTGGCAAGTCCTATCCAGATTCCGAGAAAGAATTTGACCGCACGATTGCTTATATCGAAGACACGATTGATGCCCTCAAGAACCTGGATCGAACCAATTCTCGGTTTGTACTCGAACAGGGAATTATTGGTCAAATCCGTCGTGCGCCTCTGGGGGTAACGCTTTGTTTAGGCCCAACAAATTATCCGTTGAATGAAACCTTTACTACACTGATTCCTGCCCTGATTATGGGCAATACAGTGATTTTAAAACCACCAAGGTTAGGAGTTTTGCTCAATCGTCCACTGCTAGAAGCGTTCCGAGACGCATTTCCTCCAGGTGTGGTCAATGTCATTTATGGAAAGGGTCGGGACATCACTCCTCCCCTAATGGCTTCTGGAAAGGTTGATGCATTGGCGTTTATTGGCTCAAGTAAAGCAGCCAGTTCCCTGAAAAAACTGCATCCTAAGCCGCATCGGTTGCGGAGTGTCCTAGGTTTAGAGGCGAAAAATCCAGGCATTATTCTGCCTTACGCCGATTTGGACTTAGCTGTTAAAGAATGCGTTTTGGGAACGCTTTCTTATAATGGACAGCGTTGCACAGCTTTGAAAATACTATTTGTCCATTCTCAAATTATCGATGTCTTTCTTGAGCGTTTTTGTGATGCGATCGCTAATCTGAAATTTGGTATGCCTTGGGAAAAAGGTGTCACGCTCACGCCGCTACCAGATATAGAGAAGCCCAAGTATCTCACCGAACTTGTTGAAGATGCTAAAAGCTTGGGTGCGAAGGTTGTCAATGAAGCAGGCGGCACCGTCAACAAAACTTTCTTCTATCCCGCTGTCCTGTATCCTATTACTTCACAAATGCGGGTGTATCACGAGGAGCAATTTGGTCCTGTAATCCCCATAGTTCCCTTCGATGATATTGAAGTTCCAATTCAATATATGGTTGAGTCTGATTATGGGCAGCAGGTCAGCATTTTTGGAAACAATGCCGATACAATCTCCAAACTTGTTGACCCATTAGTTAATCAAGTCTCTCGTGTAAACCTGAATAGCCAATGCCAGCGTGGTCCTGATACCTTTCCCTTTACCGCAAGAAAAGACTCTGCTGAAGGTACACTTTCTGTTACTGATGCATTGTATGCCTTTTCTCTGCCTACCTTAGTAGCCGCGAAACAGACAGACATTAATAAAGGAATGCTGACTCAAATTGTCAGAGAACATAAATCAAACTTTCTCTCAACCGATTTCATTCTTTAGACAGTAAAAAACAATATAGCAGTTAGCTCTCAGCTATCAGCCATCAGCTTTTTTGTTTTCCTGTCAAGTAGCACTTGTTTCGCAGCCTTTAGCAATACCTCTTGCAAAAATCCATGAATGACCCCTCCCCAGCCCTCCCCGACCTCAAGGGGAGGGGGCAAGATTTGAAGTTTTTCCCCCCTTGATAAGCTATGCATTAGT
>NZ_JCACKQ010000111.1:0-5077 GCF_059505465.1 Symplocastrum torsivum | reverse complement strand
TTACAAAGCTAGTTTGGGCTTTGTTTGGGCTTGAAATTTGTCTAAGTCCCGTTAAAAAACGTGGTGGAGGACGTAGCTAAAGGCTCATACTCCAACACGGGGGAAAGACAGGTACGGCAAGGAAAGCAATGGCAAGAGTCGGTCTAACTTGCCTCAAGTGCTGGGCAATGGCTATCAAAATGAAGGGTTGCGATCGCTTCTTTAATATCTAGCGCCAAAAATTGGTCTACTGCGGTGTACACCCAGTAAACCGATAACTTCGGATCGCCACCAATTTTTTGAAATCCCAGAGCCATACACAGTTCTTCATATGTGGGATGGATGCTCATGGCGTAGAAATCCCAGAGATTTGGAAAATCGGCTTGCATCCGCACAATGGTTTTCTGCACATCCTCCACAAAGAGGCACATATTCTCTTGGTTCTTATAAGGAGTATCGATCATCCAGCTACGCACCAATAGTGAGGTGCAATCAGGATCGCCAGGAATCGCCATTTCCAGAGGGTCAATATCCGATACAGAACTCAAATGGAGGCTTTTGCTTGGGGGAAGAAAGAAGTTTTTCTCAGACTCCGTTGAGGTGGGGTAAAGAAGGTAAAATCCCACAGGACGAGAGTTGTCACAGCGGCGTAGCACTCGCATTCCAGTAGAATATTTGCCTGCCCAAGTACGCAGTAGCCTGGAAATTTTATGCGGAACCGCTGTCGTATTTTTGTTCATCCAGTTGTAGTTTCGAGCGAGAAAATCTGCAACTGGAACGGCATCGGTTCGGGGATTGAAGTCATCAACCTTGAGTTGTACTGACTCTTTTGCCTTGGGAGATACCTTGAGATTTGGCAAAGACCGAATTTGAATACATACTGTATTGCCATCAAATTGTTTTTCAATTAATCCCAGAGCAAGCAGTTTATCGATCATCATGCCTGCCGCGCGATCGCTTCCTCGGTCTTTGTGAGCATAGAATAGTTCTGCGGCTTCCCGGTGGGTGCAAGCAACAAATCCTTCTGGTATCTGTAATTGGCCTAAGGGTTGTTTTAAACGATTACCTAACTCTTGCTGTTGCTTAAGTAGTAAATAGATCCACAATCGCACAAAACATTCAGCTCGACGGCGAGTCAAACCCACTCGTCCAATCAGCATTGAAATATAGTTGCGCTGTTGCTCGATAGGGAACCACTGATCGACAAATTCTGGATTCATATCCTACGGGTTGTTTAACGAATAAAGCCTTTCTAAAAGTCAGCTTTGCCGCCTATCCATAGTACTTATCACCCTTTGCCTTGCTTTTTATGCAAGAAGTTAAGTGCATAAGCACCTTCAAATACAGATAACTAGGTACTAATCTGTCACGACGGCTACTATTTGCCTGAGTAAAACAAAGTAGCGCTTTACTTACACGGCTGAGTAATCTAGATAAACACCTTGAAATACTATGATTTCGTAATTACTTAGCAAATCGAAAAAATGTAGAAAAACTTCACCCTACTTCAGAGCCTTTCACCTTTCCTCGACCTAACAGAATAGAATTCAGGCAGTTTTGGAAATTTACAGTTTGCTCATTGTAGCTACACAAACTCAAACGTAAGAATGACTTTAACCCTCAACTGATAAGACTTGTAAGAACTTGACTTTTCAGTTGACTAGCCTGAAGGAGATGCAACATGGTCGTTCTCGCTCATAAACTGAACACTCACATTGAATGCTTTGAGAGACTAAGCTGCTTAGAAAAACAGCTCAAAAACTCACATTTTGAGCATTCCAAACAACCATCTTTACTACAAGCCGTTATGGAAGGCTTTGTTGATGGAGTTTTGATTTTGAGCAATCAAGGAGAGTTAGTTCATGCTAATGACTGTGCGCGTCGAATTTTCGGTCAACTACTACAGCCTGCATCACAAACTAGCCCGTTGATTGAGGAAGTTTGGCGAGTTTACGAGTGTTTGCTTGAGAGCAAGGATCTATTTTACGATCAAAAGTTGATTATCGAGTCAGAAATTGATGCCGATAATTTAGGTACATTTCGCATCCGAGCGAGGTGGTTAGTGTTAGAGGAAAGCGCTCACCCTTACCTGTTAATAACAATAGAAGATAGGCAACAGTCTACTCAAAATGTCGCGATTACTGATGCCAAAAAGTATGGTTTGACTGCTCGCGAGGCAGAAGTCTGGTTACTACGCCGAGCCAACCACTCCTACAAAGAGATTGCGGATCGGTTGTATATTACGCTCAACACAGTGAAGAAGCATATCAAGAATATTCACGCTAAGCAAGAAGCCTACCTCTGGGCGGAAGAATAAGGATTCTTATTAGCACCAAGACTTTGCCAGATCGGTCACACTCTTGAATAGAGCCTGTGATTCCCCTTTCCCATGCAACGTTTTGATTCCCGAACCGTTACCTACAGTCCTGCTTACACACTCGTACCAACCTACGAGTGTTTTAATCGTTGTACCTACTGTAATTTTCGTGTCGATCCTGGGAAAAGCTCTTGGTTGTCGCTAGAAGCTGCCGAAAGCAAGTTAAGACAGCTTCAATCTCAGGGTGTCTGTGAAATCCTTATTCTCAGTGGTGAGGTGCATCCCCACTCATCACGTCGGCAGGAATGGTTTGGGCGGATTTATGATATTGCCGAATTGGCACTATCTATGGGGTTTTTGCCCCATACCAATGCAGGCCTCCTGAGTTTTGAGGAAATGCGATCGCTCAAATCTGTGAATGTTTCAATGGGGTTAATGTTAGAACAGCTAACGCCCCAGTTGTTACAAACCGTTCACCGTTATGCGCCGAGTAAAGTCCCCCAGGTGCGTCTACAACAACTGGAATGGGCGGGAGAATTGCAGATTCCGTTTACAACTGGGTTACTGCTAGGGATTGGGGAGACTCAAGAAGATTGGTGGGAAACACTGGATGCGATCGCACAGCTTCATGCTCGTTATGGTCATATCCAAGAAGTCATCTTACAACCCCATAGTCCAGGAAGCCAGCAAACTTGGGATGCTCCGGCATTTAACCCTCATCAATTGCCAGAGGTAATTGCCAAAGCGCGTCAGATTCTGCCGTCGGATATTGTTATCCAAATTCCGCCTAATTTAGTTCCAGATTCTAATTGGTTACTTGCTTGTTTAGATGCTGGTGCCAGGGATTTAGGAGGAATTGGACCAAAAGATGAAGTGAATCCTGATTATCCGCATCCTGATGCACAGCAGCTTAGAGAAATTTTAGAGCCAGAGGGATGGGAACTGGTGCCGCGTTTACCTATTTATCCTCACTATCACAGTTGGTTGTCACCGAGATTACAAGAGGCTGTTGAGCGGTGGCGGAGTGCTATTAAAGCAGTTGGGCTAAAAGTTTGATATTCAGGAAAACCTAACCCCCCAGCTCCTCACTAAAGCTCCGGCTTCCCTGCGAGGGAAGGGGGAGTCCGGAAGCCCCTCTCCGCTTCGGGGAGGGGTTTGGGGAGGGGTCACACACGAGAGCTAATTGACCAACAGTATTATTGATTCCCTTGCGAGTGGAATACGAAGAGTACAAGATTTCAGATACTCCTACTTCTTCAAACCCTGAGCTAGAATCGCGCTCAATGGCAATATTTTGGATGTATGGCTCCCAATTCTGACTTACTGAAAAACCTCTACAACGCCTTTGACCCCTTTCGACCTTTACCCGCAGGCGACCCAAACTATGTAGACTGTCGGGAAGTGCGAGGGGATGGAGATATTCTGGAAGATTTGGGGAATCGACTTCAGCTATCTAATCAGAAGACTTGCCAATTGTACTCTGGACATCGGGGTGCGGGGAAATCTACAGAACTGTTGAGGTTGAAGTACTCTCTGGAAAAGCAGAAGTTCTATGTAGTCTATTTTGCTGCGGATGAGGAAGATATTGAATCTGAGGATGCTCAATATACTGATATTCTCCTTGCGTGTACTCGCCACATTCTAGAAGATCTACAAAAGAGTGCTAATACTGCTCCTTTGCGAGACTGGCTAAAAGACCGTTGGCAAGAGTTGAAAGATTTGGCACTTACGGAGATATCGTTTGAGGGGATGAGTGTTGAGGGACAGATTGCCCAGTTTGCTAAGCTGACGGCGAATTTAAGGGCGGAACCGACGCTGCGCCACAAGATTCGGGAGAAGGTGAATCCGCATACGGTGACGCTGATTGCTGTTTTGAATGAGTTTCTCGCTGAGGCGAAACAGCAACTCCCTGATGGTTGCACTCAACTGGCAGTGATTGCGGACAACTTAGACCGGATTGCGCCAATTATTCAGGAAAACGGACAGACTAACCACGATGAGATCTTTCTGGATCGCAGTGAACAACTCAAAGCCTTGGATTGTCATCTAATCTACACCGTTCCAATCTCAATGGTGCATTCTAAACGTGCTGCGGATCTTAGAGATATCTATAGTGATACGCAAGTGTTGCCAATGGTGATGGTGCGAACTCCTTCTGGAGATATCTACGAACCAGGACTCAACAAAATCAGGGAAGTGATTAGCAAGCGAGTCAGCCAATTTGCGCCTGATTTATCTCTGGATACGCAAATCTTTGATAGCTTACAAACCGTGCAACAGCTATGTCTGATGAGTGGGGGTCATGTGCGGAATTTGCTATTGTTAACGCAAGACGCGATCGGACGTACAGAAAGCTTACCGATTTCTGAGAGAGCAGTGCGACGAGCGATTACCCAAGCACGAGATACCTATCGTCGAACGGTTGATAATGAGCAATGGCGTTTGCTGGCTGAAGTCTCGCGTTCTAAGCGAGTAGTCAATGACGATGAGTATCGGAGCTTATTATTTAATCGTTGTCTTTTAGAATATCGCTACCTAGATGCAGACTATGAGGTGCAGCGTTGGTGTGATGTTCATCCGCTCATTAAAGGGATTGAAGAATTTAAGGAAGCTGTGGCTGGTTTAGATAATTAAAAAACCTAACCCCCTAGCCCCGCAACCCTCGCAAGGGAAGGGGGAACTAGAAGGATTTTTTATATCAAAGAGGTATTGAACTCCCCTCTCCTTGCATTCGTGACAAGTTAAGGCAAAGTAATTGTTGTCAATGAGACAATATACTTA
>NZ_JCACKQ010000110.1:0-5245 GCF_059505465.1 Symplocastrum torsivum | reverse complement strand
TCCCTTTTTGCTTCCTTTTTTAACTGGTCACTTATTTCCGCCTCGCTGCACTAGTCTGCGCTCTTTAACGGGAACGGGATTCTTGCTCACAGAGGTACTCTTCAATCGTTGGCTGAGTATCAGCTGGAGTGCGAAGCCGTATCCCTCGAATAGAAGTGCCATCACCTATTGGGGTAACGGCACTTGGGTCAATCACGCAGCGTTGGTTGAGCCAAGCCGCCACACTTCCCTCGCCGTTCTCAGATTGCATCTGTTTGCGCCACTTATCAAGAGTCAGGTCACGGGCAATTACCCATTCCATCAACTCTCGAACCCCTACAGGTTTTGGACAACGGCTATCAATTCGCTTCACTTCACTCAGTCCGGTCTTTCGCTTTTTTTTGCTCATGCGCTCTCAAATTAATGACAAATCGATACGCTTTACAGCTAAACCATCCTCCCAGTTTTCTGCACCTGTCACAGGACGCACGTACACCAGATCGGGTGAGGAGTGAGTCACATCTAGAATCACAACTAGTGTGTCTGGCTCTATGGCAGCGTACCGACCATTGACACGACCGTAAGCTGGGCAAGTACCAATATATCGATAGACTTCTTCAGTACTTGGTGTTTTGAGCAAATCCAGTTGCTCTGCCAAAGCGATCGCACTTATCTTTGCTTTCTCTCCCTTAGTCAAGACTGGGTGACTCCAAACCCACAGGAACTGATTACCAAACTTTTCCTTAATAGCCGTCAGTTCTTCTTTGGTCTTCGCTTCCAGTAGACAATTCTTGATTTTGTAGACTCGGTTCCGCTTTGCCTCTAGCGTGTCGCAGGTTGGGTGTGGAAAGTCTAAGTAATCAGCTTCAGTGAACGTCACGGGTGACGAGTTAGGTGACGGGTCAGGTGACGGGTCAGGATACTGATTTTCTGGGCATTCTAGCGTAGGTGACGAGTCAACCTCTATTTCCGCAGCACAACCTACCTCTGTTTTTGCTTCCACTTTAGTGAGAGATGGGAAAGAGGATAATTCAGCTTTTCCAATTTGAATCAAAGTTGATACTTCTTGATTTTCTCCAAAAGTTTGAGTTGACTCGTCACCTTGGCTAAAAGCAGCATCTTGTATAGCTTCTGACTCGTCACCTGACTCGTCACCCGACTCGTCACCTGTCGTTAGCGAAGCGAGACCGTTAGGTCTAGCAGCTCCTGCGGAGCTAACTTTCTCTAAAAGAGTGAAATCATGAGTGGGAATATTCCCATCCATCTCAGTACGAAGTCTCAAACCCTTGATAAATTTCCCAGTCTTAGTGACAACACGTTCTATCTTCCAGCCCAGCACGCTACAGCAGAGTTCTAAGAGATCTGGTGAGAAGTTCTTGACCGCCTTGACCTGAGTACCTGATTGCTTGCCATGAAGACTATAGGAACCGTAGAGAGTAATTGGTGATGCTCCATTGTCAGCTTCGTTTTTGTCAGAGCCGATGGGAGTTTGTGCCATGACATCATAAATTACGCAGTCATTCACCCAAGCGGCAATCGAATCTACACGAATGCGATTCTCCCAGAACTCCAAAGTACATTCGGGAATGGCTGCCAGTCCGGTTAAAGTTCGGGTGACTTCTTCATTTGACAGTGATAAAACATAGTTAGTGAAGGCATCTAGTTCTGCTTGGAACTCTGTATTGAGGTCACGCTTACTTGCTGCGGTCACCGGATTATTACAAGGTACTGGCAATACCCGTCGCGCTATCCGTGAGGCAGCATCGCCGGTAAAAATCGGCAGGTTAGATAGAACTAGCACCATGCCGTCATAACGATACTGGAAGCCCTTCTTACCCTTCTCCTCTGCCCGTACCCAGTCTCCCCCAGTGAGTGAGAGAAACTTACTTAACTTCCCGGTCTGCTTATCTTCGTCCCAGAATACAACCAGACGCTTGCGATAGGCATTAGCCGCCTCAAAGCGGTTGTTGCACCAATCGTCCATTGTGGTACTGAAAATGTTCTCTTCCCCAATTAGGTCGGTGAGTAAGCGTCCAAATGTGCCCTTCCCGGTTCCTCCTAGTCCAATTAGGTGAAGGAACTTTTGGAGGTCAGCCCGTCCCTTTAAGACAGCATTACAGAAGCACAGCAGAATATTCTTGAGCGCAGGGTTGTTAGCTGATAGATGGTCAAGGTAGGCATCAATCCCACTCCAGTCTGTTGCTTCTGGATTATGTTCGCGTGGTAGCTGCCAAGTGAGTAGATAGGCTGGTGAGTGAGACAGCAGTTCTCCTGTAGCGACCTCTAAAACTCCATTGCGGAATGGCAGTAATTTATTAGGGGAGTGTTCCTGCCATTTTCGCTCAATCAGAATGTGCCTTAACTTTTTGACAATATTGACGATATAGCTGTTGCTGTTATAGCCAGTGATGCCTTTCCCATCAATGATGTTGCTGATTATCGACTCAACATATTCATCCGTTTCAACAGACCATTGACCGTTAAAGTCGGTTCCGTAACGCATCCACCCACCAATTTCATTGTTAAATCTCAGCTCGTTTCGATACTGTTCGGCTATTTCGCAGGCAACGATATCAGCGGGTGGAATTTTGTTGGTCTTCTTGTAGTCACCTGATAAGGGTTGCTGGAACTGCTTTTCCCAGGTTTCAATATTGACAGCTTTACCCATCACCTCCCACTTGAAGCGATTAGCGCCGTTGATCTGGATATAGTCATCCATCCCCTTACCCTCGTCAACTGTCCACAGTCCTGTTATGGAGTAGAGCGGAACTTTAAACAGTTTAAGTTGAGCAATGAGTTTCCGTTGTTCCCAAAGCACGAGTTCGTTAGTTGTACAGTCAGCATCGAAACCAATAATGAATCCAAATCCAGCTTTAGCGTATTGTTCTAGTGTCTTGACCAGATAGCGCTTTCCCTGTGGATCGGCTTTGGAACTAGTAAGACCCATTGATACACTTAGCAGAGCAATGGTGGGGATGTCGTTTGAACAACCGGCGATCGCTTTCCAGAATCCCTCAGTCAAAACTAAGCAAGGATAATCATCAACGACATAGCACTTCCGCTTCAAAGCTTCCAAGTCACTCCAGTAGTTTGGAGCATCTGGGTGCAGAGGCAGCATTACGTCATAGTCACCGCTTTCGTCTTGAGGAGCGCGGTATTTAGGTGCTTTCTTCTTGCCCTTAGCTTTATCCTTTTGTGATATCCAAGGTTTATCTGGCATCAACTGCCCCTGGATACCAACGCCATCCATCCAGATTCCACCTGAGCTGGCTTGATATCCCAGTAACATTGAGGCTTCTTCTGTAGTTACTGAGCGGCAGTTGACCTCTATCCAACGGCGATCTAACTTTCGTTTGTCAACACACTCTTTATAGTGCTGGTCGGTAAGTGTCTTTTGTGCTGTATTGAATGTCGTCTGGGAATGTTGATCTACAAAATTTTGGGTGTCTGTAACAGCCATTTTTCTCCCTCCAGTTTGTTTGCCAGAGAGAGCCTGTGATAGCCTGTCAATACAAGCTATTTTTAGCTCTCCAAAACCAGCCAGGGAGATTTTCCACGTCAGCCCTTGCTGGTGAGATTTTCTTTGTTTTAATAGATGTGCCGATGGACACCTATTCTTCTATCGTCTGCATCATAAGAGCTTAGGTGTTTCAGTCACTTTGCCTCCTTTTCCTTCGTAGGTGGTTTCTTCGGTGGAATTTTCCCTTCTTCCTTAGCGTTTGTTACTACCGTTTCAATCAAGAACGCTGTTAGGTTTGCAACAGCACGACCTTGGGAATTAGCCCATTGCTCTAAATCCTCATAAATTGCATCTGGCAGTGTCACGTAAACTCGCTTACTCACTGGGTCGCATCTATTTAACTCGGCTCCATCGTACATCTTTAGCACCGAGGTAGAGGGTATTAGCCTACAAACTGTGGCTGATTAGTGGCTATTTGCCACTAATAATATGCTATATTGCCCAATGAATCAGCACTGACGAAGACCTGTTCTTAGGCATTACTATGTCCACTGCGCTAATGAGAAGTGGGCGTTGTCCTATTGTCCTAATCTCGTCTTCCTCGACTCCAATCCACCAAGCGCTTAGCAATGATTAGCCACTTGTTTATCTCAGCGAAGCGTAGACGCTTGGCTTTTCAACAACTAATGGTTTGAAAGCGATGATCCATCAACGAATCAGTTCTCCCCCAAAATCTCCCCCAAAATTTGCGCTAGGAGAGGAAGTAATTTGGGCGAAAGTCCCAGCACACGATTACGGAGAGGTAAGCGGTCGGATTTGGTCGAACGAGAGTGCTTCGTGTAAGACCCTATGGGGCTGGCATTATCTAGTGAAATTACATCCCAATAGCCGTAGCTATCCTTACTGCGAAGAAGACTGGGCGTATGAAGCCGACCTTGAGTTGCTCAGTGAATTCAACAAAAGTCGAGATGGGGGTGAGGCAAGTGGTTAGAGAGAATCCAGAAGTCAAGGATTTTCAAAACTGGTTTTACGGAAAGCAGCACCCATCAGAGTTTGCCATCCTGTGGGCGCCTGTCAGCTACAGAGAACTAGGACTGTTGGCGGGAGTGAGCGAATCGACCGTCCAACATTGGCTTAGTGACAAGGACGCTCAATCACGTTGGGAACCGGCTGATAGACCGATGCGCCTACTAGCGTTCGCGTCTTGGTGGTTGAAGACGTTTGGTGTAACGCCGGAGCAGCTAATAGCACAATTTGAGCTTCAAGCACGACGTTGAAAGCTGTTATGACAACGTTTTAAAAGACAGCCACCCTCAGATAGGGTGGTTTTTGTTGTCAAAGCAATTTTTTCGTATGCGTTAACTGCCGCAACACCTTAGCCTCCTGGCTTGTTATTGCAAGGGAATGGTCAGCCGATGTCCTTTGTGCGACATCGATGTCGCGAAAGGAAAAGACGTACTCATCAGGCGGAAGCTCTCAAAGTCCAAGGCGATACAGTGTCGCTTTCGATAGGCGTGGTCATCAGGCGAAAGCTCTTGAAGCCCTTCGCGACATCGATGTCGCGAAAGGAAAAGACGTAGTCATCAGGCGAAAGCTCCCGACGGTCAGGAAGCGAATGAGGAAACATCACCGGGTTCTAATTATCGACCCAAAAATCCGAGCAATGGCAAGTGTTCTTTTCAACAAAGAAGCGACTTCAAAGCAAGCAGCAGCACCAAAGCTCACGAAAAATCAGTCCGCACGAGACGAATCAGGAGAAGGGATGACAGAAATTGAACACCAAATACTAGAAAGATATGCCCAAGG
>NZ_JCACKQ010000109.1:0-5438 GCF_059505465.1 Symplocastrum torsivum | reverse complement strand
CGATTCAATGTAAGCCGTTTACCAGTCCCTAGAAGTAAACCAGTGAGGGGCAACAGCATAACAACTCATACCACTTTGTTGCTTTGAACAGAGGAGAGATTTAGATGTCAGAGAACAATAAAGCAATTTTAGAAGCGGCAAACGCGGCGATCGCCCAAGGCAACTATGAAGGATTCTTGTCGTTCTGCACCGACGACACGGAATGGACATTTGTCGGCGACAGAACCCTGAAAGGAAAAGCAGCCGTTCGCCAATGGATGGCAACGGAGTATGTGGAACCGCCTTTGAATATCGTTGCGAACTTGATCGCTGAGGGGGATTTCGTCACGGCACTCGGCGACCTCACAATCAAGGACGAAGACGGGAAGGCGGCTCATTACTCGTACTGCGACATCTGGCGCTTTCGCGGCGACAAGATGGTCGAATTAAGAGCTTTCGTAATCCCAGCCGAAGTCAAGGCTGAAACTAGCAATGCAGCGTAAATCATCTGCAAAAGTCAGGATGTATTCTCATGAAAAACGTAACTTATGTGGAGGCTGCTCGGTGGGGTAAGTATCGGGGGTGGCGGTATGTTCTGGGGCTGGTGGTCATCCTCTTTGCGTGGCTGGTGGTTGGAACTGGTGCCAGCGTACTCGTCGCGTTCGCGTTTAGCGGTCAACCGGATTACTCTGTGCTTGGTCCTTTCGGGAAGTTCTTGTTTGTTATGGCGGGTTTTCCGTTCTTCCTCTCGGGGGTTCTCATCGCCGTTACCCTTATCCACCGCCGCCATCCCCGGACGCTGGTTACGGCGCGGGAGCGGATCGACTGGCGTCGCATCGGTCAGGGGTTTGTGGCGTGGTCCGTTCCAGCGTGTCTGATCGGCGTGCTGGGACAGTACCTCTTCTACCCCAACACCTTTTCCTTCAACTCCAACCTTGCGACGTTCGCGCTCTTCGTGCCACTGGCACTGATCTTCACCGCGATCCAGACGACCACGGAGGAGCTTTTCTTTCGCGGATACGTTGTGCAGGGCGCGAGCATGATCTCGACCAACCGCGTTTTTCTGGCGCTCGTGGCGGCAGTGGTATTCACCCTGCCGCACCTCTTAAACCCGGAGGTGAGCGCAGGTGGCTGGCTGACGGTCTTTTCCAACTACTTCCTCGTTCCGGGTCTGTTGTGGACTGTGGTCTCGTTGATTGACGGAACCACTGAACTCGCCATCGGCGTACATTTCGCGAATAACATCGGCAGCATACTCCTGTTCAACATAACTGGAAGTGCTGTGACCACACCGGCTCTGTTCACAATCAGCGAGTATCACGCCACCTACGGGGCGCTATCAGTGCTGGTTGCAATACCCGTGTTCCTGGCGATCGCCTACAAGGTGTTCAAACGCGACGAGGCATCCGAACCCGTTTTCCAGGGTCATCAGAAGGGTCGTCGGTGATCTCGTCAGTTCGTTGCTGAAGGTCAATCTTGATTGAAACAGGAGAAACAAAATAATACTGCAAGACAAAGTGGTGTTAGTGACAGGAGGCGCATCGGGAATTGATCGAGCAACTGCCAGATATCTCCTTGCGATCGCATTCCTGAACCACAGCAACGCTTGACCTTGGAGTATAGACCATAGTTTAGAGCGGTGTAGATCTGAATTACAAGTTATCAACGAGAAAGAAGCAAATGAACAATACTGATAAAGTTTGGTTGATTACTGGAAGTTCCACAGGATTGGGGCGTGCTTTGGCGCAAGCCGTGCTAGAGCGTGGATATCATTTAGTTGCCACTGCCCGTCAGCCTGAACAATTAAAAGAACTGAGCGATCGCTATCCGGATCGGGTCACGACGATTGCGCTTGATGTCACTAATGCTCAATCGATTCAGCAAGCTATAGAAGCTGCATTGAACGCTTACAATCGCATTGATGTACTCGTCAACAATGCGGGTTACGGTACAGTAGGCGCGATCGAAGAAGTGAACGACGATGATATCAGACGGCAGTTTGACACCAACCTATTTGGTGCAATCAATGTGACTCGTGCAGTTTTGCCAACCCTGCGTGAACAGCGAAGCGGTCATATCCTCAACATTTCTTCGGCGAATGGGATTAGCGCGTTTGCAGGAGTGGGAATTTATAGTGCAACAAAATTTGCTTTAGAAGCAATTTCTGAAGCGCTGGCACAAGAAGTGAAGCCGTTGGGGATTAAAGTCACAATTATTGAACCTGGCTCCTCTCGAACGAATTTTAGTAGTCGAGCGCTTTCCACACTATCCCATCAAATTAATGACTATGCTCAAACGAGTGGCAAAATAGTCCAACGGCTTCAGGAGAGGGATGGCAAACAACCTAATGATCCGGCGAAGGCAGCAGCAGCAATGATTCAAGTGGTTGAGAGTGACAATCCACCCTTGCGCTTAGCATTAGGCAAAGATTCGGTGAATTTGATTACTCAAAAACTCGAATCGATGAAAGCTGAATTAGAGGCATGGAAAGACGTGTCGATGAACACAGCGTTTGAAGAAGTAAAAGCGAGTGTGGGGTAGCCTCCTTTCCAAATCATGAATCGACAGAAGACCCACTGCACCCGTTTCAACAGATACGAACTTGGTTTTCATCCCACATCTAAAGGAGCCATGCTATGTCAACGTTTGTTTTGGTTCACGGTTCATGGCACGATGGTTCTGCTTGGAACGCGGTTATCCAACATCTAGAAACGAGAGGTCATCAGGCTTTTGCTCCTACGATCGCTGGACATGGAAAAGGTGTGAACAAAAACGTTAACCATACTCAATGTACGCAATCGATCGTTGATTACATTGTGAGCAAAGACTTAACCGATATTGTTCTCTTAGGTCATAGTTTTGCCGGAACAATCATTGCAAAAGTTGCTGAAGCGATTCCCGATCACATTCGACGGCTCATCTTCTTCGATGCCTTTGTCCTAAATGATGGTGAGAGCCTCAACGATAACGTTCCACCGCATTATCAAGCGTTAATCGACTCTCTAGCGAGCGAATCAGACGATAACACAGTGATGATGCCGTTTGAGATTTGGCGAGAAGCGTTTCTCAACGATGCTGACCTCGATTTGGCTCGATCGAGTTACGCACGATTATCACCTGAACCGTCAGAAAAGATTATTGTGGCAGGGCGCGACTAGCAGCAGAATTTGCAATCACCAACCCACTAATGTCGCCGTCATTTAACAAACAATGACCTGAAAAGGAGAAATCATGACAACTACATACCGTCACAGTGCTGCTTTCAACGATCTCGCAGCAATTTTTGATTATATTGTGATTGGTGCCGGTTCAGCAGGCTGCGTTGTTGCCAACCGTCTTACAGAAGACCCTAATACTAAAGTATTGCTGCTCGAAGCGGGTGGTCCTGATACCAAGCCAGAACTTGAAGTTCCCTCAGTGTGGCCGACTACACTCTTAGGCTCGGAAGTGGACTGGGCATACTTAACTGAAGGGGAACCTTACTTAAATAACCGCAAAATTTTCTCTTCACGCGGTAAAGTCTTGGGCGGCAGCAGTTCGATTAATGGCATGATTTATATACGAGGCAATGAACGTGACTACAATAGCTGGCAAGCATTAGGTAATATTGGTTGGAGTTATCAGGATGTCCTGCCTTACTTCAAGAAATCGGAAAACCAGCAGCGAGGAGCATCGTTATTTCACGGGGTTGATGGACCACTTAGCATCACAGATCCACTCTCTCCTGCAAAAGTGTCGCAACGCTTTGTGGAAGCCGCGATCGCACAGGGCTATGAGCAAAATCCCGACTTTAATGGCGTACAGCAGGAAGGTGCAGGACTTTACCAAGTGACCGTGAAAGATGGTAAGCGCCAAAGTACAGCAGTGGCATTTCTGCGTCCGATTAAAGATCGCCCCAACTTGACGATTCAAACAGGAGCATTGGTGACTCGTTTACTTTTTGAGGGAAAGCGCACGGTAGGGGTAGTGTATGTTCAAAACGGAACGGAGTATCAAGTTAGGGTCAACTCCGAAGTGATTTTGAGTGCTGGCGCCTTCGATTCTCCTAAACTGCTAATGCTTTCTGGAATTGGACCAGCTGAACATCTGCGGGCTTCCGGCATTCCTGTAGTTTTTGATTTGCCGGGTGTCGGCCAGAATCTTCAAGATCACCCACTTGCTGTTATTGCCTACCAGTCTACTACTGACGTGCCCCTTGCGCCAAGTAGTAATGGGGGAGAGGCTGGGTTATTTCTGCATACCAACAATAATTTAGATGCGGCGCCTAATTTGCAATTTACAATTGTTCCGGTTTTATATGTCGATCCTGCCTATGCACGTGAAGGTCCGGCTTTCACCCTTCCCTTTTACATCACCCATCCCGAAAGTCGTGGTAGCGTAAGACTACGTTCCTCCTCCCCCTTCGACCCACCGTTGATTCGGGTCAACTATCTTCAGAAAGAATCTGACATGCAACTGATGGTTGAAGGACTTAAAATTTTGCGTCGAATTGTGTACTCCGATGCGTTTAATGAGTTTCGGGGCGAGGAAATTGCTCCAGGGAGTTCCGTGCATAGCGACAAAGCAATCGAAGATTATATTCGGCAAACGTGCGGTACGGGATGGCATCCTGTTGGGACGTGCAAAATGGGTATTGATCAAATGGCGGTTGTCGATCCTCAACTCAAGGTACGGGGGATTGAAGGGTTACGAGTTGTTGATGCATCGATTATGCCAACTATGATCACAGGAAACACAAATGCATCGGCAATTATGATTGGAGAAAAGGCTGCCGATTTGATAAAAGTTGGAACAAAATTGCCTCAATGATGGTGAAAGCCTCAGAGATAGCCTTCCGCCGCACTATCAAGCGTTAATCGACTCTCTAGCGAACGAATCAGACGATAACACAGTGATGATGCCGTTTGAGATTTGGCGAGAAGCGTTTCTCAACGATGCTGACCTCGATTTGGCTCGATCGAGTTACGCACACCTATCCCCTGAACCGTATCAACCGTGGATTACAAGCTGGACTTTAGGCAGTTTTACTCGCTGCCCATTCCTAAAAGTTACCTCTACTGTACAGAAGACACTGCTTTACCTCAAGGCGAGTGGGGATGGCATCCCAGGATGTCTAACCGCTTAGGGCAATTTCGGTTCGTGCAAATGCCCGGTAGCCATGAGGTGATGTTTTCTAACTCGGTTGGTTTAGCAGAAAAGATTATTGTGGCAGGACGGGACTAGCAACATGATGGCTTCATAACAAAATAAACGAGTTGCTCCGTTCGGCAGTAGAGGGTGACACGGCTTGGGCTGAGTGGTACTGGTTCGGCACCCATCGTGATGGTACGCAGTTTGGTATGCGCGGCGTGAGTATTCTTGGTGTACAAGCGGATCAGATCAAGTGGGCACGCTTGTATATGGACATTCGTGACAAGTTAAGGCAAAGTAATTGTTGTCAATGAGACAATATACTTAAT
>NZ_JCACKQ010000108.1:0-6085 GCF_059505465.1 Symplocastrum torsivum | reverse complement strand
GTTGATGCATTAGAGGCGTTTCGGACAGCGATGTCTTTTCGTTTTATCGAGTGGTCGAACCACAATAGGGACGTATTTCTAGCTTACAAAGCTAGTTTGGGCTTTGTTTGGGCTTGAAATTTGTTTAAGTCCCGTTAAGGATTTTGAAACCTGCGTGGTGCGCTACGCGCAGCGCAAGCGCGATAGGCAGGTTTTGTTTGTGTAGCTGCGGTTTCTAACCGCCAAGCCAACGCTCACGCTTCCTACTAAGTAAGGTCTAATGCACAACTATTTGCTTCAGAACTGAGGGGAAGAACGACTTTTTTAGATTGCTGTGCAAACTGCGATCGCATAATTGCATAGTACACTTGACGCTCTCGTCCCAGCACAGCCGCTACATGATCGTGATGACGAGAGCGAACAACTTGAGGAGGCATGGAGTTAAAGATTGAGATGAATGCCTCGAATCGAATAATCTAACAATTCCATTGGATGCTTAATAGCAATCTCCTTTCCTTTTAAGCGCAAATGTTTGGTAATTTGTAACGTACAGCCAGGATTAGCCGAGGCAATCAATTCAGCACCTGTATTGAGTAGATTTTCGACTTTTTGTTGTCCCAATTCATCGGCGACTTCTGGTTGTAGTAGGTTGTAGACACCAGCACTGCCACAACACAAAGCCGCATCTATCGGTTCTCGCAACTTCACTCCTGGAATTTTTCGTAACAATTGGCGGGGTTGCATACTGATTTTCTGCCCATGTAATAGGTGACAAGCATCTTGATAAACCAGTGTCAGTTGATTATCAGTCAGTGGTGAAAGCTTTGCTGTCAGTCCCACTTGAGCTAAAAATTCTTGAGCATCCTTTACCTGAGCTGCAAAGTCTTTGGCTTTTTCGCGATACTCTGGGTCATCTGCCAGGAGGTGACCGTATTCTTTTAAAGTGTGACCACACCCCGCCGCATTGATAATGACAGCATCAACGCCTGTGCCTTCAAAGCTATCAATCATCTGTCGCGCCAAGGCGTGTGATTGTTGGGTTTGCCCTTGATGTTCTGGCAACGCGGCACAACACCCTTGAGTTTTCGGGATGACGACTTCACAACCATTCGCCGTTAAAACCCGCACAGTTGCTTCATTGATGGGTGAGAAGAATAAGCGCTGCACACAACCGAGAATCACACCAACTCGATAACGTTTTTCTCCTTGAGCGGGAATGACATCTGGTAAGGTGTCTTGGAAAGTCTTTAGGGTGAGTTGCGGCAAAATCGACTCCATCGCGGCTAAGCGAGGGAAGACTTTCTTAAGCAAACCAGTAGAGCGAACCAGCTTTTGTACTCCCAACTTCTGATAAAGATAGAGGGGAGCAAGCAGGAGACGCAAACGTTTCGGATAAGGGAATAGGCTAAAGATCAGGGTTCTAAGTAGTCTATCGGGGAGAGAACGGGGATAGTTTCGCTCAACTTGAGGACGAGTTGCCGCAATCAGCTTGTCGTACTGGACTCCGGAGGGGCAAGTTGTGACACAAGCGAGACACCCTAAGCAAGTATCAAAATGTTGCGCTGTTGCCTCGCCAAGAGTAGCCTCACCGTTTTTGATGGCATCCATCAGATAAATTCGACCTCTGGGAGAATCCATCTCCTTACCAATCACCCGATAACTGGGACAGGTGGAGAGGCAAAACCCACAGTGAACACAGGTATCAATTAGCTTTTGTTCAGGAGGATGCTGGGCATCAAAATTGGAGGTTGAGGCTGTCGGGGCAATCTCTCCAGAGGTGTCCAGTTTTGGCAATTCAGTATTGGGTGTGGTCGATGAAGTCTGCATATTCCCTGTATTTTCTTAAATCTTTGCTTAGTATGGTTTTTGAAATCTAAATCCCGCCCACAAATCGGGAGGGGCTTAAAAGGTTTTTTGGGTCAAATTGCTGTTTGATTTGACGCATAATCTCTAAAGCATTGCCGTTGTAACCCCAGATATCTAGCTGTTGCTTAAGAGAAAGAGGTGCCTCTAGAACACTCAAGAAGCCGCTTTGTGTTTGGCAATAACCTCGCAGTTCTAAGATTGTCTGCGGTGTTGTCACGGTTGGGTCGAGTCGCAATAACCCTAATCCACTCCCAGCGTGAATTAATCCTAATGCTGACGAGGCGGTTAGAGCGTCTAGTTTAGTCAAGGTTGCAACGGCAGCAGTAGGTGATACCCCTATTTTGCAAGTAATTGCTGGCGGCTGTGTTGATTCCCAGATTTGTTCTGGCAATTGTTGCCATAGCTTTACTTCATCAGCTTCGGTGTAGAAAGTGCCTGATAATCCTAATTGCTGTCCAACTTCGAGTAACCGAGAAGACTGTTCTTTAACCGATTCACTTACACTTTGAAAGCGAACGATTAAGCCTATACCCTGACCAAGACTGAGTTGACTGACAAGTTGGGTGGATAATAAATCAACGGCAGTAGGAGTCAAAGCGGAAGCTAGTAAGGTTTTTGTTGCCGATGCGATCGCTTCTGCCTCACCCGTCAACACTACAGTTCCGCTTGCTTCAGGTACAGGATAAACTCGTAACGTTACTTCCGTAATAATGCCCAGCGTCCCATAAGAGCCAGTAAATAGCTTCATCAAGTCGTAACCTGCGACATTTTTCACGACTCGACCACCCGCTTTGGCAATTTGCCCATCACTACGGACAAAGGAAAGACCAAGCAGCATATCCCGAATGCCGCCGTAGCGATGACGCAGAGAACCACTATCGGCGGTTGCAACAATTCCACCAATCGTTGCGTCTTGAGGATAGGCGGGTTCTAGGGGGAGAAATTGATTGGTTTTGGTGAGAACATTTTGTAGGTCGGCGAATTTGACTCCAGCTTCTACGGTAACTGTCAGGTCACCAACTGCGTGTTCAATTATACGGTTGAGGCGTTCGGTACTAACGACTAAATCAATGTCTTTGCTCACACCTCCCCAGCCCAGTTTGCTGCCGCAGCCGCAAGGCAGAACACTCCAAGTGTTGTGGTGAGCGAGGCTCATGACATGGGCAAGTTCTTCAGCTATGCTAGGGTAAACTACGCCACTGAGTAAGTTTTCTGTATTGTTTGCTTTTGCAATCTGCTCTCGCCATCTAGGCTCTAAGCTTTCCCAATCACAGATGCCATCACCAACGATTGGTTCAAGTTTTTGGGCGATGGACGCAGCAGCGTCCCGCTTTGCGATCGCATTCATACCTTGTTTATCCTTCTTGAGTTTGACATCACAGCCTCACCACTCTGGTTCTTGTCACTGATTCGTCAATAAACCTCATAACCCAACCCAAAAATAGATATGGGGACAGAGTTCCATTTACTTCTATTTACTCTAGTATCGTAGGCTACCACTAATAGGAATGAAGGTAGGAAAGCCTACATTAATTTGTTTGAGGAGTGCCAGGGATGGCTCGTCGGAAAATTAAACGACCAGGTAAGCAAGCTTTAGACCGAGAAAGTTTGCTCAATCGGCTGAGTACTCGGATTCGCCAATCCCTAGAACTGCAAGAGATTTTGGCAACAACAGTACAAGAAATCCGTTCGTTTCTTAATACAGACCGTGTTAAGATTTACCGCTTTGGGTCTGACCAAACTGGGGAAGTGATTGCGGAGTCAATTAATAATAAGCGCTTACCGCCTCTTTTGGGGTTACGCTTTCCTGCTGAAGATGTTCCCCCAGTTGCCCGCGAACTGTTTGTCAAAGCTCGTCAGCGGGTGATTGTTGATGTTGTTGCAGGTCGTAAGACGCTTAACCAGTTAGACTCCCCTGAAACTGGTAAAACCTTGGTTCGAGAAGACATTCGCCATTACCCAGTTGATGCCTGCCACCAGGAATATCTCACAACAATGGGGGTGCGTTCCTCGCTAGTTGTGCCGATTTTACATCAAAACGAATTATGGGGGTTGTTGGTATCGCACCATCTAGAGCCACGACACTATGAAGAGAGAGAGTTGCAAATTGTTCAGTTGTTGGTTGATCAAGTATCAATTGCGATCGCCCAATCTGATCTGCTCAACCGCGCCCGTCTTCAAGCCTATCATGAAGGCAAAATCAACCAAATCAGTAGTCGGCTTCACTCCCCCTCAAAAGTGACAAAAATCCGGCAGACTGTTCTGGAGGAAGCCGTTATTGCCTTGGAAGGGTCAAGTGGCAGACTTTACATCACCGCTGAACCCACAGGTCAAGCGGCTCAACTTTATACAACTGGAGACCAGCCAACCCTACCCTGGATTGAAGAAACTAGCTTTTGGCAGCGCCTGATGAATTCTTGTGAGGATGCCTCTGTAGAAGAATCAGGACTTGAAACCTGGGAAATTGCACCGACAGAATCATTGATGCCTTCTTCTACCAGCTATTCTGGCGCTGGTGGAGTGGTTTCTCATCTCTACACGATTTCTGACCTCTACAAAGAACCCTCACTACAAAAAATAGTTTCGGCATTTTCGGAAACTATTATCCGTAGCCTACTAATTGTGCCTCTCCAGTATCATCAGCAATGTGTGGGCTGCCTCACTATCTTTCGTAATGAGATTGAAACAGAAACCCTGTGGGCTGGATGTAGGGATATCGACACCCGTAACCTACGCCCTCGTGTCTCGTTTGAAGCTTGGCGAGAAGTCACCAAAGGACAGGCAAAGGCGTGGACACCAGAAGACATTAAACTAGCGCAAGCGCTGGGGATTCACCTGTACATGGCAGTGATGCAACGGCGTGTTGAAGCAATGCTTCAGCATCAAGCATCTCATGACCAACTGACGGGTTTGCCGAACCGAATGCTGTTTGATGAACGGCTTTCTTTAGCACTAGCTCATACACACCGCTATGGAGAAATGCTCGCTGTAGTGTTTCTCGATTTGGATAATTTCAAGACCATTAACGACACTCTTGGTCATGCTGTAGGCGATCGGCTATTGCAAATTGTCGCTGAACGGTTGAGGGGATGTCTGCGTCCAGAAGACGTTCTTGCCCGTTGGGGTGGAGATGAATTTACTTTGTTGCTGTTTCCGATTGGTAATGCAGAAGACACGGCTAAAATTGCTACCAAGATTTTGGATACTCTCAACGCTCCCCTCAAGCTTGAGGGTCAAGAACTACACATTAAGGCAAGCTTAGGAATTGCGTTGGCTCCCTATGATGGGGAAGACGCTGAGACGTTGTTGAAGAATGCGGATGCTGCCATGTACCGTGCCAAGCAGCAGGGACGTAACAACTATCAGCTTTATACCTCTGCAATTGGCACAAAGGCACAAGAGCGATTGGTTTTGGAAAACAATCTTTATAAAGCCTTAGAACGCCAAGAGTTCCGATTACATTACCAGCCACAAATCGACTTACGAACGGGTCAGATTGTGGGGATGGAAGCATTAATTCGCTGGCAGAATCAATCAGGTTTTATTTCACCCAGTGTGTTTATTCCCCTGGCAGAAGAAATGGGTTTGATTAATGCGATCGGGGAATGGGTACTCTGGACGGCTTGCGCCCAAAATCGCACTTGGCAGTCCCTAGGATTGCCCGCGATACGGATGGCGGTGAATCTTTCGGCACTTCAGTTCCAGCAAAAAAATTTGGTAAATATTATCGCACAAGTGCTGGAGTCAACGAAGCTAGACGCACGTTATTTAGAATTGGAAATCACTGAAAGTATTGCAATGCATGATATCCCAGTAACGATTTCCGTATTGCGGACGTTGCGTAGTATGGGGATTCAAATTGCAGTTGATGATTTTGGTACAGGCTACTCTTCTTTGTCGTCTTTGAAACACTTCCCTCTCGATAAGTTAAAAATTGATCAATCCTTTGTCCGGGAGTTGGTGACGGATTCGTTTGATGCGGCGATTGTTAAAGCCCTTATTGCGTTAGGGCATGGACTGAAGCTGGAAGTGATTGCTGAGGGAGTTGAAACACAAGAACAGTTGACGTTTTTGCGATCGGTGAAATGCGATGGTATGCAGGGCTACCTTTTGAGCCGTCCTTTATCTGCTGAAAATGCGACAAATCTGTTTATCAATAAAACGACATTGAGTTTGTTAGACAGCTAATTAGGGCTTGCTGAATAAGTCAGAGGAAAACAACCGATGGATTAATTAGTTA
>NZ_JCACKQ010000107.1:0-6278 GCF_059505465.1 Symplocastrum torsivum | reverse complement strand
ATGGCTTCGAGCACCTTAATTCAAGAGCTACTCAGATGTCAAATGGGTTCTATAACAAGAGCGATCGCACTTTTCTAGTAGCACACACATCATGCCCCTAAACTGATGGCAGTATAACTCAAGAGAAAACTAGCCCCTAGCCTCAAGCTGAAAGGTTTTGACTCCGGCTTTACAATAGAACAATTCCGACATAGATTACAGCCAAACTCCCAATCCCCTCAACCCTCTTATTGGAATAACTTCGTGTGAACGTTTCCACTACCTCTGTAGAGCTTGACCTAAATAACCTATTTCCGTTTGAACTCGATCAATTTCAGCAACAAGCGATCGCTGCTCTGAATGTCAGTCGCTCTGTAGTTGTTTGTGCCCCTACTGGTTCCGGGAAAACACTGATTGGAGAATATACCATTTACCGTGCCCTATCGCGGAATGGTCGTGTCTTCTACACCACACCTTTGAAGGCGCTCTCAAATCAGAAATTACGGGATTTTCGTGAGCAGTTTGGCGCAGACAATGTTGGTCTTCTGACTGGTGATATCTCGATCAACCGGGATGCACCCATTTTAGTAATGACCACGGAAATCTTCCGTAACATGCTTTATGGGACACCGATTGGCGAAGTCGGGACTTCCCTTGTTGGCGTTGAGGCAGTGGTGCTAGACGAGTGCCACTATATGAATGATCGGCAAAGGGGTACGGTTTGGGAAGAGTCAATTATCTATTGCCCGCCGGATGTCCAACTCGTTGCCCTCTCTGCCACTGTTGCCAATGCTGACCAACTGACGGACTGGCTGAATCTTGTTCATGGCTCAACTGAACTGATTTTCTCCGACTTCCGACCTGTTCCCTTGCAGTTTTACTTTGGCAACCCGAAAGGACTTTTTCCCCTCTTAGATCACAGCCACTCCCAAATTAACCCACGCCTCAAGCCAAAAGGAGGTAAACCCAAGGGAGGGCGCCCAGAAAGCCCGACGATTACCTATGTTGTTAGCCAGTTGCAGCAACGGGATATGTTGCCCGCCATCTACTTTATCTTCAGCCGTCGGGGTTGTGATAAAGCCGTGGAAGAGATGGGTGAATTATCACTGGTGAATAAGCGAGAAGCGGCTGAACTGAAAACACGAATTGATGAATTTTTGAGTCGCAATCCTGACGCTGGTCGTGCTGGGCAAGTTGAACCACTCTATCGAGGGATTGCTGCCCATCACGCGGGAATTTTACCAGCTTGGAAGGGGTTTGTTGAAGAACTGTTCCAGATGGGTCTTGTCAAGGTAGTGTTTGCGACAGAGACTCTAGCGGCTGGGATTAATATGCCTGCCCGAACGACGGTAATCTCAACGTTGTCTAAACGCACTGACCGGGGACACCGCTTGCTGACGGCTTCGGAGTTTTTGCAGATGGCAGGTCGTGCTGGACGCCGAGGGATGGATGCAACAGGTTATGTTGTGACGTTGCAGACACCGTTTGAAGGAGCAAAGGAAGCCGCTTACCTGGCAACGGCTGGTGCTGACCCACTCGTGAGTCAGTTTACTCCCAACTATGGGATGGTACTGAATTTGCTGCAAACCCATACGCTGACTCAAGCGAGGGATTTAGTGGAACGCAGCTTTGCCCAGTACTTGGCAACCTTGTACCTCAGACCTCAGCAACAGGCGATTACGGATCTGACGACAGAACTGACAAAACTTGATATTCAACTCGCACCTGTAGATGTGGGAACGCTTGCCGCTTATGAAAAACTGAGCGAACGCCTAAAAGAGGAACGCCGAATCCTGAAAATCCTGGAAAATCAAGCGGAAGACCGACAAGCGAGTGAACTTGTCCAGGTACTACCAGAGGTAACAGTTGGAACGATTCTTTATCTGAAAGGGAAGTATGTACCAGTCTCCTCTCCCGTTCCAGCCGTTTTGGTGACTAAGGAAAAAGGTCGTGGTCAATCCCCGTACTTAGTTTGCTTGAGTGCTGATAATCGTTGGTATGTAGTGACAACGGCTGATGTGGTTGACTTGCAAGGTGAGGTAGTAGAGGCAAGAGCGATCGCATCTCTTGAGTTACCACCGGAACTGGTGATTAAGCCGGGACAAGTCAGGCGGGGGACACAGGAGACACAAGCGATCGCAGCCTCACTTCCTCGTGTAGCAGAACTAATGCTAGCGCCAGAAGTCCTCGCGCAGCAGCAAGTTGTCGATGCCGTGAGAACCCAATTGGATACTCATCCAATTCGACAGTGGGGTAACCCTTCCAACTTGCTGAAACGGCACAGACGCCGCTTGGCTTTACAAGAAGAAATCAACGCTCGTCAAGCCGAATTCCGCGAACACCAAGCGCATCACTGGCAGGAATTCCTCAACTTAGTGGAAATTCTCCGGGCATTTGGTTGTCTAGAGGATGTAAAACCAACTCGCTTGGGACAAGCTGCTGCTGCAATTCGTGCTGACAATGAATTATGGCTAGGGTTAGCGCTGATGTCGGGGGAGTTTGATGACTTAGCCCCCCACCACCTAGCTGCTGCGATGTGCGCTCTAGTTACCGAAACGCCTCGCCCCGATAGCTGGACAAATTACTCACCTGCTGAGCAAGTCATCGATGCCTTAACGGGTTTAAAGGGAATGCGGCGTCAACTGTTCCAGTTACAACGGCGCTATCAGGTTGCTTTACCCGTTTGGTTGGAGTATGAATTAACCGGAATTATCGAGCAGTGGGCATTAGGGGTTGAATGGACACAGCTTTGTGCCAATACGAGTTTGGATGAGGGAGATATTGTGCGGCTTCTGCGTCGCACAGTCGATATCTTGTCGCAAATTCCCCATGTCCCTCCTGTCTCAGAAGCCCTAAAACTTAACGCAATTCGCGCCATTCAGCTACTTGACCGTTTTCCTGTTAATGAGTTGGTAGATTAGACCCCCTGCGAGTAGAGCGCACTAACATTGCCATGAAAATCCCTCTCCCCTACTACCTACCACCTACCACCTATTTTCAGATTAGCCTTTTGCATCTTTTGTCGGTTAGAGTCTAAAAAGTTATAGTTCTTTAACATTTTCCCCTTTTAACCTGTTAAGGTGCCTAAAGGGTGGTGAGGAGTAGAAAAGCGAATAAGGAGCAAAGTGTGTTGAGGAGTGATTCTCATGTCAATCGGCAGTGCCATTTGCCGAGAAAACAGCGTGAGCAACTTAAAACGTTGCTGAAAGGGTCGCTACACCAGATGGCTGGCGTTCAGAGAAGGAAAATTTTCATCGGTACCGTTTTCGGAACGTTTATCCATTCTCTGCTACTGCTACCAGCCGCTTGGGCAGACACAGCCAGATTGGGAGTGGTCAGAAGTCCGGAGAATGAAGCGTATTGGTCAGGCATTACAAGCCGCTTACTCTCAGCAGGTGTTGACTACTGTGTTGTTGACTTTGCTCAAGTTCAGCAAGCTTCAGACTTGGGTAGCCCTCAATTACTATTTTTGCCAAATATTGAACAGCTAAAATCGTCCCAGCTAGCTGCCCTACAGGAATGGATGAGTCAGGGTGGACGAGTGATCGTCAGTGGGCCTGTCGGGACGCTTTCGCAACCAGAAATACGCAATCGATTGCGATCGCTTTTGGGCGCCTATTGGGGTTTTGCTCTCACCAAACCCTCTGAACTCGAACCCTTGCGGACGAATACACAGACTTGGGTGCGGCAATCTGGACTGGCTAGCAACATCCAGGGAGGTGTCGTAATCCCTGCTGGCTTAAACTCGGTTACCGCCGCTGTTTGGGGTCAAAGTGACAACCCACCCGCCGTAGTTACAACAGACAAGTCTACCTTTTTCGGTTGGCGTTGGGGCATTGATGGGGTTGCCTCACGCGAGGTGGATAGTGCTTGGTTACGCGCCGCTCTTGGTCGCTATGGCTTAACGGTTGCGGCTGGAGCAAAAGCACCAACCCAGTCACAACAATATTGTGCGCCGTCCAAAGCCCCAACGGCAGCTAGTGCCATCACACCTCCTGCCAACGCGCCACAACAAAATACTCTAACGCCACCAACATTTTCCCCTCCTAGCCAGATTGCCCAAACTGACCCCGATGATGTGGTGACACCAACACCATCATTACCTCGCAGAACCGGGGCGATTACGGCAACAGAAGCAAGAGCAATGGATCAGGAGTTAGAAAATCTCATTGGTCGCTTTGAAAGTGCCTTACTCGCGGCGAATGCGACAAATAGTAATGTAGATTTACAAACAGGTGCGGCAATTGAGCAATTTCTCGTTGCCAGTGCTAAGGATACATCTGGAACGAATGCAGCTCAGACTGCAAGCCAAGGGTTAACCAGCCCTGCGAGTAGAGCAGTCGCAGAGGCGAGGACGGCGCTGCAAAACTTCCGTGATGCGATCGCATCAAAGGACTATAACCGAGCAAGACAGCAGTGGCTCGAAGCACGCCGTTTACTCTGGGACAATTACCCAATCGATCGTAAATTGGCTCAGTCAGAAGTTCGGGCAATATGGCTAGATCGAGGTACGATTGTCACGGCAAAATCTGAACAAGATTTAGCCAGAATTTTTGACAAACTAGCGGCAGCGGGCTTTAATACCGTCTTTTTTGAAACGGTCAATGCTAGTTATCCGATTTACCCCAGCCGCGTTGCACCAGAGCAAAATCCCCTCGTTCGAGGTTGGGACCCCCTGAAAGCCGCAGTGAAGCTTGCCCATGAGCGAGGGATGGAACTGCACGCTTGGGTTTGGATGTTTGCAGCGGCTAACCAGCGTCACAATGCGCTAATGAATCAACCCACTAATTATCTGGGTCCAGTGCTTGCGGCTCATCCGGACTGGGCAATGTTCGATAAGCGGGGGCGTCTATTTGATCAAAATACAAAAAAGGCGTTCCTCGATCCCGCTAATCCAGAAGTACGCAACTATTTGACAGCGTTATTGGAGGAGATTGCCACAAACTATGAGGTAGATGGCATTCAGCTAGACTATATTCGCTACCCATTTCAAGACCCTAGGGCGAATCAAATATTTGGCTATAGTCCGACAGCGCGTCAGCAGTTCAAGGAATTGACAGGTGTTGACCCAATTAATGTATCACCACGCGATCGCGAGTTGTGGCAAAAGTGGACAGATTTTCGCATCCGGCAAATCGATAGCTTTGTCGCAACGGTATCGCAACGCCTACACTCACAACGTCCTAATCTAATTCTCTCTGCCGCTGTGTTTCCCTTACCTCGCAGCGAACGTCTGCAAAGACTGCAACAAAATTGGGAAGATTGGGCAATTCGGGGTGACATTGACTTAATGGTACCGATGACATATTCGTTGGATACCAAAGGCTTGCAAAATCTAGCACAACCGTTGCTGGTACAACCTTCCTTAGGTTCCTCATTGATTTTGCCTGGGATTCGACTGTTGAATTTACCAAACATTGGTGCGGTTGACCAAATCCAACTGTTACGAGATTTGCCAGCAGGTGGGTACGCCCTATTTGCCGTGGAAAATCTTGATGCTAATCTACTTAGCATTCTCGGTCGTACTCAAGGAGTACAGGAGAATGTCACTTCCCGTTCGCAATCCCCAATTCCCTATCGTCAACCTTTTTCAGCCGCTGCTGCTCGTTATGCGACATTGCAACGGGAATGGAGCTTTTTGCTGGCAAATCAGCAACTTCTCATCCAGGAACCTGCCAGTGCAGAGTGGGGTAAACAAGCAGATGCTCTTTCTCAAGCACTCAATCAACTAGCAGTAGATCCATCAATGAAGAATTTGTTGTTGGCACAACGTTCACTGAGGTCATTCCGTAGTGAATTCCGAAAATGGATGCAGCAGCAATCATTGCGACAACCCTATCAAGTCCAGGTATGGGACAACCGTTTGGCAACGATTGAGCGGTTGCTGCGCTACGGTGAGCGAACGGCATTGGACTAAATTACCCTGAAATATGGAACAGAGGCAATTAATTAGGGCTTGCTGCACAAACCGGAAACCCTGATACATCAAGGATTATAGGACAATTCAAGGTGAATAAAGTGTAAGGTTTTTGCACCTAAATGCTGAAAATCCTAGCCGTTTTGGAGGATGCGATCGCATCCTCTCCTTGAGACAGGGGGTTGAAACTGTTCCCTGTTCCCTGTTCCCTGTTTCCTACCCTCACCACAGCACTTATTCAGCAAGCCCTAATTATCTTGACAGTAGACTTCATTAACGCACAACGAAAGCTTGTAAGTACCTGGAAACTCATAACTGCCAAAGACATCTATAGAACCCATTTGACATCTGAGTAGCTCTTGAATTAAGGTGCTCGAAGCCA
>NZ_JCACKQ010000106.1:0-6366 GCF_059505465.1 Symplocastrum torsivum | reverse complement strand
AGTCAGGTCTTCGGAATCCAGTAGGAGACATCATCATTCCGATAGAACCTAAGAATGCCGCGTTGAGAGCTATCGAGAACGCATTCTGAGCTAAGCCCTGGTGCCTTGGGTTAGACCTGCTAGGCTCCGCGCAATCGCTAAGTTTTGTCTTTAAGAAACGCTGCTTTCTGTTCTGGCAGCATCGCTGCCCAAAGGTCTACTACGTTCAAGCCGTGTGGAGGAAGGTCAGGTATCGTTAGGTTGGTCTTACCTTTCTTACTAATCATGTCTTGGAAAAATTGGTTCATTGGGGCATCGATTTTCTCTGCATCGGGTGTGGTGTAGACCTCTTTGGCGATTTTATCGCTCTGGGCCATCTGCCGATTTCGCATATTTGTTTTGAGTTGAGGAGCTACGTGCAAGTTCTCAATGTGAGAGTTGAAGAGTCTTCGCATCTCATGAGGATTGACGGATTTTCCAGTGAATCCCTCAGTAGCACTTCTGACAGTTCGGTAAACGCTTGTTGGTGTTAAAGGCTTTTTATTTCTTAATCCAAAAAATAAATGATTCGTTTTTGGAGCCAGTAGAGACCGATACTCATGAACCCATTTATTGACGTAATCATAGAGAAAGGTTCCGTCAAAAAACTGATGATTTGGTAGGTAGTAAGGATTAAATCCGTAAGTATCGAAGGTTTTGCCATTTCGCATACCAATAACCCACCGAGCCTTTGATGGGTCAGCCATTTGACGAGCATCAATTACTTCCTTGCCGATGATTTGCCCCAGAACAAATGACTCTCCAATAATTAAACTGCGGAGAATCTGTTGTCTGGCTGGAGGCATTACACAAAAGAAAGCATATAAAAGAAATCGCTGATAATTACCAGCAATTGCTGTTGTAGAACGTTTTTTTCCAATACGTCTATTCCGATACCTATTAAGTCTTTCAGTATCGGCGAGTGTTTTCAAGTGAATCAAAACATCATAGATGTCCCGTATGTTTTCATCTACTTCATGCCAAGGAATCGCTTTTTTACTTTTAGGAATAACAGGGTCTTGTTGTTTTACTTTTTTGGTGTTTTCATTTATTAGTTTCCGAATTTCTTCAACGGCTGGTATGCCCTTGTATGCCACGTCGTAACCTTTTCTGCTATCAACTTTTCTCTCTTCCTGATAAAGAAATTTCGCTATGTTCAAAAAAGTAAAAAGCAAATTTTGTTGGGTCTTGGGAACGTTAGACCATATATCAATAATTTTTTTGATGTTGTTGACCGTTTTTTGAGCTACCCGTATAGCTTCTTCATAAGCATCTTCCTCTGCATCTCGTCTATCTTGGCGGTTTGGATAAGCTTCTTTATCTAAAATGAGTTTTACAACAGGAACGAAATATTCCATTCGCACTTCATCCATTGGGACTTTTCCAAGGCGTACTACATCGATAACTTTCTGGGGATTGTTGTTAGCCCTCGGTTCGGGAGTCTTATATTCAGTCAACAACCCTAATAGCCTTTTAAGCTGCCTGATTTCGACTGTAATATCTTTTTTTCCGATTATCTCTATTAAAAACTTTGAATAATCTTTTATTTGTTGCTCTAACACTGGATTGAAGTAATCTCCTACACAAGCTCCCAATGCATACGGTGGTCTATATGGTTTTTCCCGAAGGCGTTGTTCAGGGAATTTTCGAGCAAAGCTAACTGTTGTTTCTTTGTCGTTTTTTTCATGGGGAATTGCCCACTGCATTTCTATTAGAAAGGAGCAAAACTTTTTGAAAGAACAGATGACGTTACGGGTTGTATCGTTGGAGATAACCTCTTGTTCTTCCAAGGTCTTTAACCGTTTTTCAAGAAGATTCGGGTCTAAGTCTACAATTTCCTGTGGTGAAACCGATTCAAGAAATTTTAAGCCTGGCTCTTGTTTACGGTTCGGCGCTTCTGGACCACCCAAGAGCGGAACAATGTGTTTGACAATTCGTGACCTGATATTTGCTGTGTCTTCTTTGATTGTTTCGATAGCTTGTCTTGCGTTAGACGTATCCATTATTTATTACCTTCTAGTTTAAAGTTAAAAGATTGCGATTCGCAGTCAACGAAAGCGGTAGTAAATGCTTGATTGCATCCCGTTATATCACGACAAATATTGATTATCAAAGAAAGGGCAGTACAGCCATACAAAGGAAACTCACGACTTAGAAATCCTGTATTCATCCTATAGAAAGGATTCCAGATATTTACATCAACAAAAATGTAATACTTGAATGTAATATAAAAGTAATGTTGTAATAAATCTGCAATACTGCGGTTTGTAGCCAATCTCTTTCTCTGAGCTTTCTTTAAAATCATTTCCTTAATCTAATTGCCGTATTATTAACTCGCAACTGATTGTTTTTGCTATAAAAATAGTAGAATTTGAGAGCAAACCGAACTCAAATAATGGCATGACAAAGAAAGGAGCGGAGCCTTGGAATAAAGGGCGAAGAGCGAACTATGATATGGATTATCGAGAAGGTCCGGTCTACAAGAATAGGTCGCTGAATCAATTTGGAGAAAAGAAGGAGGGGTCTTCAATTCAGTTCACTCCAACGTTGTGGAACATGTTAAACAATTTGGAAAAATCGGAATCAAAATTGCGGCGAAAAAAGATTTCGCGCAGTGAGGTCACGGAAGAGCTTTTAAGGGCTGTTCCAGAGCTAGTTGAGGCAGTAGAAAACTTTATAGTGACGTGGGCAAAATCACTCAAAAATACTAAATATTGAGCAATAAAATGCCCTGGTTAAAACGCCAGGGCATTTTGTTATTTTGGATATTAACTATTTCATTTCCAAGAACCGCCGTAACTACGAAACTCTGTAATTTGGGAAAGCGGCACGAATTGTAAGGGCTGACCTCTCCCTCCGCTTCCCTTCCAAGTCCAAGCAACATTATCTGGGTCACGTTCGCGACTCCAAGCTGCAAAGCTCTCCTTCCCCTTCCCCCGTTGCTTCTGAACCGCCTTATCCGAGATACCCAGTCGCGTTGCCAAGGTAGTTTGCGAAAGCGGAGCTGGGGGTAGCGTCGGAGTGGGTGCGCTACTAGGTACTTCACCTCGTGCTGTGTTTGCAGGAGAAGCGGATTGCCTCGGCACTGTACTCGGTGCTTCATAGGATACGTCACTGGCTGGAGGAGTAGTGGAATTTGATGCGGTACTTTGTACGGTGCTAAGTGCCTCACCTGGTATGTTAGATATCTTATCAGAAGTGGAATCAAATGCGGTACCAAGTGCTGCATTAGGGGCGGTACTGTCTGACTTCATCGGTGCCTCCAGTGCAGTTACTCTCATCTCTATCCTTGTCAGCTCGATAACGATGGTATTTAAAAAATCACTGATTCTTCCTTTTCGTACATTACCCGTCTGCTCTACGGGATACGGTACTCCTAGATAATCAGACAAAATCTCTACAATGGCGGCGCTACGAGACTCGATGCCAGCTTCTTTCTTCCAATCGTCCAGTGCCTCAAGAATTACTTGAGGAATATAAGCCGTAACCTTTGGGTGTTCTGTTCCCATGTTGTGCAGCACTCAGTACGTCACCCAGTAGTGTACGGCTTTTCTCCTTAGTAAACTGGTGCCATAAGTGTGCTTATGAGACGGCTCGCACATTCCGGTTTAAGAACGTTTACCGGAATGTTCAACAAATTAACGAAGCCTCAAGGGCAATGAGCTTGCATACAGCAGGATGGCTGACATCTTACACCGGCAGCGATAGCAAGTGCGATGAAAGTTCCGCCAGGTATTTCATTTGTCGAAGGGCAAGTGCGCTCGCTGTGAACCTAGCAGGTCTTGTCCAACTGAATACAGTTTTTTTTGGATGGGGCGGTTTAATGTAGGTTGCCTCAACCTGCCCGATAGAATGTTTGACAAACTGGGTCAATAATTGGGATAGCAACAAAAATGTCTACACTTAAACTGCCAGATGGTCCCCAGACACACCCTTGGGTACAGACGTTCCAGTGGCTCGCTAATCCTCTAGGTTACATGGAAGCCTGTGCCCAACGCTATGGTGATATCTTCACTCTCCGGATTGGTCCAGTCTTTACCCCTCAAGTATTCATTAGCAATCCGCTAGCGATTCAGGAGATTTTCAGTACCGAGCCAAAACAGTTGGACTCGGGTGAGGAAGCGGGTATTAAATCGCCTTTACTGGGGCGTCAATCACTGGTGACGATCGCTGGAGAGCGGCACCGAAGGCGGCGCAAGCTGTTAATGCCTCCCTTTCATGGAGAACGGATGCGGGCTTATGGTCAACTGGTGCGTGACATCACCGAGAAAGTAACGGGGCGATGGACGATTGGAGAACCCTTATCAATTCGTCCTGAAATGCAAGCGATCTCCTTTGAGGTCATCTTGAAAGCTGTATTTGGTTTAGAGGAGGGTTCTCGTTACGAAACGCTACAGGAACTCTTGAGTGCACTGCTAAATCCCAAGAATTCTCTGTTGCAAGGCATGATTATTGTTTTCCCCGTGCTGCAACGAGATTTTGGGACGTGGAGTCCGTGGGGACAGTTGATGCGCCAACTACAACAAATTGACGACCTGATCTACTCTGAGATTGCCTCTCGCCGAGCCAAACCCGACCCATCTCGGACTGATATTCTGTCAATGATGATGTCGGCTCGTGATGAAGCGGGTGAGCCGATGAAAGATGTGGAACTACGAGATGAGTTGATGACCCTGTTGATAGCGGGTCATGAAACCACGGCGCTTGCCTTAGCTTGGGCATTGTACTGGATTCACCATCTGCCCCAAGTGCGTGAGAAACTGTTGCAAGAGTTGGATGCCCTCGGTGAAAACCCCGATCCGAGTGCAATTGTGCGACTGCCCTATTTGAATGCTGTTTGCCAAGAAACGCTGCGAATTTACCCAGTGGCGATGTTGGCATTAAATCGAGTGGTCAAGTCACCGCTAAAGATTGCGGGCTACCAATTCGAGCCTGGTATTCTACTGGTTCCCTGTATTTATTTGACCCATCATCGCGAAGATTTATATCCTCAAGCGAAGCAGTTTAAGCCAGAGCGTTTTCTAGAACGCCAATTTACCCCGTATGAGTTTTTGCCCTTTGGAGGCGGTAACCGTGCTTGTATTGGTATGGCATTTGCTCAGTTTGAGATGAAACTGGTTCTGGCAACAGTGCTATCTCGTTGGCAGTTGGAACTGGCTTCTCGCCAACCCGTTGAGCCAGTACGTAAGGGCGCTCTGCTGGGACCCGCTCAAGGAGTGCCGATGCTGGTGAGAGGGAAGCGTCCTGATTTTCAGCGAGTGGGGGTTTGAGTATCATCCGAACTGTTGTGAACAACAGCTACCACATCGGGTGGGCGTACTACGCATCCGAGTCAAAAACTACTGGAAAGGGAAACTCATGAAAAATTTCTTTTTAGGAAGCTTAGCGGTGCTTCTTGCACTGTCGGGGACGGCAAGAGCAAGCGAGCCGAATCTCACCTCAACAGAAGCTTGCCAGAAGGGGGAACCCGAATGCGTAGACCTCGTTATCGAAGAGATGGAACGCCGATACGAGCTACTGGCAGAGCTATGTGACCATGATGCCTTGTTTGCACTTACCTACTTGCGAACTAGTGAAACGTTTCTCTCGACACTCGACGAAATTGAGTATGAGGACCCAGCTTCGGTGGTTCGGGAGGATGCACTGTTCGCCGAATACTATTTTCGCCCTTACGATGCCTACCACTCAGGAGTAGGCATCGTCCCACCAGCTTGGCAGATTGCCTTTGATACAGCACAGAATCGTTCAGTGGTAGGTGCAGGCAACCTACTTTTGGGCTTCAACGCCCACATTCAACGGGATTTGCCGTTTGTGCTGTATGAGCTTTACCTTCAAGGCACTCCAGTAAGTTACTCAGACCATACCCGCGCCAACCAATTCCTCCAACAAGTGGATGTGACCGAGGAACTGGTACAGAAGTTTGACCCGACCCTTGACGACACAGACTTGCCGGGTGAAGAAGATGACCAGCAGACGTTTCAACTCATCGCTGGGTGGCGTGAAGTCGCCTTCCTCAATTTTGAAAGACTCCGAGATGCTTCGACCGACTCAGAGCGAGAACAGGTGGCAGCAGAAATTGAAGGGTACTCAGCCGCATTTGCACAGGGGCTGCAACAGCAGTTCAGTTACCCACCTGGCACGGATAGCTCAGCTAGGGATGCTTACTGTCAGCGATGCCAAGAAGAAAATCACGCTTCCGTTCCCGAACCCCATTTGGGGTCAGGATTATTGGTGGTGAGTGGCATTTGGCTGCTCATGAATAAGTTCAAACCCAAACGATTACTCTAAATTATTGAGTATTAAACCACCAAGGGTCAGGAACCGACCCAGTTTTAACCAAAAAAGCTT
>NZ_JCACKQ010000105.1:0-6842 GCF_059505465.1 Symplocastrum torsivum | reverse complement strand
TCTACTACGACAACTTGTTAAGTCTATTAATTAATTAAATAACAACAACAACAACAGCGTAGCAGATATAACCCGTATCGCTACGCTGTTTTTATATATTAACTATTTTTTAAATAACGTCTACGATGTAAACATCGTTAATGAGACGAGCAGGTGAAAGTCCAGAAAGGCACACTACCAGATTTGAGCCATCCGATTTGGATGGTGCTGGACGACGATTATCTTCCAGTTGAACCAATTCAAAAATACTTGCATTACCTCGATAGTATAGGGCGCTCACCAAACACGATTCAGACGTATGCCCACAACCTCAAGCTGTTCTGGGAATACCTACACGACAAGCAGCTTGATTGGCAAGAGATTGATTTGGAGAAACTCTCGGACTTCATCCACTGGCTGAGGAATCCCAATGCTAATGTCATTTCTATCCAGCCACAGGTGTCTAAACGCGCAGAAAAGACCATCAATCATTGCTTGACGACTGTGAGCGCATTCTATGACTTTCACCAGCGTCTAGGAGCTTTTGAAGGGGCTGACAGCCTTTACCGCTATCAGGTGCAACCCGGAAAGAAATACAAGCCGTTCCTGCACCACATCAGTAAGGGGAAGGAAGTTAAAACGCGACTGTTAAAGGTCAAGGAACCCAAGACGTTTCCAGGATGTTTAACATCTGAACAGGTTAATACCTTAGTTGCTGCCTGTAACAATTTGCGGGACAAATTCCTGATTCGCTTGCTGTACGAATCGGGGTTGCGGATTGGTGAAGCATTGGGACTGAGACATGAAGATATGGTTACTGGTAAAAACAATGAGATTCACGTTGTACCGAGAATAGATAACGTTAACTATGTCAGAGCTAAGTCTGGAGTAGAGCGAACAGTTCATGTTAGTAAAGAACTCATGCAATGGTATTCAGCTTACTTAATCGATGAGTATCCAGAAGACATTGATTGTGACTTTCTTTTTGTGGTTATCAAAGCTCCTGCTCAAGGAGAATTTGGCGCACCATTAACTTATAAAGCTGTTGATAGTCTATTTAGAAGATTATCTAGAAAAATAAATATTAAAGTTAATCCTCATTTATTAAGGCATACTCATGCTACTGAATTGATTAGAGCAGGATGGGATATGTCTTATGTGCAAAAACGATTAGGACATACAGATATTCAGACTACCATCAATACTTATGTTCATTTGACTGATGAAGACCTTGAAAAATCCTATCAAGAATATTTAGAAAAAAAGAGAAATAATAATGAATAGTGCTGTCTACAAAAAACAATCCTATCAACGAAATTTTACACATACTGAAACTATACTAAATGTGTCTTGCCCACATTGCTTTAGTAATTCTTACAAAAAAGCAGGATTAAATAAGCAAAATAAACAACAATACAAATGTAAAGATTGCACTAAAGTCTTCATTACAGATTATGAGCGGAAAATATTAAACTATCCAGAGCAATGTAGCTTTGAGGATGATATATGGACTTCTGAATACTTAGGTCTGTCAATACTTCCTTATACGAAAGGTTCTAGCTCAGGCGCAAAATGTTTAAACTTTTCCGAAATACAATACGATTGGCTAAAACATTATGCAAAAAAATACATTAAATACGTTGCAAATACAAGAACTTGGGGTTCTTTAATAGATTACTTGGTAAATTTTAGAGGATTTTCTAACTTTTTGGCAGAAATAAGATTCTCTGGAGAAATCGAGGATATTAATAGAGAATTAATAATTGAATATTTAAACCACTTAAAAAAAAGAAAACTATCTTATACCAGTTTCACGCATAGACTATCAATATTAGCATCTCTTTTTGAACTAGGAACAATTAATAATTGGTTTGATGTAACATCTCATCTTATAAGAAAAGAAGATTACCCTAAAAAATCTAGGTCATTACCTCGTTATCTACCTGAAGATGTAATTCAACAACTGAATCAACATTTAGATAAAGTACCAGAACCAATCATGCGGATGGTATTAGTTATTCAAGAATGTGGTCTAAGAGTAGGAGAACTATGCTTGCTGCCGTTGGATTGTCTTAAAAAAGACGAAAAAGGGAGGTATCGACTTCAATTCATCCGTTGGAAGATGAAGCAAGAAGATATAATACCAATATCCGTGGAATTAGCAGAAGTTATAAAAGAACAACAACAATATATAAAGAATTACTTTGGAGATAAATTTAGTTACTTATTTTGCAGCAGAAAACGGGCAAAAGAATTTCACCCTATTCCAGAGGTTATAGCGTCTAGAGCATTTATAAACTCTCTTAAAAAACTTGCAGAAGAATGTGAGATAAGAGATAGATCAGGTAAAATATGGAACTTTCAAAGCCATCAGTTTAGACATACAGTTGGAACTCGCATGATTAACAATGGAGTTCCACAGCACATTATACAAAGGTATTTAGGACATCAAACTCCTGACATGACCTCTGTATACGCTTACATATTTGATGAAACTCTCCGTAAGAAAATAGAGAAATACCATGAGTCTACGGTAGTTAACTTCCAAGGAGAAACTGTTGATTTAGAAGAAACCATCTTATCCAGTAACGATGACCTTGAATGGTTTAAAAAGAACGTTCAAGCTAGAGCTTTAGAGCATGGATATTGCGCTAGACCCAAGCTATTAGGTGATTGTGATATTTCTGGTTTTGATGGTTGTTATAATTGCCCACATTGGAGGACTAATAAAAGCTTTTTACCTATTTTAAAAAACACTTTAGAGCGCACAAAAAACGTTTTAGAAAAAGCTCAAAACTGTGGTTGGCAGCTACAAGTTCATAAGAACACGCCTATTAAAGAGAACTTAGAGAAAGTCATTAAAACCTTGGAGTAGACAATGACTAATAGGAAGATAGAAGCTTTACAAGAGGCAGCAGCACAGAAAGCTAGAGAGTCAGCCGAGCGAGTAGATAAAGCACTTGAAGGGATGATAAAACAAAGTCAAATAATTACTTTTAAATCTGTTGCTCAAGCGGCTAATGTCTCTACTGCTTACCTCTACAAACAGCCTGACTTACGCAGTCGGATTGAAACCTTACGTGACCAGCAGAAACAACGAAGTAAACCTAAGCAGCCTCCACCAGCATCAGACAATTCCAAAGCTGTAATAATCCAAAACTTGAGGGCAGAAAATAAGCGCCTTAGAGGACAGATTGACGAAATACGGAAGATTAACGAATCACTAACAGGCAAGCTCTATCAACTTCAAAGTTCTCAAAACCTAACAGATCGTTTCAAGGCAGAGAACGCTGAACTAAGAAAGCAGCTAGAAGAGTGCCGCTCTCGTCATCCAGTAGAGCCAGCACCTGACAATCCCAAAGTAACCCCCATCGACAAGGGTAAAACTAGGGGTATTACTGACCGCATCAAGGATAAGCTAGAGCGAGTGGGAATCAAGCTCAATAGCACTTTGACCCGCAAAATCAAGGCGGCAGCAGATGAAGAGAGGGTCTTAAATGCCATAGCAGCACTAGAGGAAGCAATGGGCAGTGGCAATGTTAAAAATGCCAGTGGGTTCCTAGTTCGAGCGATTACCGAGGGATGGACAAAAGAAGACTCCCCACAACAACTTCCTCAACACCAGCCGGAAATCTACACGGCATTACCAGAACCCGACGAAGAGCTGATTCCGATAGACCAACTCAAACAGCTCTATGGAGGGTCTGATGAGTGACGTACCACTCCAAAACATAGATGCAGAAGAGGGAGTGTTAGGAGGCATCCTCCTCGATCCAAGTGCCATCAGCATTGTCGCCAACATCCTGACCCCACAAGCGTTCTTCATCACAGCTCACCAGCGCATTTATGAAGCGGCTTTGGTGCTTCACAACAAGAACAAACCGACCGATTTAATGTCGGTTACGACCTGGCTAGCTGACCACGAACTATTGGAGAAGGTTGGGGGTCAGTCCAAGTTAGCCCAACTGGTTGAGCGCACTGTCTGTGCCGTTAATATCGACCGTTACGCCGAGCTAATCCTCGACAAGTACCAGCGCCGACAACTGATTACTGCTGCTAACGAAGTCATCATTCTGGCAGAAGATACCAGCACCGAACTGGAGACGGTTTTAGATCAATCAGAGCAGAAAATCTTTGGAGTGACTAAGTACCAGTCAGACCGATTTGAGCCGGAGTCAATTGGTGATTGTCTGATTAGTGCTTTCCAGCAGTTAAAGGGAGGAGAGACTTCAGGGATTTCTACTGGACTGCTTGACCTGGACGGGCTGACGGGCGGTTTAATCCGGCAGGACTTGATTGTGATTGCTGCCAGAGCGTCAATGGGTAAGACCTGGTTGGCGTGTCATTTGTCTAATCACTTAGCCTTTGGTGGATTGCCTGTGGTGTTCTTCAGTGCCGAGATGAGCAAACCTCAGATAACAAAACGTTTCCTGGCGATGCACTCTCTAATCGACTCTTCTAGGTTGATTCAGAACAAAATATACAAGAGCGAGTGGGATGTGTTGAGCAGAGCAGTGGGAACGATATCGAATCTGCCTATCATCATTGATGACACTCCGGCAAGCGCTCAGACTCCTTCAAGAATGCGCTCCGTACTGCGTAGGATTCAGTCAGAGCGTGGGAAGCTAGGTTTAGTAGTACTTGACTACATTCAAAAGCTAGGGAACCGAGCAGCGGGGAATCGAGCGCAGGTAATAGGCTCTTTCTCTGGAGCGTTCAAGGACATTGCTAAAGAGTTCGATGTCCCTTTTATATGTCTAGCTCAAATCAACCGAGGTGTTGAGGGTCAGACCAATAAGCGCCCAACAATGGCAGACATAAAGGATAGCGGGGATATTGAGCAAGATGCCGATGTGATTTTTCTTCTCTATAGAGACGAATATTACAATCCAAACACGCCGGATAAAGGAGTGATGGAGGTGGCTATAGACAAGAATCGGAATGGTTCCACAGGTGTCTGTAAGGTGCTGTTCAACCCTTTGCTAGGACAGTTTCGTAACTGGGTTGTTTAGCCTTCCTACAATTACCCATAAGGATCTTGTAAATCAAAAATTGGGAATTTTGGATTTTGGAGGCACTACTGGGATAAAACTCATGATTATCAATATAAATCTACTTTATTAATTTACAATGAAGAAGATTGTCGTGCCCTCAAGTTAATCACACATCAAATTATCCAGATAAGCAAGGATGCTAATACTCTTAAAGGAGTTGATTTTGCTGATAAAAGAAAAAATAAATTGTCAACTTCAGCACAAGAAGCAAGTTCTCAATTCAAGGAAATACTTAAATTTGCTCATTTTAATTATGAAAGCAAGAAGATTAGCCTTCAATCTCAGAAACAGATAAAGAAGCTTAAGCAAAGCGTTAAAAAATCAAAGAAGGTTAAACCTAAACCGTGGAAGACTATATATGTAGAGCCAGCGCAAGTATGTGAAATATGTGGGCTTGAGCAACTAAAGCATAAAAATAGTTCTAAAAGACTGATTGTTGATCTTGAATTAACAAGAGCTGGTATCAGGAAAACAATCATAGAGTATATTGGCAATAATGTGTATTGCCCGAAATGCCTAAAAACCTATTCTCCTCCAAGTCTTCGTAAGTATAAAGTAAACCAACATTATGGATTTGGACTAAGGGCTTGGGCGATTTATCTCAGAGTGGCTTTGCGATTGTCCTATGAGAATATAACTGAACTCTTAAACGAGCAATTTAATGAAAAGATATGGTTCGGTAGAATTCCAGATTTTATAAAGCAGCTAGCAAAATACTATAAAGAGACAGAACAGCATATCATTAAAGAATTACTTAGAGGTCATTTCATTCATGCTGATGAAACCCAATTAAATATTGGGGGCATTAACTGGTATGCATGGGTTTTTACAAATGATAAATATGTAATTTTTAAACTCCGAGAGACTAGAGAGGCTGATTTTTTACATGATTTCCTGAGAGATTATAAAGGTGTTTTAATTACTGATTTTTACTCTGGGTATGATTCTCTAAATTGTGAACAACAGAAATGCTGGGTACATCTTATTAGAGATTTGAATCAAGATATTAAGGATGCACCTTTTGATGTGGAACTAGAAAAGTTTGTATTACAAGTAAGGAATTTATTTGTTCCTATCACAGAAGCGATAAAGAAATACGGGCTAAAGAAAAGACATTTGAATAGATTCAGGAGAAATATTGATGATTTTTATAATTTGGCAATTGATAATATAATTTATGAATCTGATTTAGTTATTACATATCAAAAACGTTTCTTGAAATACAGAGAAAGCCTTTTCACCTTCTTGCGACATGATGATATTCTCTGGCATAACAATACGGCAGAGAGAGCAATTAGACCTTTAGCTTTACAACGAGATATCTCTAGTCCTCTCGGTAAAACAGTTACTCAAGACTACTTAACTTTGCTTAGCATTCAACAAACCTGTCGTTTTCAGGGCAAGTCATTCTTCAAGTTTTTGTTTTCTGGTGAAACACATCTTGCTCAGTTTGAGTTCAAAAAACGTAACCGATAAAATGAAGTGCTGCTTACACTGCCCAGATTTTTCCAGTGGAGGAATTTGATTCTAAGAAAAGATAGGCAGAGCTTGTGGTAGTGAGCGCACGGTCAACACTCAAGGTCGCAGGTTTGAGTAAGACCACCTCTAACGGCAAAGCCCTAGCAATTAACCAGGGCTTTCTTATATCAAGTGAAGGATAATGGTTACAGTCTTAAATCAACACGCTGTAGAAAATGAAAACAACGTAAAACCATTGTTCCAGATACGTTGTAGACGTTGTAGACGACATAAAACTTGGTTCTCATTGACGAGCTTCCTTGAAAGCTTATGTAGAAAATCTGCTCTTGA
>NZ_JCACKQ010000104.1:0-7055 GCF_059505465.1 Symplocastrum torsivum | reverse complement strand
ATCCGACTCATGCTCAAGCGGTTAGCGAATGATTAGATCCCAAATGGATTCTATAAGACTGACTCAATTAATAACCCTGTAGAATTGTCAATTGGACTCTACAGGGCATTAATTTAGTGGAACGATTGGATTGTAAGCTCTAGCGGAACCGCCGTTTGCGCCTTCTTGCAACAGCTTTGCGCTTTTTCTTTTCTATGGGAGTCTCAAAATGGCGCAGACGCTTCATATCTGCGAAAATTCCTGCCTTTGAAACTTGACGCTTAAAACGGCGCAAGGCCGACTCAATCCCTTCATTTTCGCCTACAACCACTTGGGTCATGCTATCTCCTCCTGAGTTTGAACAAGCAATTTAATTTGGGTAGTTACATTCACCCAATTGAATCTCTAACAAGATTGGTGATCACAAAAAATCGGGAGCATTCTGTGTTAGCGACTTAGACGAGAAGCTGTACTGTTAGATGTATGCTCACCGTATAGGTATTACCTCAGACTACTCAGTAAATCGAAAGCAACTTTGGCTGACGACGCTCACGCACTGAAGCGAAAAACTGAATGCCCCTGACTACAAGATTATAGGTGTTAGCTAGCCTGTAATGCTTGAGTAGGACAAGCTTAGTAACTACGAGAATACCCGCCACTTTGTCTTTTATCTTCACGAGGCTTGGCTTTATTAACCCTGAGGCTACGACCCATCCACTCAGCACCATCGAGAGCTTCAATTGCCGCATCTTCCTCAGCATCGGTTTCCATCTCTACAAAACCAAAGCCACGAGGACGACCTGTCTCGCGATCGTTTGGAATCTGGACTCTCTTTACAGTTCCATATTCCGCAAAGACACTAGTTAGATCATCTTGTGTAACGTCGTAGGATAGGTTACCCACATAGATTGACATAAAAAAGTCTCCAGAAGCAAATGATGTAGAGATTTAAATCCGGAGACACGCCTGTAATATACCCACAGAAACACTGTAGCCGAACATAATTCTCGCTAATTACCCTAACACATCAACTTGTGAGCTAGCCACTCTGGGTACTATTTCAATTCTATCAAGTAGATAGAATTTAGTTGATGTAGTTTAAGCGACTACTTGTTGAGGTATGAGTTCCGAACTGTTAGGGATATCTGATTGAAGCCGTGCGATCGCGTTGTCAATTAACTCAACACCTTGCTCAAGTGTTTCAATTACTGCTAAGTGCCCCCGCAAATCAGCCGCACCCGCAAAGTTTTTGGCATACCAGGTCATGTGCTTACGAGACTGACGAATACCGCGATCGCCTTTATACTCCCATAACGCCTGCAAATGTTCCCTAGCACACTCCAATCGTTCTACTGGTGTTGGTGGTATCAGTGTTTCTCCGGTTTTCAGGAAGTAATCAATTTCTCCCACCAAAAACGGATAACCTAGCGTTCCTCGCGAACACATTACCCCATCAGCACCCGTCTGTTCCAAACATTTCACCGCTGCCTCAACCGAAAAGATATCTCCGTTGGCAATAACTGGAATAGAAAGTATCTCCTTTACTCGCCCAATCCACTCCCACTTTGCATTACCGTTATAGCCTTGGGAACGAGTGCGTCCATGCACGGTAATCATCTGTGCCCCCGCATCCTCCATCCGCTTGGCAAATTCCAGAATATTGATTTCCTTATCTGTCCAACCGATACGAGTCTTGACGGTGACTGGCACATTCACTGCCTCAACAACTGCCCTCACAATTGCCTCAGCCGTCTCTGGTTCCCGCAACAAGGAAGAACCACCGCCATTTTTCGTAATCTTATTGACAGGACAACCCATATTAATATCAACCGTATCCGCCCCTTCTTGCACCGCCATCTGTGCAGCTTCTGCTAAGAAATCGGGACGGCAGTCAAACAACTGAATACTAATCGGTCGTTCGTTGGGGTCTACCTCCATAATTTTAGGTAGCTCTTTTACATAGTGCAGCCCTGTGGCATTCACCATCTCTGTGTACATCATCGACTCTGGCGCATGACGGCGCACCAGGCGACGAAACACCATATCTGTAACCCCAGAGAGGGGCGACTGTAGAACCCGACTTTTCACCTCAAAAGAGCCAATCTTCAACGGTGTTGACAGTCGAGCTTGCAAACTGGGAGATAGAGAAACCATAGACGAGATGTTGCAGCAATCTAGCTTCTCTATTTTACTCAGTACAAGCTAGCTTCTCTCTTTACCCAGTAGAACACCTTGTTTATTGATCAGTGCTGTCTCTTAAATTGGCTAACTATAGTGCTTAACGAACTAGTTTATAGCCTTAGTGTTGAGGAATTTTTCTCATTTCCTGATTAACCTTTGCCAACGCTCTGGCTGCAAAACGGTGAACATCCTTTTCCCGATCGCCCAAGGCAGTGAGCAAAACCGAGACAGGAACTTCAGTGTCTGCTCCTAGAGACTGTAAAGTCTTAGCAGCAAGACGACGAATCTCTCCTTCCTCATCTTTTAATGCTTCAATCAGAGCTGGAATAGCAACTCTAGCTTCAGAACCCATTCTTGATAAAGCCCATGCAGCGTACCAACGAATTTCTCCTTCCTCATCTTTCAATGATTCAACAAGAACCGAAACCGGAGTGTCTATTCTCCCTTGGATTCTTGACAAAACACCTGTAGAGATATGAGAGAAACCTTCTCCAATAAATGTTAAAAAATCAAGTAGTTTGCTATTAGATGTTAGTTGCATAGTACGGAATACCCAGTGACTAGATTTGGAAATATAGTGTTTTTAAATGGTTTTTAAACAGCGAAAGTGCTGAAAACTTTAGCTGACAAGGGGGTGTTTATTTACATCTCAAATGAAAACACTATAGTAGCTACTTACAACGGCATAGAGAAGATCATGAACATGAAGTAGCATAGGTTTTATTATCTATCCTCCTAGCGGAAGATTGCAAGAAGTCTAAGCGTAAGTTAATTCAAAGTTCATATCAGCTTTACAATAACTTCACACCCAATTGCTAGCTATTGGTAACGATCGCTTTACAGCCTGACAATTACCTTGACTATTAGTTAAAGGTTCTTAATCGTTTTAGTAAGTACAGTAGTTCTTGCCACAGGAATCTCTCGGTTCATGCTGCCACAACCACTACAAGTTAGGCGATTTATACACTAAGGGAAGAGTCCATAGGCGCCAACTCTCGATTGAGAACAAAGCTGATTTAACTTAGAACTCCCTCAAGACGGCAAACACAACAGATTTATTACGGTTCGCCCCAATCTCCCAAGCCCATAAGTTCTATACATTAGACACAGTGAAAGCAATCAGGAGCAGCTAGCTACCGATGCGCTTCATCTAAAAAAGGAGTAGTGAAAGCAATTTTGTTATATCACCGTCCAACCCCAGGTTCGGAAACCCCTCCTTCATCAGATAGCGTCACAATGCTCACTATAGAGATTGGTAGCTCTCTCCAATGGTATTGAAGCTCTCCAAAGCTGCTGATTGAACCCTTGAATTGTTCAGTTTTCAGTTCCCCCTGCCAAATCAGTATTTGTAGTTAAACGAACCCGGAACACTCTTATGGCAAAAGTTGTTGGAATTGACCTAGGTACAACTAACTCCTGCGTCGCAGTAATGGAAGGTGGTAAGCCTACCGTCATTGCCAACGCAGAAGGTTTTCGGACAACACCTTCAGTTGTAGCCTATGCCAAGAATGGCGATCGCTTGGTCGGACAAATCGCCAAGCGTCAGTCGGTGATGAACCCCGAAAATACTTTTTACTCCGTTAAACGCTTCATCGGGCGTAGATTTGATGAAGTGGGCAACGAAACTACTGAAGTTTCTTACAAAGTCCTCAATGCTGGCGGTAGCGTCAAGATTGATTCCCCCGCGCAAAGCAAGCAATTTGCACCAGAAGAAATTTCTGCTCAGGTGCTACGCAAGCTAGTAGAGGACGCTAGCAAGTACCTCGGTGAAACTGTTACCCAAGCCGTCGTTACCGTTCCTGCTTACTTCAATGACTCTCAGCGTCAAGCCACCAAAGATGCTGGTAAGATTGCTGGGGTTGAAGTGCTGCGGATTATCAACGAACCTACCGCCGCTTCTCTGGCATACGGCTTAGACAAGAAGACCCAAGAAACCATTCTGGTATTTGACTTAGGTGGTGGTACCTTCGACGTATCTATCCTTGAAGTTGGCGATGGTGTCTTTGAAGTATTGGCAACAAGTGGTGACACTCACCTTGGTGGTGACGACTTCGACAAGAAAATAGTTGATTACCTCGCTTCAACCTTCCAAAAAGATGAAGGTATTGACCTGCGTAAAGATAAGCAAGCGCTGCAACGCCTAACCGAAGCTGCTGAAAAAGCTAAGATTGAGCTTTCCAGCGTCACTCAAGCAGAAATCAACCTACCCTTCATTACGGCTACCCAGGATGGTCCGAAGCACCTGGATATGGTGTTGACTCGTGCCAAGTTTGAAGAACTCTGCGCTGACTTGATCGACCGTTGCCGCATCCCTGTTGAGAACGCAGTACGCGATGCCAAAATCGACAAGAGCGCCATTAACGAGGTCGTCTTAGTTGGTGGTTCTACCCGGATTCCTGCGGTACAAGAGTTGGTCAAGCGGGTTCTTGGTAAAGACCCAAACCAAAGCGTTAACCCTGATGAAGTCGTAGCCGTAGGTGCTGCAATTCAAGCAGGTGTCCTTGCTGGTGAAGTGAAGGATATCCTCCTCCTCGATGTCACACCGTTATCTCTGGGTGTGGAAACCCTGGGTGGTGTCATGACCAAGATCATCCCTCGCAACACCACTATCCCCACCAAGAAGTCAGAAACCTTCTCAACGGCTGTAGATGGTCAGACCAATGTGGAAATCCACGTTCTCCAAGGTGAGCGTGAGATGTCCAACGACAACAAGAGTCTTGGTACCTTCCGCTTAGATGGTATCCCACCTGCTCCTCGTGGCGTTCCTCAAATCGAAGTGACCTTTGATATCGATGCCAACGGTATCCTCAACGTTACTGCGAAGGACAAAGGTACAGGTAAAGAGCAATCCATCAGCATTACTGGTGCTTCAACGCTACCGGATGCCGAAGTGGATCGGATGGTCAAAGAAGCCGAAGCCAATGCTTCTGCTGACAAAGAGCGTCGTGAGAAAATCGATCGCAAGAACCAGGCAGATTCTCTTACCTACCAAGCTGAGAAGCAAATCCAGGAGCTTGGCGACAAGGTTCCCGCTGCTGACAAGACCAAGGTAGAAGGATTGATCAAAGACCTACGCGAAGCCGTTCAGCAAGAAGACGACGAGCGGATTAAGACCCTGACAACAGAGTTGCAACAGTCACTCTACAGCATCAGCACCAACCTCTATCAACAACAAGGTGGCGGTGGTCCAGATGCGGGTGGTCCTGGCGCTGGTACAGGTGCGGCAGGTTCTGAAACAACCTCTGGTGGTTCCAATCCTGATGATGTGATTGACGCTGAGTTCTCAGAAACTAAGTAGTGCAATTGATAGAGGCTAGTGATGAACTGCCTCTACCCTCAGTGATTGATTCAGTGTAATTGAGAAAAGGTGGATGGGTAGCGATCGCTCCTATCCACCTTTTTTATTGCCATAAAAATAGGAGGAGAACAGTATTCCCCTTCTCCTCCTACCCCTGTTTGAGATGAAAGTTTTATTCGTCTGAATCCTCAGTTGGGAAAGCCCCTGGTCGGACTTGAAAGGCTTGTACCCTACCCTGACGAGCAACTTCGACTTCTAAAGCACCACCAACCTGACTAGATTCGACTTGTTTTTGTACCTCACCAGCACTTTTAACTGGCTGACTAGCGACTTTTCGGATAATATCTCCAGGTTGGAGACCAGCTCTTTGTGCTGGTGAATTTGGAGCAACACCAATGATTAAAACACCAGTATCTTGCGTGACTTTAAAGTCAAAGTCCTTGTCCTCATTAATTTCTTTTCGGAGATCTGGTGTTAAGGTCGCCATCCGAATGCCTAAGTAGGGATGCTCAACTCGACCTTTTGTGAACAGTTGATCGGCAATTCGTTGTGCCGTTTCAACCGGGATTGCAAAGCCTAATCCCTGAGCACCAGCACGAATCGCTGTGTTAATCCCAATCACTTCACCTCTGGCATTCAGCAGAGGACCACCAGAATTACCGGGATTAATCGCGGCATCTGTTTGAATAAAGCTAACCCGTTTTTCTGGGACACCGACCTGAGAACTAGAGCGATCTAGGGCACTGATGATACCAACGGTCACAGTATTATCAAGCCCTAGGGGATTGCCGATCGCAATTGCCCACTCTCCGGGAATTAAAGTCTCCGATTTTCCGAGGCGTACTGTAGGTAAACGTGTCGCCTCAATTTTGACCACCGCAACGTCGGTTACCGAATCGACACCGACCACCTTACCGTCAAATGTTCGACCATCCTTAAGCGTAACTTTCACTCGATTAGCACCTGCGACAACGTGAGCGTTAGTAATCATCCGCCCATCTGAAGTCAGAATAAATCCTGAACCCGTGCCTCGCTCAACCCGTTCTTCTGGAGGTTTTGGCATCTCATCACCAAAGAATCGCCGGAAGAAGGGATTTCTAAACGCATCGGGAACCTCTCTTGAAACCTGACGTGCCGAGTCAATCCTGACAACGGCTGGTCCCACGCGATCGACTGCCTCAGCAATGAAGTTGAGATTGGCTTCGGGAGGACGACCTGAGGGCTGAGCATTGGAAGGTTGCAAGACAGCCGGAACGGCTTCAGGTGGTCTTTGTACTGACTGCTCTGCCATGAGATAGCGACTCCCCAGTACCCCTGCGCCACCGCCTAAGCCCAGCAAAGTCAGATAAACGGTCAGCTGCTTTAGGGATAAACTCATGGTCTTGACAACTCAACGATATCTTTTGCTTACTTATTACTTCCACTCTACTGAAAAAGTTTGGAATTAACCGAAGGCTCTGAACTAAGTTGTGTTCACCTGATGCTACTGATGGGCTTCTACAATCGTCGGTTGTCTGTCGTTTGTTAGACCCTTCAGTGGTGTTAATGGGACTTAAACAAATATCAAGCCCAAACAAAGCCCAAACTAGCTTTATAA
>NZ_JCACKQ010000103.1:0-7485 GCF_059505465.1 Symplocastrum torsivum | reverse complement strand
ATCTCTTCTTTTCTTGTTTCGCTATGTATTTAGCATACTAAGTACTGAAGAACCATAATAAATAGCTATGATGTAATGTTAGTGCTGTTAATTTAACGATACAAAAAAGTATACCCAGGTTGTTTTACCTGGGTATTAGTAAATATATACCAGCCAAGTTATAGGTTAAGGTGGCTGGCGGTTTTTAAATTAAAGTAGAAGCTTTCAAGGCTTATGTAAAAAAATATTACGGATAGCGTAAAGAAACGGTAGCAATCGTTACATTAATATAAATTTATCTCTAACCATAGATAGGTACCTCGGCAAGGTATAGGGTATCTAGAAATCTGAGAATATTATCCTAGATAAGCTTTTCGGACACGCTCATCTTTGAGGAGTTCTGAAGCAGAACCTGTCAGGGTGAGGTGTCCAGCTTCTAGAACGTAACCTCTATCAGCCGTTTGCAAGGCGAGGCTGGCGTTTTGTTCTACAAGTAAAATGGTGACTCCAGATGCGTGTAACTGACGAATGACACTGAAGATTTCACGCACAACTTGGGGGGCTAAACCTAAACTGGGTTCGTCGAGTAGCAAGAGTTTTGGGCGACTCATCACAGCACGCGCGATCGCAAGCATTTGTTGTTCACCACCACTGAGGGTACCCGCTAGCTGGTTGCGACGTTCTCCCAATCGAGGGAAGGTGAGGAATTGACGTTCAATATCAGCTTTGATTCCCAAACGATCGGAGCGTGTGTAAGCGCCTAACTCTAGATTTGTCAAAACCGTTTGTCGGGCTAATACTCTTCGTCCTTCAGGGCTTTGGGCAATTCCCCGATTCACTACTTGATCGGGACGAGTGCGCGTGATGTCTTGCCCTTTATAGATAATCTGTCCTTTGAAGGGATTGATTAAACGAGAAATCGCTTTGAGTGTGGTACTTTTGCCAGCGCCATTTGCTCCAATTAGCGTCACAATCTCACCCTCATTGACTACCAAATTCGTATCGATGAGAGCTTGGATAGCACCATAGTTAACATATAGACTTTTGATCTCAAGCAGTGGTTTAGTCATTTTTTTGTTGTCAAAAGTCGTTAGTTATTGGTTAGAGGTGTAAGGCTTGTACCCTGACTAGCTGCTAAAGCTAACCACTAACCACGTTCTCATCTCCTAAATAGGCTTCAATTACGGCTGGGTCGTTTTTTACTTTCTCCGGTTCACCCAAGGCAATTAACTGACCGAAGTCTAGGACAGCAATGCGATCGCATAAACCCATCACTAACGGTACATGATGCTCGATCAGTAGCACGGTTAAGTTGAAGGAGTCACGAATTTGGCGAATCAAGTCACTCAACGTACCCTTCTCATTGGGATTCATACCTGCGGCAGGTTCGTCTAGCAGCAAAATTTTGGGTTGTAAGGCTAAAGCGCGAGCAATTTCTAAGCGTCTTTGGTCACCATAAGCAAAATTCCGGGCTTTTTGTTCTGCTCTTTCGGCAAGTCCTACCAAGGCTAATAATTCTAGGGCTTTAGAAAAGGTTTGTTGTTCTTCTGCGACGGCTGAGGGTAATCCCAGTACACCTTTAATTACACCTGTTTTATTGTGGATGTGATGTGCGATCGCAACATTTTCTAAGGCGGATAAATTACCAAACAAGCGCAGATTTTGGAAAGTACGAGCAATTCCCTTTGACGCAATTCGGTGGGGACGTTGTTTAGTAATTTCTTCCCCTTCACAAATCAACTGACCACTAGAAGGCGGCATTAACCCTGTAATTAAATTAAATAGTGTAGTTTTTCCGGCTCCATTCGGCCCAATCAAGCCAAATATCTCGTTTTTCTGCACAGTAAATGAAACTTTATTGACCGCCACAAGACCACCAAAACGGCGAGTTATCTCTCTTACTTCCAGAACTGGTTTTAAATCGTTATACCCTTTCTGATTATCATTCATTGTTTTTGCCGCTTGAGTGGCTTAAAGCGCTTTAATAAGTCTGGAGTAATAATACCTTGAGGGTAAAATACACTACCAATTACAATTAGTAGTCCAAAGATAATCAAGCGTCCATCCCGTAGAAACTGCGCTAGCCAAAGTGGTAAACCACTCGTTCCTGCGGCTGCCCTTAGTGCTTCTGGCAGGGCTGTGAGTACCATGCCGCCGAGAACAGGCCCAACGAATGTTCTAGAGCCACCAATCAGGACAAATGCTAGGTAAATGATACTAGCATCAAACGTTCCTTGACGGGCATTCCAAGTATTCAAGAAATGAGCGCTGACTGCCCCAACGAGTCCGGCTAAAACGGCTCCTAATGTAAATGACAGCACTTTATAATACGTTGGGTTAATACCCATCGCATCAGCGGCGAGTTCATCTTCACGAATAGCATTTAAAGCCCGACCAACACGGATACGTTCCAGGCGGTACAGGAATAACATACTTAGAATTAAGAGAGGTGCAGCTATCCAGAGGTATTCAATTGAAGAGGAGAAGGGTTGAGGAATTGCAAAAATGCCAACAGCACCACCTGTAATTTCCAAATTCAAAGCGAAAACTCTCAAGATTTCGACAAAGGCAATTGTGGCAATAGCTAAATAAATTCCCCGTAATCGAAGAACTGGGATACCAAGTGCGATCGCTAGCACAGCAGACACCAAACCAGCCAGTAGCATTTCTAACAATAATAAGGGGAGAGGAAACGAACTTCCTGAGAATTCAAACACCTCAGTTGATAAAATTGCAGCGATGTAACCTCCCAAAGCGTAGAATCCAGGCGTTGCTAGAGAAAGCTGGCCTGCCATTAACGGTAAGTACACTGAAAGCCCTAAAATTGCTCCGAAAATCATTGAGACGATTAAGAAGCCATTGTTATTAATAAAATCTGGCATTTTGAGTTAATTGTTAGCTTTTGGTTGTTAGTTATTAGTAATTAGTAATTAGTAATGCATCAGTAATAATTAAACCTTGGTGACACGCGCTCTTCCCAACAATCCTTGAGGTCTGACCAGGAGCATGATGAATAGTAGGGCAAATGCGATCGCTTCTTTATAACCTGAGTAATCAGAAGGAACAAACGCCTCCGCCAATCCAATTACTAATCCTCCCAACACCGCACCTGGAATATTGCCTAACCCTCCTAGGACAATTACTCCTAATCCTTTAAGCCCAAAAGCAATTCCAAAATAAGGTCCAGCAATACTCACGCTAGAACCTACTAACGTCCCAGCTACACCTCCTAAAAAACCGCTCAAAAAGAAAGTCAACACAATAAAACGTTCTGTATTAATTCCCAACAGACTCGATGTCGTAGCATCCTCAGCAACGGCTTGTAAGGCTTTACCTGTCTTCGTGTAGCTGATCAAATACGTCAAGATCACAACAATTAATGCTGACACCCCAAAGATTACGACTTGAACCGTGCGTATCATTACAGGTCTTGCTGCCGTTCCGAAATTAATTGCGGCTGGTAAATCACCATAGGCATTAGCTGGAAATGTATAGATTTCTGCACCAACTAAATACTGAATCACATTGACAATAACAACAGCCGCTCCCAAGCTAGAAACCAAAGTTAGAAGTGGGTCAGCACCTCTAGCACGTAAGGGACGAAACGCAAGACGTTCTACAACGACTCCAGCCAAACCAGCGAAAATACTACCAATAAATAAAGCGATAACAAATGGCAACTGTATAGGTAAAGAGGCATTCGCCAGCAATCCATTAAAGCCAAACGCTCCACCCGCTAGGCTATAGGTAAAGTAAGCACCCAGCGTAAAAACAGCACCATGAGCAAAATTGATAATTCCTAAAATTGAGAAAACTAGGGTATAACCCAAAGCAAAGATGGCGTAAACACTGCCGATGGACAAACCATTCAGAAATTGCTGTAAGAAAAGGGTGAAGTCCATTGTAAGTTTTAGATTTGATGGAGGTTACAGTTTCTCTACCTCCGATAATTTTGGGATGGGGAATTGTGTTAATAGTTTATAAAAAATTCCCCATGCTTATTTGCTACTTCAAGAAAGTAAACTTACCATTCGTACCATCAGCATCCATCTTGATTTGAGCAACATAGAACTGACTTTGTTTAATTTCTCCCTCTGGATCGAAGGCAATGTCACCAAGAGGAGTTTTGTAAGTACCTGCTAAAATTTGCTGATTTAGCTGTGTTCGTAGTTGGTCTAGAGGCAACGTGTTGACTTTGGTTTTAGTATCTAAAGCCTTGAGTGACTCCACAAACACTTGTACTCCAGTAAAGGCTTGAGCGCTAAATTGTGGTGGTTCTTTCTTGTTTTGTGCTTTATAAGCTTCCCGGAAAGCTGTGTTAATCTCATCCGGTAATTCTGGACTATAGGCTTGAGCAATTAACACACCATCACATTGCGCTTTACAGACAGGAAGTAAATTTGATGTATTCAGTCCATTTCCACCAATAATTAAACCTTTGTATCCTAGTTCACGCAGTTGTTTAACTAAATTTCCCCCATCAGCGGCTAGACCTGAGATGATGATTAGGTCTGGGTTGAGGTTCATTGCATTCGTAGCTTGGCTTTGGAAATCGGTATCGGTGGTTTGAAACTTCTGTACGGTTACCAAATCCAGTTTTTGGTCTTTTACCGTTTGTTGAAATGTCTCAGTTTCTGATTTGCTAAATGCATCATTCTGAGCAAAAAAGACCGCTACTTTTTTGATTTGAGGATTAATCTTGAGTGCGGCTTGAACAGCGTTTGGAGCAACAACGGCTACAGGTGCTGAGACACGCGCAATGTAATCCCCAATTTGAGGAATATTCTTGGCTGTATTAGATGGTGCTAAGACAGGGACTTTGGCTCGATCAGCGATTGGATCAGCGGCAAAAGCTTGCTGAGAAAGTGTTGGTCCAACAATTCCAACAACTTTATCTTGAGTAATTAAGGTATTAAAGGCATTAATTGCCCCTTGCTCATCACCGGCTGTGTCTTGGAAAACTAGCTTGATGGGTGTACCATTAACGCCACCCTTGTCATTAAAAAACTTTTCAGCAATCTTTGCCCCAATGACTTGTTCTTGACCTAGTAAGGAGACGTTACTAGTTTGTGCTACAGCAATACCAATTGGGATAGCTGCTGTTGATGTATTTCCAGCATTATTACTGGTAGTTGTGTTAGGTGCCTTGTTCTGACTACAGGCAACAACTAAGGCAAATGTGATGAATGATGTGAGGATTTGGGTAAAAATACTTTTCTTAAACATTTCAGAACTTCCACAGCGATCGCACTTTCTAATTATCTCTCTCTCGGCAGAAGTTGTTTAATCGAAAAAGGTCAATTTTAATAACGTTGAAGATACACAAACTGGCAAAAAAAGGTCGTCAGTTTACAAGAGTTAAGGATTTTCACCGTATTGTTGATAGCGTGAGTAGAACGGCGATGACGATCAAGAGTTCCCTTAATCAGTGATCGCACTATTATTCCAGTCAAAGGCGTAACTCTAAGCAGTCACCGGAAATCGCGACTCATCAGTTCGGTTCTACGACCCCAGAACGATGATTAATATGAGTATTCTCATAAACAGATAGAGCAGATAGTTGGAGAGACTGCACTTGCTGTGCATGGGGATAGATCGTGGTGCAAAAATGGTTGTTGCCAAGCCTAAGTGAAGTTTTAGCCCACAGTGAACAGACGGGGCTGAATAACCAAGTCGTGCCTCTGGTAGGACACGAAACAATAGCGCATAAGAGTCAACGCTGTGCTAACAGTCGTAAGGTAAGAGAGCGTGCGATCGCACAAGCCGATGCGGCAGCAGCCAAAGCGCAGCGGGAGTGGAAAAGCGCGATCGCGTCATTAGAACAGTTGCTTTTGCAAACAACTACCCTAGATGAGTCTGAGACAGTTAATTGTAAGCCGTCGTCACTTCAAGGCTTAGTCTTAGCAGGTCCTGTACCAGTATTGAGTCATCCCAATCTTCTTGCCCATTTCCAAACCGGGATTTTTACGAGCGAAGGATTTAATGCCTTGGCTTGGATGCCCTTTCAACTGCCACCTGCCAAAAACGGGCAGACTCCGCAGCTTGAAAATAGTGCCTATGGGTTACCCTTACTTCGGGATGATCCCTTGGCAGCAGAACAATTTTGTTTAGTATTTACCAATCGTTTTAGCTTAGTGATGGCATCTGGAGAAGACTTGGCTGGTGTTTCAGCTTTCCGATTCTCCTTTGATCCAGAAGATATTGAGCAAGCTTGGCTAACACTCCGTCCTCGGTTGCTACTTACCAGCCCTCATCAGCTAGCGCAGTTGGAAGCTTTTGTTCAACAGTTTGCGCCGAAGTCACCTGATTACCGAATTGTAATGGACTTCAGTCGCCAGCTCCTCAAAAATTTACCAGAACTGTCTCCAGCAGAAACTATCCAGACAATACCTGTCACTTCTACACACCCAGTTGGTCAGACAGAACACCTCCATCATCAGGGCGATCCCTTCAAAGTAGGTCGTCATTGGGAGCCTTTGGTAAAACATGAGGAGCGAGGCGTGAGTAGAGTCTCTAATCCTGGTGAAGCCACGCCGGATGTAGAGTTGCTTCAAGCACTAACCCACGAAATTCGGACACCTCTCACAACAATTCGCACCCTGACAAAACTGCTGCTAAAGCGGCGTGATTTAGCTCCGGAAGTGATTCGGCGTCTGGAAATCATAGACCATGAGTGTACTGAGCAAATCAACCGCATGGAGTTGATTTTCCGGGCAGTGGAATTAGAAACAACAGCGGCTAAGCAAGTACCTGTTAACCTCACCCCCATGTCAGTAGCGCAGGTGTTCCAGCAAAGCATTCCCCGTTGGCAAAACCAGGCACAGCGGCGTAATGTCACCTTGGATGTGGTGCTGCCTCAGAAGCTACCATCTGTAGTGAGCAATCCTGCCATGCTCGATCAGGTACTAACAGGCTTGATTGAGAACTTCACCCGTTCTCTTCCGGCTGGTGGTCACATTCAGGTACAGGTTACACCAGCAGGAGACCAGCTAAAGTTACAATTCCAGTCTCAGCCCGATCCGGACAAGAATGGGACTGCATCGGAGTGTGCAGACTCAACATTCCCGACGTTGAAGTCGATTGGTCAGTTGCTGATGTTCCAGCCAGAAACAGGTAGTCTGAGCTTAAATCTTGATGTGACCAAACATCTATTCCAAGCGTTGGGAGGAAAACTAATTGTACGGCAGAGACCTCAAGAGGGTGAAGTAATGACAATTTTCTTACCCTTAGAAGTCAGTCATACTGATATAGGTAGTCAAAAAGAAATCTTTGCTAAGAAATAGATGCGATCGCTTCACAGATACGATTGCGAAGCTCTGAGTAACAACCTTAAGCCCTGAACTAAAGTACCCTACCCTTCGGGAACCCCTACGGGGAACGGGAACGCTACTCTTCGAGAACGCTTCGCGAACGCGAACGGGCTAAAAGCTAAAACCCGTTAAAACGGGTTGAAACCCACATTCCGCCCTTTGAGTGTCACAAGCAGATAATTTAGTGGAGCGCAAT
>NZ_JCACKQ010000102.1:0-7810 GCF_059505465.1 Symplocastrum torsivum | reverse complement strand
TCAAGTCAGAGTTTATTAAGAAAGATGTGACTAATGCATAGCTTAAAAAGGGGGAATTTGACTAAATTCTTCCCCTTTTTTAAGTGGGGCAGGGGGGATCGAAGGGTTTAAAAACACACCCTTGCCCCTCAATTCAGGGGAAATCAAAATTCAAAGCCCCCCAGAATTGGGGGATTTAGGGCGCATTCCGGGATTTATGCAAGATGTCTAGTTAACTCAGTAAAAGACTTAAAACAAATAGGGGCACGGCATGATGCCGTGCCCCTATTTTATGCAATCTCTCGTTTATATTTCTAAGTGGGCCTAGCCCGCAGCAGCCAGAATATCTTGGGCATGGCTAGCCGTGTTGACACTGGCATCAACATGGGTAATTTTGCCATTGCCGTCAATGATGTAGGTCACACGCTTAGCATAACCGCCACCATCAACATCGTAAGCTTTGGTAATGGTTCCATCGACATCGGCTAGCAACTGGAAGGGCAAACCATACTTCTCTTGAAAGAGTTTATGGGATGCCTCGTCATCCCGACTCACACCAAGCACAACCATGTCTTTGCCTTGATATTCGGCGTAGTTATCCCGGAAGCTTTGAGCTTGTTTGGTACAGCCAGGGGTGTCGTCCTTGGGATAAAAATATAAAACAACAGTTTTACCAGCAAAGTCTGATAGGGAAACGGTCTTTCCCTCGCTATCTTTGGCAGTAAATGCAGGTGCATCCGTACCAACTGCTAAAGCCATAAATCTTATATTCCTATTGGTTTGAGTGATCGTCCAACTTTAGATATTACAATAAATTAAAATTTTTCCGGCTTTAACCCAGAAGTGGTTGAAAGAAACTGCTAAGTCCTAAACGCTTCTAGACCAGCAGCGAGGAATGAGCTTGTTGAAACCGCTTAAGATAGAAAAATGATTAGCTAATCAGCGTTGTGTTAATATATCAGCCGTTGTAATGACTTTAATTCAGCCTTTAGAGAGCCAATCTATTCAATATCCTGCCCGTACTGTTAAACGAGCAGAACTGGCGATGCGTTGTTTACCGTTCCAGCTTCCTCTATTTGTCGCAATGCGCTCAAAGAGTGTTCCCTTACAGGCGATCGCAGGACAAGAAGCTGTCAAACAGCATTACACAAAACGCCCAATGTCAGAGTTGGCAGTAGAAAGTGGTTTAATGTGGCTAATCCAAGTCGGTGTTTTGCGGCGAGAAGTCGATGGTCAGGGCATCACTGATAGTTTTCGCTTAACCCCATTAGGACGCCAACTGATAAAAACATGGGAATCTCAGGGAGGGACGTTGCCTCCCCCATCTTTTATGGATCGGCTTTATAATGCGTTGAGCCGATGGTTGCGATTGCCTATCTAAGCAACGTTTAAAGGGTACCTTCTACAAGTCTTGCCTCACCTATACCCTACCCTTAACCCTGATTTATGAAAGCTATTATGGTCGTGGGGACAACGTCCCATGCAGGAAAATCCTTAGTTACAACAGCTTTGTGTCGCATTCTTTCGCGGCGTGGTTGGCGGGTTTCGCCCTTTAAGGGGCAAAATATGGCGCTAAATGCTTATGTAACGCCGAATGGGGGAGAAATTGGTCATGCACAAGCGGTACAAGCTTGGGCAGCCGGTGTGATGCCTTGTGTAGAAATGAACCCGATTCTCCTTAAACCCCAAGGCGATATGACATCTCAAGTCATTCTCATGGGTAGGGCAGTTGGTCAGGTTAGCGCTTCTGATTATTACGAACAGTATTTTGCTAAAGGTTGGCAGGCAATAGAAGAATCCCTACGGCGTCTGGGCAATGAGTTTGATTTGATTGTTTGCGAAGGCGCGGGGAGTCCGGCGGAGATTAACCTTAAGCACCGCGACTTAACGAATATGCGAGTTGCGATGCATTTAAATGCTCCCACATTGCTAGTCGTTGATATTGATCGGGGTGGGGCATTTGCTCATGTTGTTGGGACTCTGGAACTCTTGGAACCAGAGGAACGCGCCTTGATTAAGGGTGTGGTGATTAACAAGTTTCGGGGACAGCGATCGCTTTTGGAACCAGGAATCAAGTGGTTAGAAGAACGCACTGGTATTCCTGTTGTCGGTGTCATTCCCTGGATGGAACAGTTGTTCCCTGCTGAAGATTCTCTAGATTTGCTTGAGCGCAACTTCAAGAAAAAGCAAAATAGTGAACTAACAATCGCTGTAATTCGGCTTCCCCGAATTTCTAACTTTACTGACTTTGACCCCCTCGAAGCTGAACCCAGCGTTACTGTAAGATACATTTCCCCCAATCAATCGTTGGGACATCCCGATGCCGTAATTCTTCCAGGCACTAAGACAACAATCGCGGACTTGATGCTATTGCAAAAAACGGGCATGGCAGCAGAAATTCAAGGCTATGCAGCAGCAGGGGGTACAGTTCTCGGCATTTGTGGGGGATTCCAAATGCTGGGGAAAATGATTGCTGATCCGGAGGGTGTAGAAGGTCAAGAAGGACGGTATCAGGGATTGGATTTGTTGCCCTTAAAAACAGTTATTACAGGTAACAAAATTGCACGTCAACGACTTGTATCTTCCAATTACCCCCAAGTCGGTTTACCCGTTGCAGGATATGAAATTCACCAAGGGCGATCGCGATTAATCGAATCGGAGGATGGAGAAAAACAATCTTCCTATAAACCTCTTTTTGATGACCCAGGTTTAGGTATTGTTGATGTCAGTCAATCTGTTTGGGGTAGTTATCTCCACGGTCTTTTTGACAATGGACCTTGGCGACGTGCATGGTTAAATCACCTTCGACAGCAACGGGGGCTACCTTCTCTTCCCACAGGTGTTGCGAACTACCGCGAACAACGCGAAGCTATTTTAAATTCACTGGCGGATATCGTGGAAGCTAATTTAGATTTAAGCCCGATTTTACCTTCCCAAAAAGCATGAGTATTAGCATCCGATTTTTGCCAGACAATGTGAAAGTTAACGCCGAAGCAGGAGAACCAATGCTTCAGGTTGCTGAACGGGCTGGTGTTTTCATTCCCACTGGTTGCCTGATGGGGACTTGTCATGCCTGTGAGGTAGAAATTGAGAATGGTGCAACAATTTGTGCCTGCATCAGTGCTGTACCAGCAGGTCATGAAGAGTTGACGATTAATCTCTACAGTGACCCTACTTGGTAAAGTCAGCTTTTGAAAGTAAGCCTTCAGCATTTGTTGATTGCATTCTTTTGCCCCCCTAGCCCCCCAATTCTGGAGGGAACCGGAGTTCAAAGTCCCCCAGAGTTGGGGGATTTAGGGGGCGAGTCAGACTTTTATATACACAGTAGCCCTATCACCGCATCTCCCATGAAGTCTCAACAGACAATTTAAATGTGTGGCAGCTTAGCCGTCAGTTAGGCTTTTTGCTGAACGCTGAACGCTGAACGCTGATAGCTACTTACAAATCAGCTCTAATTGTTTTAGATGATTTACCGTGAAAATGAATTCCTAAAAACACATCATATAAAAAACTCCAAAAGTTTTTTGGTTTTAGCAATCCCAATGTTTGTTCGCAGCCTTTTTCATCTAAAAGAGGCTTAGTAGCATAGTAAGCAGGTTGATAGTTATACCAGGGGATAGACGGCCATAGATGATGAATCAAATGGTAATTTTGCCCCATGATTAATACATTGAGAATCGCATTAGGATAAACCCTGGCATTTTTCCAGCGATCGCGTTCTTGATGAGGGCGATGAGGCAAGTAATCAAAAAATAATCCCAACGCTAGCCCGACTATTGCAGTTGGGATAAACCAGAAGTTGAGAACGTAACCTAAAAAGTCGTATTGGCAGGAAGTATAAACAATACTTATGACAATTGATCGGCTGATAAACCACTCCAACAACTCATACTTTCGCCACAGCCGTCGTTTGAAAAAGAAGATTTCATGATACAGAAAACGCACAAAAATTAGCCACAGAGGACCACCTGTTGAAACATAATGGTCGGGGTCATTCTCTGGATCGTTGACATGAGCATGATGCTGTAAATGGACTCGCGTGAACACTGGAAACGCAAAACCCAGCATTAGCGCACTGCCATGCCCCATCACGGCATTCATTATCCGATTGCGATGAGCAGCATTGTGGCAAGCATCGTGAATCACTGTCCCTGCCATGTGTATAGCGAGAACATTTATACAAAAGCAGCACCAGTCAACCCAGTGCCAAAGCCAGTACCCACAGTTAGAGATGACAAGCAACGCGATCGCTACTAGAAACATTAGTAGCGTTGGATTGAACTCATCAGGAGGCCCCAGAAACTCCTTGGGAACTGTTAGTGGCTTCTCTGCCTCCAACATTGTTGTCTTTGCTCCTTTTTCATTAATGTTATTTGTAGTATACTATACAATCTGTAAATTACAAAGATTTGTGAACCTTAATGCGTCCAATCATAAAGTCGCTAATTAATAAACAAGAGATTTTGAGGCAAAAGCGGATTATTTCTGTGCTAGCTAGCCTCTGATCAAATGCTTTAGTGTGGTTACTGAAGTTTTGCGATCGCACCCCTCTCTACTAATATCTGTCCCGTCAACAAATCTTTCACCGTCACTAATAATACCCGCTGTTCTGATACTGTAAACATCACTTCAATTCGATCTACTCCTGTTTCCCCCGATGGTTCTAGATGGGCGACACAAACTTCACTTTGAGTGCCACTCATAGAGCGAAAACAAGATTGTTGATTGAGAAAACTACTGGTCATCCTACCTTGAGCATCGTAGGTTACCTCAGCGGCTGAGACATCTGCCACTTCCCCAATATCCAGACGTATCTCCCGTTGTCCATTGATAGCTACTTGCAGCGTTAGGGGTTCAGCGCGAGAACAAGGATAGTGCATTCCTTTTTCAAACAGGGTGAAATAGGAATATTGTCGGGTATAAGGTTCCCACAAACGAATGGCATAGCTGTGTCGTAGATAATCCTCTACTTCAACTAACTCTCCTAAAGCTAAGGCACCGTACGCAACGGCTTCAAAAGGCTTATCTAGCTTAACTTTATTCCGTCCAAAGTAAGTATTCACCAACTGCTGGACAGCCGGAATCTGACAACTCCCTCCCACAAGCAGTACCTGTTCAATATCCCCTTTACTAATACCCTTCGAGATGGCACGAGCTAAGACTTCATCTATTGCTTGTCGTAGTTGTTCTAATAACTGCCTTTCTTCCAGAATCTCTGCTAATTCACTTTGTGTGAGATGCAAATCGTGAGCAAAAAAGTTCTCATCGTCAAACCAGCTTTCAGTTGCTTCGATTGCATTTGAAAGCCGGATTTTTAGCTTTTCTGCTACTTCTAGCAAGTTCTGCCAACCTATTTCTTTTACCTCTTCCCGTGAAGAATTGATTTGCCTTAGGTAATGCTCGACAATCCAGACATCAATATCCACTCCACCAACATAAGCATCGGACTTCGCTAGTACTTCAGCGCGTAAAACCTTCTTTGTCTTATCAGCAGCCACCGTCCGAATTAGGCTTAAATCCAGCGTCCCGCCGCCAAAATCTACGACCAAAACAACAGAACCAGGACGCTTTACTGCATAACCTAAAGCTGCTGCTGTAGACTCATCCACCAGTTGAACATTTGGCAGACCCAACGAATCTGCGAAGTCACGGAACCAATCAAGATATCGCTCAAAAGCACCAACGGGTACAGTAAAAATAGTGCGAGTGACTGGTGCTTGTTGTAGTACCTGTTGCCAAATCTGTTTTAAAAAGAGTTCACAAATTGTTTCGGCTGTGTAGAGTGTGCCATCTAGTTGACGTGGGGGTGGACGGTAATCGGCAACTAAGTCCCGTTTAAAAGCTTGAAACAATCGCTCAGGCTGAGTAAATCCGAGACGTTGCGATCGCACTTGTTCTCCAATTATCAACTGATTGGGTTCCTGAACAAATACCAAACTCGGCACGACATTCACCTGATCTGTCCCTGTTTCAAATCGACGTGATTGGTTAAACTTGAGAGTTCTTGGTATTTTCGTTACAGGGTCAGTGGTATAAACAACAGTGTTGCTCGTTCCGAAGTCAATCGCAATAACTGTCATTTGACACCTCCTGGTAGCGTCCGACTGACTTTCGCAGGACAGAGTATCCGTTCTCCTTCCTTGTATCCGATAAACCGAATATAAACTAACTCTCCAACTTCAATATCACTAGCATCAGCTTGATGTAATTGAGGATTGTAGGGAACTTGCTCCCAAGCTTGACCAATTCGTTCATAACCCCAAGTTTCGATGAGATTATCGAGTGGCGTAAATAGCGAAACGATGTTTTTAGCAGGGAGATCGGGTTTCACGTTTATAGAAGCGCGAAGACTGGGATAGTTGGTGAGTAAAGTCTGCAATTGAGAGAATGTTGAGTGTTGAAACTCGGTGGTTAATTCACGGCTTAGGTTTTGCAACTCTTGGCGTAGTTGCAAACACTCACGCCGCAGGAGTTCCGTTTCTGACACCTGTTTCCTGGAATTCGTCTTGAATCCACCCAACTGCAAGAGTTCTTCTATCGTCCAGTCCAAAGCAGTGGCAAGCTTAGTTAGATCTTTGAGCTTGAGTAATGATAGCTCTCCACGCCGGACTTGGCGAAGCTGTGTGGACGTTAAACCAGCTTTTTGCTGTAAATCGAGAAAGCTACTGATTCCTAGCTGCTTGAGGCGCTCTTTGAGGAGTTGGTCATATTTCAGAGGAGACACTTGAGCGTTTTCTGAGAGTGAATAAATGTACAGCAGCACAAAAAAAAGACCCCCTAAAACCAGTAACGTTCCAAAGCTGGGCACTGGTACCTTGAGGCTGTCAATCATTGTGTTACCTGCTACATCTGGTTAAGAGAAATATCTTCTGATATGGTTAAGTTTTCTTCCTCTGCGTAATACTCTGGCAACAGCTCTTGATTGGATACTTCCCCTAACGCCTGTTCAATGCCCTTTGTGGTATCGGTACAACTCACACCTGTGGCGTTAATGACGGTTTCAATGATTTTGCCGTCTTTTCCGATACGATACTCAACTCGTTGGTACTCAGCCATAAAGTTACTAGAGAAGTTCAATGCAATGGTTAATCTGATGGTAACTGCTTGAGGGGATTATAAAAGGTCATAAGGTTTCGCAGTGGCATGAGATAGGCGATTGCTTACGGAATAGCTGCGCTTCACGCTTTTTGGTTGTGCCAACCGCATCTGAAGCTAAGTTCCACACGGCTTTACTGAAGCTGGGTTACAGCTTGCCGAAATAGCTCTGCTCGGTAAGACTCGTTACTTCTGCCCAAAAACTGTTGTTAAACTGAGATTGCCTAAGGCGAGGCTCTTGTAAATGACTATTAGCAAAAGCCAATTCTACATCTCAAGAGAAGATTATCTAGAGGGAGAACGAGTCAGCCCTATCAAACATGAGTATAGGCGTGGACAAGTCTATGCAATGGTAGGGGCAAAGAAACCTCATACAGAGGGGGAAAATTTGCTGACTATCAAACGTCGCCATCCTTACAGGAATATGTATTAATTAATCAATCTCAGATGAGCGTTGAGTGTTTTCGCCTTTCGGTGTCAGGGAGTTGGCTTTCTCAAACCTATGGACAAGGAGAGGAGATTGACTTCGCTAGCATAGATTTTCGCGGCGATATTGCCTCTATCTATCGCAAAGTCCCTGGCATTCAGAATGCCGATTGAGCCGGAGTGGAAGGAGTTACCTAAGCTTGGCGCTTTGCAAGAGGGTAAACTTTAACTTTTTGCTATTTGACTGCTCATTAGTAGACCTCTTGCAAAAGTCGTCGCTGGGGTACTATGGGGTCTGAACAAAAGCGAT
>NZ_JCACKQ010000101.1:0-8014 GCF_059505465.1 Symplocastrum torsivum | reverse complement strand
TTATAAAGCTAGTTTGGGCTTTGTTTGGGCTTGATATTTGTTTAAGTCCCATTAATCGAGTTTGGTGGTGGCGCGGTGCCTGCTTGATGAAAGCGCCAAGCCTGGAACCAGCGAACTGCATCGGGTAGTTGAGGATAATTGTCATAAGCGCCAGGATAGTCCCGTACCCGCAGTAATGACAGAGATGCAAGCTCTGACCGCCGTACAAACAGGTGTACTGCCTTAGCTCCCGATTCCAACGCCACTCCTGCTGCATCGAAAGCCGAAGCCGCCGCACCCAGCACCGCCACAGTCTTACCGCGCAGTGCTTCAAAATCGATGGCATCGGCGGTATGTGCGTACAGCGTGCGTGGTAAGTCAGCCAGTACTGGAGGTATGTATGGACCACCAGTGCCAGCCACGCCATTGGCGAAGATAATTTTGCGCGTAGTTTCTACCTGCGGGACACCGTTTACCTCAAGGTGTAGGCGGAAGAAACCTGCATCTGGCTGAATCCGCACCAACTTCGTCTGGTAACGAACCTGGATACCGAGGAATTGCCGATACCAACTGAGGTACTCAGCCCAAGCCACTCGCCCAATGCGATCGATCTGCGCGTAGGCTGCCGCACCGTGCCGAGCTTCGTACCAGGCTTGAAAGGACAATTCTGGGATGCCTAGTTCTGGACCAGGCAGATTTTTCGGCGTGCGGAGCGTTTTCATCCGCGCTCGCGTCAGCCACACGCCTGCATGAGCCTCGTCATCGGCTGCATCGATCTCCGTCACGCGACCGATCCCAGCACGCCGTAGCGCAAATACAAAGGTGCTACCGCTGCCGCTGCCACCTATTATAGTGACATTGTGATCGATGCCAGGGCGATCGGGTACCCAGTTTTCGGGATCGGGACCGAGCAGGCGTAGTGCCTCGCGGGCAGCAAAATCGGGATCGGTTGTTGTTGTCATGTCGATCATGGTGTTCTCGACAACGTGGGTGGTCAGAAAGCAGCGAATATGATCTGCGATCGCGTCCCCATCTTCTTCCAGGGCAAAGTGTCCGGTATCGAGTAGATGAAACTCAAGGTTCTGCAAGTCGCGCTTGTAGGCATAGGCTCCTTCGGCTAAAAAGCCCTGGTCGTTTTTGCCCCACACGACTAAGCTGGGTGGTTGATACTGACGGAGATAGGCTTGCCATTGCGGATACAGCAACACATTGGATTGATAGTCGTACTTCAATGCCAGTTGAATATCCGAGTTACCAGGGCGATCGAGAAGCGCTTCATCCAAAGCCCAAGTATCGGGACTGAGGGACTCTAAATTTCTCGCTCCAGTGGTGTAATACCATTTCGCGCCCTTGATAGCTAGAGCCTGACGCACCCGTTCAGTATTTTCGGGTGTCTTGTTCTGCCAAAAAGCTCGCATTGGTTGCCAGAAATCACCTAGCCCTTCCTCGTAGGCATTGCCATTTTGCACAATCAGCGACTCTACTCGCTCTGGATGCTGCGTGGCAAGACGATAACCAATGGGAGCGCCATAATCCATCAGGTAAAGACTGTAGCGTTTCAAGCCGATCGCATCGATAAAGTCTGCCATTACTTCGGTAAGGCGATCGAAGGTGTAATCAAACTCATCCATCGTAGGCATGGAACTATAGCCAAAGCCAGGGTAATCAGGGGCAACCAAATGGAAGGAATCCGCAAGTGCAGGTATGAGATTGCGGAACATGTGAGAGGAAGTCGGGAAGCCATGCAACAGCAGAATCGTTGGGTTGTTGCGAGAACCCGCTTCACGATAGAAAATATCTAAACCATCGATTGAGACTGTGCGATAGCCGGTCATGAGGTTACTCCTTGGATGACACCACTGCCTAAGTGTTGTTTCAAAAACGCCAACGTGCGATCGCTCGCTAATTCGGCGGCTTCTCTGCGATAAGCAGAACTACCCACGCGACTAAACCCGTGACTTACTCCTTCATAGCGATAGATTGTTACCAGGGGGTTGTCTTTCAGTCCTTGCTGAATGGTCGCTTGAGCGCTTGGTGATACATACTCGTCATTTCCACTCATATGCAATATCAGCGGTTTCTGAATCTTTGTCGCCTCCGCTAAATTCTTGTCAATCTCAACACCGTAGTAACTGACGTTGGCATCCGCATCGGTACGTGTTGCCATGAAATATGCCAGTTTGCCGCCCAAACAAAAGCCCACACTGCCAACCTTGCCTGTGCTACTGGGATACTGCCGCAGAAAAGACAGGGTTGCCTTCAGGTCTTCTACGCCGCTATCCACATCAAACGCTCCGAGTAGCTCGAAGGCTTTAGCCCACTGATTCTCATCCTCAGGATCAAGTTGCACATCGGGTTCTAGTCGCCAATATAAATCTGGCACGAGCACCAAATAGCCTTCTTTAGCGTAATCATCGGCAGTCTGCCGCATATTCTTATTGACCCCAAGGACTTCTTGAATCAGCACAATTCCTGCACGAGGCTGAGTACTGGGTGCTGCTAGATAGGCGCTAAAACTGCCCCCTAACAAGGCGGGAATGGTTACATTTTGAGTTGTCATGCTGTCCTTCCTTTTTAACCAATTAATGGGGATCAGAAATCAACATTTGATTAGGCAGGGATGGGTTGCAGCCGTGACGTGAGAAATTGACCGATGTGGTTTGCGATCGCGTCCCCATCTTCCTCCAGCGCAAAATGTCCCGTATCGAGTAAATGGAACTCAACGTCATTCAGATCGCGCTGGTAGGGATAAGCGCCTTCGGCAGGGAATATGTAGTCGTTTTTACCCCAAACAATCAGGGCGGGGGGTTGATATTTGCGGAAATATTCCTGCCATTGCGGATATAACGGTGGATTTGTGCCATAGCTATAAAACAGCGCCAGTTGAATTTCAACATTTCCGGGGCGATCGAGGAAGAGTTGATCCATATTCCAGGTATCAGGACTGACTGCTTCAGGCTTGCGGACACCATTGGTGTACTGCCACTTTGTTGTTTCTAGTGTAAAAAAGGGTCTGAGCTTGTCAGCATTCTCAGGCGAACGCTCTTGCCAGTATGCCTTGATCGGGTCCCAAAATTCACGCAGACCTTCCTCGTAAGCATTCCCGTTTTGCACAATCAGTGCTTCCACTCGCTCTGGATATTTAGCTGCAATCCGATAGCCAATGGGAGCACCATAATCCATCACGTAAAGGCTATATCGTTTGAGATCTACCGCTGTAATAAATTTCTCCACGATCTGTGCCAGATGATCAAACGTGTAGTCAAACTCATCCACGGTTGGCATCGAACTGTTGCCATAGCCAGGATAATCAAGTGCAATCAGATGGAAGCGATCAGCAAGTGCACTCATCAGATTACGGAACATATGAGATGAGGTCGGGAAGCCGTGCAACAGCAGAATCGTTGGATTATCGCGAGAGCCAGCTTCTCGATAAAAGATCTCTAAACCATCGATTGCGATCGTGCGAAATGTGGTCATGAGATTACTCGTTGTAAGGTTATAGGTGAAGTTTTGGATTGCATTCGATTACAGCAGCCAACATGGGATATCAAAAAATGAATGAGTTGCTTATCGGAGTGCTTGATTGACTAAAGGTGGAATGACCGCGATGTTTTTGACCAACTCATTGGAGAGAGAGAACCGCTGTTTTAAGTAATCAGGATCGTTGTAACTCAGCCATACCTTACCGTCAGCCGCTTCCCATGCCAGTATTTTCAGGGGTAAATCCAGAGCGATCGTCGGTTGTGCCACCATGAGCGGTGTTCCGGCTTCAGGGTTGCCAAACAGCAATAACTGTGTCGGACGCAGGCTAAGTCCAACTTTTTTAGCTTCAGCTCGTTGATCAATGCGGGCAAAAATGGTGATGCCTTTTGCCTAAAGCATAGCTTCTAAGCGATCGACGGTTTCGGTTACTGAATATGGGCTGGGCTGACTGATGATGCCGTTAATTGCATTCATAGCAGCGAACTCCTCTATGGTTTTGGTGATGGGTATTTTTAGGGCACTTTAAATCTGTGCCATACCGCCATCGACAAACAGCTCGATGCCGTTGACAAAGCTGCTGTCGTCACAAGCGAGAAAGACGACGGCTTTGGCAATCTCATCCGGTGTGCCGACTCGTCCTAGTGGGATATTTTTGGCTTCAGTTGCTACGAAATCCTGCACCTGCTCATCACTCAGTCCCATGAGATTGTAACCGGGAGTAGGAACTACACCAGGGCTAATAGCATTAACTCGGATATTGCGCTCTTTGAGGTCGAGTGTCCAATTGCGAGCAAACGAGCGCACAGCGGCTTTGGTCGCACTGTAAACGCTGAAGGCTGGGGTACCCATAGTAGTAGTAGTCGAGGCGTTTAGAATGATGGAAGCGCCCTCTGGCAACAGAGGTAGTGCCTTCTGCACGGTGAATAGCAGTCCTTTGACGTTAGTGTTGAACGTTTTGTCAAAGTGTTCTTCGGTGATTGCTCCAAGTGGAACGAGTTCTCCACCACCAGCATTGGCGAAGAGCACATCGAGGTGTCCTTTCTCTTGCTCAATCGTGGCGAACAGGCGATCGAGGTCTTCCATCTTGGAGGCATCGCTCTGAACACCCGTGATGTTTTCACCGATCGCTTTGACGGCGGCATCAAGTTCAGTTTGGCGACGACCGGTGATGAAGACATATGCCCCTTCGGCGACAAAGCGCTTAGCAGTGGCAAGACCGATGCCGCTGGTACCGCCGGTGACAAGAGCGACTTTTCCTTCTAGTTTTTTCATTATGATGAATCCTGTGGTTGTTGAGGGGTGAAAGAGTAGTTTGCGGTGGGTTGCTTTCAACACGAGAACGATGAGGAGCAGCCTGATGTTGACGATCTGCGCTAAAAAGTTTTCCCGCATCACCTCATGTGGGGGGTAGATCTCCGGGCGCACCCAGAATTTCGTCGCCAATCTCAGCGGTAATGCGTTCAACTAGCTCCATGTCCGATGATTCTGTCTCATCCAGCGTCCCCACTGCTGCAATCAGCCGAGCAAAGGCACTGGGCGCAGCAACGACCAACCCACGAGCTGGCTTATCGCCGAGCACCGCGACGACGTGAGGTGTGCCAACCGGAATCAGGAAGCTTTCACCCGCGCTTAGCACAACCTTGTTCTCACCGGCCCACACTGTGAACTCCCCGGACAGTACATAGAGTTGTTCCGAATAGCGCGTGTGGCGATGGGGAGGAGTCTGTGAGCCAGGTGGGAAGTAGCCTGCAATTAGATCGTACTGACCTCCGGTCGTGGTATGGTCAGCAACGATGGTGAGGCGAGAACCAAAAAACCAGAAAGATTGTGTCATAAGATTGCTCTTTTCTCCTTGTGGATAGCTATAAAGTTGATGTTTAATAGCCTTATTAGTCAGAGGGGTCAATCGCTGCAAATGTGCGATCGCTTGAATCGCTATCGCCTCATCAGGATTGCTGTCTCGATTAACTGGAAACTCATGAGATGACTGAAGCCGCTGAGCAACCTCTTGTGCAATATGGGTAAATACATGATTCAAACTGGCGCTGTTGAGGTGTTGCGGCAGGCTTTGCAACTTTTAAGGATTATCGATAGCAGTGGAGTAAAGGTATTGCCGATCACGGTTCATTAGTTTGTCTCCCTATCTAAACTTCACGGTTTAGAACACATTGCTAGAGTGGGTTTCCTAGTGTTTGATCGGGCAAGATCAGTGCAAATGTGTTTCACCTGATTCCGAATGAACTATCCCTATTCTTTGACGTTCGGTTAATTTAGACCAGGCAAGTTTTCCAAGATAGGTTTTAAGTTAAGTTCAATTTCAGCGTCCTGAAGCGCGGCTATAGATCTGAATTGCCCAATCGCCAATAGCCCTGGTTTTATACCGCCGTACCAACTGCTTACTGTCACCGCCGCATAAAAAAAAGCGAAGGAGACAGAGCCTAGGAAAGGCTCTAAGAGTTGTGTCAATACTATTGCAACGAAGACACACAAGACGGCAACAGCATAGGGTTTAAACGGAGCGCGTGTTTTTCTTGACATCCCGATCAGCCTCTTATCTCCTACGCTGGATTTCCCTCGCTTCTACCCTAACCAGACTTACTGGATACAAGCCATAAGTTTTTCTATATGGAGGCACTATTTGTGGCAGGCATTTAGCGAATTGGTATGACGATAGACAGCATTGGAATCCCAGAACTGTCACAATTAAGGCGAACTTATCAACCACACGTCAATTCACGGTGCTTACTTCCGATAATCTCACATAAGGTGAGGTAGGAAAATGGCTCTAATGACGCTATAGCGTTGATTAAGCTAATACCGGAAATTTATGGAACTTAGGACGTGCAAAACCGCATTCTATTGAGAATGACCCCCATCGTCTTGCAACTCATTGATAAGTGGAATGCTGACTTATCAGCGATTGAGACACAATGCTTTTTACGTCATATTGATACAAAGCAAGAGATATTACAGTGAAGCAAGGTATTAGGGCAGGGTGTACCAATTTGTAATGTTCACCCTTGGGTAGTTATCTGGTAGCGGCTCTTTAAGGGGCGGGTGCGATCGCGACGAGTGCAGTCACTAACTTCAGTTGAGTTGGAGGAGCCACTGCCAAATGAAAAACGTCAGCATTCCCAGCAGGATTGTTAGCAACAGATTTTTTGTCCGATAGCCAACAAGAATCGCGGCGGCTGCCCCAATCAATCGAGCATTTGTATGACTGAGCATCAGTTCATCACCGGTCGGCATTAGGATGGTCGGCATAGTGATCGCGGTTAAAACAGCAGGAGGAACATAGCGCAGCAAATGCATAAGCTGTGGGGAAAGCTGGATACATCCACTCATTCCAATCAACCCATAGCGGATTGAGAAGGTGATCAGCGCCATCCCGCCAATTAGAACTAGTTCATTCATCGCGAACACCCTTGAGTTTGAGTTTTTCTGTGCTGAATCCGGCGACAACTCCCGCCAGTGCTGCCACGATCAAGCCCAGTTGGTGAGGTAAGGGGTGAGCCAATAGTGACGTAACGCCTGCAACGAGAACCGCCACCAACATGGGCTGAGTCTTGAGGTAGGGAATTACCATGCCGATAAACGTAACGGACATCGCAAAGTCGAGTCCCCAGTTCGCCGCACCCGGTAGCCGTTGCCCGATAGACACACCAACAAGGGTGCACAGTTGCCAATTGCCGTACATCAGCAGAACCGCCCCCAAGTAATACCAATGCTTGTGGAGTGAGGAGTCGTTTTGGCTGTAGCGGGTGATCGCCACAGCAAAGGCTTCATCCGTCAACCAGAAGCCGATGGGAATCTTCCAATGCTGAGGTAAATGCCTGATGTAGGGAAGCAAACTGATCGCGTAAAGCAGGTGACGTAGATTCACAACCAACGTTGTCAGCAAAATCAGCGGTAGAGCCGTTCCCGTTGCCAGTAATCCCACGGCGATGAACTGAGCCGACCCAGCAAACACAAACGCAGACATCGCCAGGGTTCCGGCAACTGAAAGACCGCTCCCAGTTGCCAGCGTTCCATAAATAATCCCAAAGGGAATTGCCCCAACAACCAGTGGAAAAATTGCCCGACTTCCAGCCAAAAACTCGGACAATGGCGTAGGTAAATGGGTTGACAGACAAGAGCGAGTCATCGTGGCTAAAGCTTGAAAACATTTCCAGCCTAGAGAATCTCCATCTGAAAATCTTGTACGTTATTGCCGCATCCCAGCGCGTACTGTTTGGGGGTGACTCCAACCAACCGCTTAAAGTGACGGGTGAGGTGGCTTTGGTCAGTGAAACCCGTATCGGCAGCAACATGGCAGATTGGCAATCCCAGACTCAAGAGCGCTTTGGCATAAGCAACTCGCGTCTGCACTAGATAGGCGTGGGGAGGTAACCCAACATGCTTGCGAAACACCCGCAACAGGCGCAGGGGTTTGAGGTTGGCAACGCCAGCTAGCTGCTCTAGCGAAATACTAGACCTCTTGCAAAAGTCGAAATTACCCCCCTTAATCCCCCCTTATCAAGCTATGCATTAGTCACATCTTTCTTAATAA
>NZ_JCACKQ010000100.1:0-8238 GCF_059505465.1 Symplocastrum torsivum | reverse complement strand
TGACGTTAATCCTTCCTCAGTGGACTCATGATGTATTGAGTATTGTACATGCACTTAGGCTGCGCCAATCATGCGCCGAATCAGTCACACCGCCAAATCATGATAGTTTTATCGTGACTGCCACTGGCAAGGAATTGCCCATTAGGACTAAAGCTAACTGATTGAATATAAGATAAATGCCCTGATAGAGTGCATATTTCTTGACCTGTTCTCAAGTCCCACAGCTTCACAGTATTGTCATCGCTACCACTAGCGAGAACCTGTTCATTTGGACTAATAGTAACCGTTGTAACTGCTTTCGAGTGGCTAATTAAGGTATGTATCTCTTGATATGTAGTTAAATCCAGCACTTTAATAGTTTTATCGTTACTGCAACTGGCAAGCATTTGTCCATCTGCACTGAAAGCAACGGAACGCGCTACATTTTTATGCCAAGTGAGATCGCGAATTAGGTTGCCAGTAGCTACATCCCAAAACTTCACAGTATAGTCAAAACTTGCGCTGGCAAGAATTTTTCCATCAGGACTAAAGGCAACTGACTGTATGAATGCCCAACCTGATGATTTTCCAGAGAGAGTGCAGATTTCTTGCCTAGTTTTCAAATTCCACAGCTTAATAGTGTTGTCATCACTACCGCTAGCGAGAATCTGCCCATCCGGGCTGATAGCAAGTGATGTAACTGCTTTGTTGTGACCCAACAGGGTATGAATTTCATCCCCTGTTTTTCTATTCCAAAGCTTAATGTTTTTGTCCTCACTACCACTAATAACAGTAGAACCATCAGGTGAGTTAGAAGATGTTAAGTCACGCCGCCAAATTTTTATACTATTAAGAGCTGTGCTGACAAGAACTTCACCATCAAGGCTGAAAATAACTGTAGCTGGTGAAAATCCTAAACCAGCTACGACTCCTGCTAATAATCCGGGCGACCATTTTTCTTCTGAATGCTCAGTAAGGTTGCCAATCAATTCTCCGGTTGCTAAATTCCACAGTTGAATGGCGTTCTTTCCATTGGCACAGGCGAGGGTTTGTCCACTAGGGTTAATAGCTACAGAATTAGCGCTGGCTGCATGACCTGTTAGGGTTCGTAAAAGTGATTCTGTACGCAGATCCCAAAGCTTTGCTGTTTGATCGAAACTGCCGCTAACGAGAGTCTGACCATCAGAGCTGATAGCGACAGAATTAACTGCTGCTGAATGACCTGTTAGAGTACAAATTTCCCTGCCCGTATCTAGATCCCAAATTTTGATTGTATTGTCTCCACTGCCACTGATGAGGGTTTGTCCGTTCGGGCTAATGGCAACAGACCAAACAGTACCTGAGTGTCCAGTGAGTGTGCGAATTTCTTTTCCCGTGCCTAGATGCCAAACCTTAATTGTATTGTCTGCACTCCCACTGACGAGAATCTGTCCGTTCGGGCTGATAGCGAGAGAATGAACATAGCGGGAGTGTCCGGAGAACAGACTACCAAGGGTGTGAATTGAGCGTCCTGTCTTCAGGTTCCGGATTTGAATTGTTGTGTCAGCACTCCCACTGGCAAGCGTCTGTCCATCCGGGCTGATAGCAACACAGTAAATTAAGTCTAAATGACCCATAAGAGTGGGAATTGCTTTGCCCGTGTTCAGATCCCAAACTTTGATTGTTTTGTCCCCACAGCCACTGACAAGAGTCTGTCCATCGGGGGTCATGGCGACAGAGTAAACTAATCCAAAATCTACTGTGAGGGTACGGACACATTGCCAAATCTGAGGTTTAGACTGTGAAACAGACGTGGCAACAACTGTTGCATCTGGTAGTGGCGAAGCCTGTTGTTGTGGGTGTACTGGCGGTGGTGATGGTAGTTTTGTTCCTACTATGCCGTAAGCTGAAATCGACTTTATCTATTAAACTCCTCTCCAAACCGTTTCAACAACTCCTTACAGGAAAGGGTAAGCAACAGGCGAGTCAACTCTTCTGGTGGCAACTGCAACACTGATGCGATCGCACCAGACAATTCCTCATCCAGAGAACCAAATCGTACTCTTAGAAAGTTTTCTACCTTTTCTGGCTTACCTTTGGGTAATTACAGCAGCACAGAATCAAGGCAAATCACTACGCAGGTAGCTACCAAGCCTTCTATGATGCTCTATTGATATCCCGCCGCCTGGATTGAGAAAAGCCGAGCATAGCGTCCTCCCAACTTCAACAACTCCTCGTGAGTTCCCTGTTCTAGAAGTTCTCCTCCTGCCATCACTACAATTTGGTCAGCCATTCGCACTGTAGAGAAGCGATGGGAAATTAAAACAACCATCTGATTCTGGGTAATCTTACGAAAGTGGTCAAAAATTTGCACCTCTGCCTCTGCATCCATCGCTGCCGTTGGTTCGTCGAGTACCAAGATGTCTGCACCAGTCCGCATAAAGGCTCGCGAGAGAGCAATTTTCTGCCATTGACCACCAGATAGTTCCTGTCCTCCCTTGAACCAGCGCCCTAACTGAGTGCCAAACCCTTCTGGCATCGCTTTAATGAAGGGTTGAGCCGTACCTTTCTCTGCCGCCACTTCCCAGCGTGCTTCGTCTTCCAGATGTTCCACGTCTCCCACACCCACATTTTCCCCAACGGTGAACTGGTAGCGGACAAAGTTCTGGAAAATTACACCAATCCGTCGCCGCAGAACCTCAACATCCCACTCCTGCAAATCCAATCCATCCAGAAGGATACGCCCAGAATCCGGACTGTACAATCGGGTCAAGAGCTTAATCAATGTCGTCTTGCCTGAACCATTCTCACCAACGATCGCTAATTTCTCTCCCGGTTTTATGTGGAGCGAAATACCCTTCAACGTAGGTTTCAAACCTCCTGCATAGGTAAAAAACACATTCTCGAAGCGAATACCATCCCCCGGAATCACTCCCTGACGCGCCTTCCCACAAGGTTTAGGAACATCCTGCTCTAGAAACTCGTAAAGGTTTGATAGATAGAGATTATCCTCATACATCCCCCCGATCGAAGTCAAAGCAGCAGTAAACGTAGACTGTCCTTGCCGGAATACCATCAGGTACATCGTCATATCCCCTAAGGAAATGCGACCGAAAATAGTTTCCAGCACAATCCAGGCATAGGCAACATAAAATACCCCCGTACTCAGCAACCCCAAGAGGTATCCCCACAATCCCCGCCGGATCGTCAAATCCCTATCTTCACCGTAAAGTCGATCAAAGATATCGCGGTAGCGTCGCAGCATCGTATCCCCTAGCTGATAGAGCTGAACCTCCTTCGCATAGTCTTCACGAGCAATCAACGTTTCGAGATAATGCTGCTGTCTCGTTTCAGGCGATCGCCATTTAAACAAACGAAACGCTTCTCCAGCAAACCGAGTCTCTGCAATAAACGGAGGTAACGCCGCCACAAGCAGGACAACAACCGCCCAAAGGGAAAAATTCAGCAGCAGACCCCCATACGTCACCAGCGACAGGGCACTCTGAATCAGCCCAAACGTCCGCGTCACCAGTGAGAGAGGACGAAGCGAGGCTTCTTGCCGCGCCTGATTCAGCTTGTCGTAAAACTCTGAGTCCTCAAAATGGACAAGATCGAGTGTCAGTGCCTTCTCCAGAATCAAGACATTTACCCGTTGCCCCAGCAGTACCCGTAGTAGCGATTGACAAACCGTCAAACCCCGTTGACTACCTGCCAGCAACATCACCGCGATCGCTTCCAACCCCACAAAGCCCAAAGCCGTCCAGCGATGAGCTTCCACACCCGACCCAGATGCCAAAACAACACTATCAACAATCAACTTCCCAAGATACGCGATCGCTGCTGGTAATAAACCGGCCGTCAGCGTCAAAACTGCCAACACAACAGTTAGAGTGCGGCTAGTCGTCCATACCAACCCCAACGCTCGTCCGCTGTAGCGAAACACTGATAGAGATTGACGCAATCCCCGTGTAGGAAATCTCAAAGAGTTGCGTTTCCTTTGTCTTTTCATCTTCTGGTCAACTTATGCCTAGTTTTTCGACTCTTAGTCAAGATATGCTTGTAGCAGGTTTTTTTAGGTGCGATCGCGCCAACGAAAGAATCGTCAGTACAGCGTCCGCTGTAGTCAACTTAAGTATTGGGGCAGCGTTAGCCTTGAAATATCTGGAAGCTGAAGGCATTACTCTCCAGGTAAAGGAGTCCCGTTAGGGTTATCGCCTGCTTCGGCAAATGCATCTACTGCCCGACCTAATTCTCGTTGGACAGGCTGGGTAGACTTAAGAAAAATATGAATGACTAAGTCTAAACTACTGACAAACAGCTACGGCAATTCAACTGAAGTAGGTTTAGCAATGTGGGGTAAGCCCCAACCTAATTTTTCTCGCAAAATTCGGAAAAACTCTGGGGGTTGCAAGCGGATAAATCTCGCACTATATTGCGATCGCATCATCTGAACCTTATCATCTGGCAACACATAGCACCCGGCATTCCCATCAACCACCATTACCATCTGATTGGGAGTCGCTGGAAAAATCGTGATTGGCTCACTATCAGCAAAGACTAAGGCTCTAGACGCTAACGAATGAGGGCAGATCGGCACTAATTGCAGCACTGGCACTCCAGGCGTTACGACTGGCCCCCCAGCACTAAGAGAATAAGCCGTCGAGCCAGTTGGGGTTGAAATAATAATGCCATCTGCTGCAATATCTACCGCTGCGTGACGACCAATCTCAATTTCAAAATGGCACATACAGGTCAAGGGTTCCCGGTGCAGCACCATCTCATTCAAACACAATGCTTCCCACCACAGGTTATCCTTACGCATGACCTGAACTGACAGCATCGTCCGCTCTTCAACTTCGTATTTTCCTTCCTTTAACTGTTCCAAGGCATACGGCAGTTCGTTAACATAAGTCTCTGTCAAGAAACCCATGTGTCCCGTGTTTACAGCTAGTAGAGGGATGCCAAATGGAGCAATCTGGCGAAACGCGGCGAGAACTGTACCATCTCCGCCTAGCACAATTGCAAAACTCATTTGCTCATCAAAGCCGGGAGGGGCAAGCTTATCAATTGGCGTATGACAAACGGGAGAATCAGGACGTGAATAGCCCAAGATTCCTCCGATTCCGGTAGTCATATAGACATCCCAACCCGAAGCACTGAGTTTTTCTTCCAACTCTACCGCGACACGACAAGCCACGGGTTTGAGGTCGTTGTATATAATGCCTACTTTGGGCACGCTCACTAGTCCACGTAGGGGTCAAATAGTCTTGAACAATTAGAATGATGCCTAGATTTTAGACAGGCGGTTCCCTGGCAATGCGAAGCCAAACAACCATTCACTCCAAAAGCTACTGATTATAAGGCTAGAGGTGTCAACAGGAACAGTAGTAAACAAGTCCTGCTCTATCTTTTTTTAGAAGACACCTCTAGCTGATATTCCAGTATTTTTGCTTATTAACTAATCTTATCGTGACCTATCTTACATTAGTTTTGCTCTGCCCAAAAACTTTTAAGATTTAGTTTTGAAGGGAGATCTTTTCTTTGCCTGCTTTTTCGCTTTGTTTTTCTCGAAATCAATTTCCTTGAGCTTTTTCATAATCCGGCTAAAGTATTCTTGCATATAGGCTTCCAAGGTTGTTGTTTCCTTAGGGTCTAGCCCAAAGACCTGATACGTTTTGTCCATTGAGGCATTCAGCGGTTTTCCGCTTGCTAGGACTTCAGTGAAGGCAAGCCGATCCGACACATTCCAACCCCACTGAAAAAATCGTACAACCCGACGTACTGCCCGTAGAAGGTTGAGGGGAAGTCGGGCAATTTTGGCATCTTTACCAGACAACCGCTCACATAGGCGGATAATTTCGTAGGGTTCCCAAGCACGGGTTCCGACAACAGGAAAGGTTTTCTTCTCCGTTTCTGGAACCTCAAGGGCACGAACGGCAAATTTAGCAATATCCTGAGTGTCCATGTAGGCAATCCCAGAAGAATCACCAGTAATCCAAACGGCTTGCCCATCCAAAATCGGAATCGCATACTGACCGATTAATCCTTGCAAAAAGCCACAGGGCTTCAAGATTGTGTAATTTAATCCTGACTCGGCAAGGAATACTTCTGTACATCGCTTGATTTCCATCAACGGGACATCAGGAAAATTCTCGGCATTCAGAATTGAGAAGAAGACAAATCGTTCAACACCAGCCGTTGCTGCTGCTTGAATTAGCGAGACTTTACCTTCCCAGTCCACCTGTTTGATGGTCAAGGAGTCGGTAGGTCGGGATGTTGCTGCATCAATGACAGCCGTCATGCCTTCAAGGGCAGGAGGCAGACTTTCTGGAGATGTGAGGTCGCCTTGAAAAATTTCGGCTCCCCATTCTTTTAAAAATGTTGCTTTTCTCGGATTGCGTACCAAACAGCGCACCTGATGGCCTTCGTCTAGGGCGCGACGAACCACCTGTCTTCCTAATGTGCCTGTTGCACCAACAACCAACAAGTTCATCTATGAGTTTTAGTAAAGAATCTTAACTTTTCTACACGATCTTATCAGAAATACTTGCGCTATCCCAGAGAAAGGCAAATAAATGCGATCGCTCAACAAAAATCTTTTACTCTAGGGATGCCGATGTAGCACAAAAACGCAACAACGTTCTCGCCAACCACATCGGCGCTGCCCTTAAGCCTTGTCTTTGTTCCCTTGGATTCTCATCTTTGTATCAGCCCCTTCGATTTTCTTCTGGATGTTGAGCAATAAAAAGCCCACGCCCAAGCCCACGAGAATCAAGGTAAAGGACAACACGGCTGCATTAAAAATTTCAGTGTTCATTGTTTCTCATCTCCTACAAGCGCAAAAAAGTTTATAAGTTAACCTTACCGCCCTCAACACTACCTGCTACCTAGCAAGTCTAGACTAAGGTAAGAATTTGACGGCTAATCGAAGAGGCATCCATAGCCCTAGGGGGTATTTTAGAACAGTGAGGCAGTTAATACTCGACGAAAAGCATTAGGAATGGTTGTAGCGGCACCGAATTGGGGATGCAATCAAAAAATGAAGACAGAAAAAACTTTCTTTACAGAACAACTGGGTTCACACTCAGTCCGTCCCCGGTTAGCCGTTACCCTAGGAGACCCTGCGGGAATTGGGCCAGAGGTAGTGCTGAAGGCATTGGCAGACCCAGATGTTACTCAAGCCTATGAGATAACCGTGATTGGCAGCCGATCGCTTTTACAATCCTCCTACACCCAACTACGACAGAAGGGACTTGAACGAGGAGAGGCACTGGCAGATCCAGAGGACTTATCAATCCTTGATATTGAACTAGAGGCATCAGCAGAACAGCAAATTACTCCTAGTGTTGGGAATGCGGCAAGTGGCGCGGCAAGTTTTTCCTATCTAGAAACGGCAATTACTCGCACCCTTGCTGGTGAATTTGATGGTATTGTTACCGCCCCGATCGCAAAATCTCTCTGGAAAGCCGCAGGACATAACTATCCAGGGCAAACGGAGGTGTTGGCGCAGTACGCAAAGGCTGAGAGATTCGGGATGTTATTTGTTGCGCGATCGCCTCATAGTGATTGGTTACTGCGTACCCTCCTTGCCACTACCCACATTCCCCTGCGTCAAGTTGCGGATACTCTAACACCTGAGTTGATGACAAAAAAACTTGACTTACTCGTGGAGTGCTTGCAGCTTGATTTTGGGCTGAAGACACCTTGGATTGCGGTTTCTGGCTTAAATCCTCATAGTGGAGAGCAAGGTCAACTGGGTCGTGAGGAAGAGGATTGGTTGATTCCCTGGTTAGAGCAAGAACGCCAAAAACGTCCTGAGTTAAGACTGGATGGCCCCGTGCCTCCGGACACTCTTTGGGTTAATGCCGGTCAAGCTTGGTATAACCCTTCTTTGCCAAGCGGTGTTCCTGATGCCTACCTAGCGCTTTACCATGACCAAGGCTTAATCCCTGTGAAGCTAATGGCATTTGACCGGGCGATTAATACAACGATTGGTTTACCTTTTGTTCGCACCTCTCCTGACCACGGTACAGCGTTTGATATTGCAGGACTTGGGATTGCGAATGCAACGAGTATGAAAGCGGCAATTCAGCTAGCGGCGGAACTGGTCAACCAAAGATTCAGACTTCTTCACCCATCAGGTGCAGAGGTGACAGTCTAGGGAGTGTTTTCAAACTTTGTTAGCTTCGTTTATGTAGTGCAGATCCCCCTAAATCCCCCTTAAAAAGCTATGCATTAGTCACATCTTTCTTAATAAACTCTGACTTGACAGAAGTAACG
>NZ_JCACKQ010000099.1:0-9267 GCF_059505465.1 Symplocastrum torsivum | reverse complement strand
GCTTACGCTCCACTCAGCGAAGCTGAGTTAGAGCGCATTAGTCTAAACGCCAGTAACTAATCAAGATTCGCTAAATTTCTCGGAGTTTATGTTGATTGAGAGGGTGGAAAGTTTTCTACTTTTTGCAAAAACTCTTCAGTCAAATTCACAAACGCTTTTGCTCCGGCTGTACCAGAATTCGCTAAAACAACTGGCATAAAACTGTCAAATGCTTTAGCAACATTGACATCCATCGGGATTCTGTTCTCAAAGAGTTGAGCAGGAGAAAAATCTTGAGTAACTCGTTGCATGACTTGTTTATAATATCGACCCATCAAAGGGCTACCCGATAAAATAAACACAATTCCTAGCAGCCGAAGATTGAGAATTTGTTCAGAATCGTGGCTTTCTCTTAGCTTGCTAATCCGTCTTTCCAAGAGTTGAATGCCAACCAGTGATAAAGGTTCTGGTCTTGCTGGTAGCAAATAAAAATCACTGGCAACAATCCCACTACGAGTTAAGAGGTTGTAACCCGGAGCACAGTCGAGAACAATAAAGTCATAATCATCGAGAATTGGATCTAAAATACTTCTAACTAATAGTTCTTCAAACCGATTCCAAACTTGACTGAAAGTGCGATCGCCTTCGTTAAGCGCTTTCTTGTGAAGCATTTCCGAGACGAGGTACTCATCATACAGGTCAATGTCTCCAGGTAATAAGTCTAGACCTTGTACATTGCAAGTATAGGGTTTGATAACATCTTGAATAGTAACTTTACTCTTACTGTTTGGTTTAATTTCTTTATAAATTAACTGCCCTAAAGTGCGTTTTTCTCTCCTTACTTTTGCAAATTCATGAGGTGGCATTAAGCTGAGAGTGGCACTAATTTGTGCATCTAAATCTACAACTAACACTCGCTTTCCATGATTTTTTGCCAAGGAAGTAGCCAAGTTTATGGTGAGGGTCGTTTTTCCAACGCCACCTTTCATATTGACTGTGGCAATGACAAATCCCATGAATAAAATCCTTTGATAGAAACGTTGCCTGGTTTAGCATAAAGTGTTGACTGTTAACGGCGAACAGCTAACATGATCGGTTAGTTGTTGCAAGACGTGTATTGAGTAAGATGGGGTAAGTAGGTTTACTGCGATCGCATATCGTCATCCTAATTCCATCTAATGCACCAAAACTCCCTTTCCAAACCTCCACAACAGCAGTAGAGACGTATAGAGGAAGCGTCGCTACTACGAGAAGAGTCTACAGCATCAAGTTCCAAAATGAGCAATTTACCAAATTTTTAGGAATCACTGGCAAAACCTAAATCTCCAGAACTAAAGGACGTGCAGCATTCATCCTAACTGCCTAGCTATACTTGGGTAGCTGAATTTTTGGTGCAAATAAGCTTTGCAGACGATGTTGTTGAGCACCACCTTGGTAAAGTAAATCTCCTTTCCCCAACAAATAAGCTGCTGCTGTGAGTTTTCCGCCTAGAACAATGCTTGAATCTGCCTCGCTAGCGGTACGCAGGGCAACTCGTCCTGGTAAATTGGAGCGGATGATTGGTGTGACAACGCTAGCTTCTGGGCGTTGAGTTGCAATAATAAGGTGAATTCCAGCCGCCCTTGCCATAGCACCGAGGCGTTTGATACTCAGTTCTAGCGCCTTGCGGGTGTCTTTTTCTGCCATGAAATCAGCATATTCATCAAAGATACAGACAATACGAGGCAAAGGTTGGGCAACTTGTTGATTATAGGTAGCCAAGTCGGCACAACCAGCAGCTTCAAACAACTGATAACGTTGCTCCATTTGTGCTACCAACTCATCCATTAGTTCAATTGCACTATCGCTATCTTTGACAATTGGTGACAATAACCAGGGCATCTGTTCAAATTCTGGAAAGGTAACACGCTTAGGGTCTACCAACGCAATTTTTAGTTGCGATGGGGAGTGACGGTAAAGTAGGGAGAGGAGAAGCGATCGCAAAAATTCACTTTTGCCACTGCCAGTTGTGCCACCGACTAAAAAGTGACAAGTATTGGGATCAGATAAATCAGCTTCTTTCAACTGTCCATCCAAATCCACCCCGATTGCAATTCGTACTCGTGCCTCAGCAGAGGATGTTTGCTGCTGAATATAATGATCAAAGCTAGCAACTTGCCTGTCTGGACGGGGCAAATCAACACTGACATACCCTGCTTGAGGAGCAATTAGTGGAGGATTTGCTATCCCCAACTGCACTTGCAAATCAGCAGACAATTTCAGGAGAGAGTTTACCTTAACACCCAGATGAGGTTTGAGCTTCACCCGAATGAAAGCAGGGCCAACAGCCGCCCCACAATAATCGACTCCAATATTAAAGGATTGAAGAGTCGCTACCAAGTCTTTCCCAATTGCCTCAGCATCAACTGGCGATAGCGGCGGTGGTAGCTGGGTAGGTACTGATACTGTTGGCGAGTCAATGGAGAACTCCTCTTCTAAAGGGAGAGAGAAGTCTTTCTTCCCCTTCCCTTGCAGGGAAGGGGGTTGGGGGGTTAGGTTTTCTAATTCGCTAACAACATTAGATACTTCACCACCAACATCAAAATAGGTTTGGCACTTTTTTCGCTGAGGGCAAATATCACAGAATAAGTGTGGATGAGGTGTAGGTGGTGGTGGATTGGGTTGAGGCGGTTCCCAATCGATCCATTGGCGCATCTGTTGTAATTTCTGGGGAATCAACTGATGCACCGTGTTTTCGAGTTCGTCCCAAGTGAAGGTAAGTTCGTCCCAATTAGGCAAGACACTGTAAACGGCTGAGTTTATGGGTACTCCAAGCTTTTCCCGTAGCATATAGCTGTAGAGGGCAACTTGAGCTAGCTGAGCCGATTTATCTGGCGACTGATAGGTTTTATACTCCACCACACAGAGGCGGTGGTGTTCAAAGTCATAAATCAGGCTGTCGAATCTCCCCTGCACTAATTGCTGTGTACCATCGGGCAGTTGGAAGTGATGCTTAACGCTGGGTTTAAAATCGATCAGCGTTTTGTTAAGGACATCGGATGCACTGCAATAGCGCCGATTTTGCACCAACAATTGTGCCCAACGTCGGATTAGTCCTTTCAATCCCTCCCAGAGTTGAAAAAGTGCTGGTGCTTTCCCTGGATCAGTTTGGCTAGCGGCTTGCAGGTGGGGGTAAAAGGCTAATTCATAGAATAGCTGCTGTAAGTCTTGAGCGATCGCATCTACATCTAGCCTGTCAGCATCTGGCTCAAACAAAGCTTGGAACCTTGGTTCCTGCTTGGCGATGAACGCAAAATGGTCAGCTAATTGATGAAATTCAGTACCAACTTTAGGAGGATTACCCGATGGTTGAAATACCATTTTTCCACCAAAGCGATGTCCCAGATAAAACAAGCGAGGACACTCAAAGGCAACTCGAACTTTGGTAACACTCAAGGAGCTGTCTTCAGAATTAGAAATCTTAGTCACTGGCTCTTGTGTAATCGGGTTAGTAAGTTCTAGTAAACGGCGATGCACCTGAGCCAGATAAACAGTATCCATATTGGCATACTGTAGCTGCTTATCGGTGAGGGGACGCTGCCCCCAGTCGCTTGCCTGCTCTGCTTTATCTACATTGGAGAAGTTGCAAAGTTCTTCTGCTAATGTTTTTAGTTTTAAGTTAGGTAGTTGTTTTATATCGGAAGATTTATTTCTTAGCTTTTTTGCCATCTTCCAGGTACAGGTAACGTTCTGGGCTTGCTCTTTACCTAAAAATTTTACATCATAGCTAGCGTTGTGAAATACTTTTTCAATGTTCGGATTAGCCATAATTTGGTTAACAAAATAGTTCACTAAGTCAGGCTTATCCAATACATCTAAGATGTAAGCGCACTCTCCTGGAAAGTCTTTAGGTTCAGCCAACACCTGAATTAGAGACAATCTTGGATTAGGAGTTTGCCAGTCTGCTGTTTCTGTATCTAACCAGAGAGTTTTAGCAGATGCAAATTTTGTAATTATGGAGCGGGTTTCGTCGGCTTTTGTCAGGTAGGGCATTGACGATGATAGGCTAGCCTAGTTATGAAAATAGAAATTGAAGTAAACTTTTCAGCACAAAGCATTGCTAGCTTTATCTGTATAGCTGGTTATAGGACAAGATTAATCATCCTCTTTAGTCTTTTTTAGTTACTAGAAGGATAAATTGAGATTCTCTTTTAGCATTGTGGTCGAGAATTTGAACTTTATTTTCATGACATAGCTGCTGAATCAATTTATCGATTTGAGCTTCGACCACCTGAGAAAACTTGCTACAAGCCTGATCGACCAGCGCCTGTAGTCCCATGAACTGCTGAGTTATGACTACATTTAGTAAAAATTGCTTGACTTCCTGTAAATCAACTTTCTCATGTCCATTACTGTTGCCGCCATCATTCTCTTTAGGAATAATCTCTAAATCCTGCAATAAACTACAGTTGTGCAAACTCTTCGTTTCGCAAACTAAAGCTTCTAGTTCTTGCAAACTAAGGGTTTTGCCTGCAACCACCAATTCATTAGCAAGCGCAGCATTTACTAAGCTGTGATATGTCGCGAGGTCATGAACAGAGGACAAACTTGGCGTGATGTGATGATGTTGGGAACCTGTGAAGATTTGTCTATAGATTTTGTTACCAGCAAGTTTTGTGTTTCCTACTCCAGCTTCCCGAATTAGGTACAGGGTTTTGCACAGATTTAAGTTGACGACTTTCTGGCAAGCATTCATTACAGAATAAAAAGTTTTCATATTAGCGTCTTCTGTCCAGACTACTCCGACCCGTTTGGGTTGACCCGACTGTTGATAACTCAGGGAATTACTGGCATACTTTCCGCTTATTAGTTTCGGCTTAATTTCCTGGACTTGTAAGGCAGATAGTGCTTCTTCCAACATCCGAATGAGTTCGGGTGCAGCTAAGAAGGTAATTTTGGCAATTTTCTCTTGAACTTTGTTGTATTCATCCTGCCATTGCAATTGAAATTCTGCTTTAATTCTCTCTTCTGTAGATAGTTGGAGGTGAGGATTTATAGAAGTGTGTCTAGAAGTATGCTTGTAAGTTTCTACCAAATCAAGTTTGTATCTTTGATATTCCTCCCGACCCAGCATTAGTACATATCTGGGGAACGTTCTACCACCAGGATATTTTTGTTCTAGCGCTTGTCGAGTCAACGGGTAAACGTTGGAAGGCGGCTGGGGATTCACTTGAGTGTGAAGTGACTTCAGTCGATAAGCCCACAACGCTTCTGCTTGTTCTAGCGTAATACTTTTTAGCTGAATTCCTCGATGAATCCCGGCTTTATCAGCCTGCTGAATGCGGTTAGCATTCCGCTTCCAGGTATTAGTTATGATACTGATAATTACCAAAAAGTTTTTGAAGTATTCATTATGAATGGTTGTATTGACATTAAACAAAGGTTGGAAATCCTGGAAGCCATCTGGCAACTTGGGAATGTTGTCTAAGTTGTCAAAACATAAAACAATAGGTTGGGTTTCAGTAGAAATTTTGCCAAAGTTTGCCAGGATAGTTTTAGCCGCATCTTCTGTATCAATGCAGTGTTTAACTTTTAAGGCTTGCATGGACTCTTCACTTAAATCATCTCCTCGCAACCACTCGCAGGCTATAGGATACAGTTCTGGATTGGTGAGGTCGTGCAGTACTCCAAAAAAAATGTCGGGATTGTAGAGACTTTCTTTTCTGTAAGTCTTCTTGAGGTGTTGGATGAATTTTTGCCGACCGCTTTGTAATATTTCCCAAAAATTATCCTTAACAATTCGTTCTGTTAGGCTGCGTTTGGTGAAAGCTGATAAACTTTTGAGCCAGAGCATTAGCTGAGACTCTTGAGATTCTTGTTGACCCTCTGGAACTTGCATTAAGCTATCAACGGTATAGCGCAAGGTATGACGCCAGATGTGGTCGCTAGCAGCCCACGGACCGATGTAGGCAAAAAAGGCTTTAGGGTTGAGGGTGCGTTTGAGCCGACCTAATAGATGACTTTTGCCGGAACCAGAGTCGCCAAAGAGCATCACGGTACGGCTGCGATGGTCTTTGGCAACCAGGTCGAGAAGCTCTTCAATCTCAGCGATCGCCTCTTGATGAATTGACTCAACTGTCAGCGCTGAGTCTTGCTTCTCTCCCCAAAAGTTACCTGGCTTAAGATTCAGCAGGTCAAAGGGGTTAACCTCGCGTTTAATGATCTCTTCAATAGCTGTCATGCTTAAACTTCTTTTAGACTGGCAAACGTGATTTGAGACTAAAAAGAATCACTGGATGGATTCCTAGTTCACGGCGATAAAGAATAGTGAACCACCGACATCTTGAGGAATTCCAGCGTCAATTTGTTCTGGAGTGTAGGCGATCGCTTCTTGCAAGGAACTCAGCTCAATCTTGTCATTCCGTTGTAAGCGATAGAGCGCCTCGTCTAATTGTTCCCGTGAAAGCGGGGGTTGTAACTTCTGCCGCAGATGAAAAATCGGCAAATAATTTTCCGTACCCAATTCCCCGTCTAAATGCCGAATTGTCTGCAAAATCTCCTCGTCACTTAGCTTGCTCTTCGGTATCGCTGCTGTTGGCTTCTGTGAAGGCTCTTGATGTACATCCTTCTGGACGTGCGGGGATTTGCGTAAAAAGCGCAGGTAATTGGTTAGCAAATCCAAACTGATAACCGGGTTAGAGCCTTTGGCAGTGTACTCATCCCGCAAATACTGCTGCCCTCGCTCGGTTAGCCACACTTCGGCTTTCTGCCTTTTGATTTTGGTTTCAGCTTCAATCAGTCCCCGCTCATGGAAGCGTTGCAAGATAGCGTCTCGCTCCACTGACTTTACGGATTTAACTGTGATTTTGCTGGGTGTGATTTTTCCGGAAACCTTGCCTATGCTCTCCAGCACCTTCAATTCATCAGGTGTAAGCGGCAACTGGTCTTTGTTAGCTTTGAGGAGGGCACGTCCTGGCGGTAAAATCTTGACGGAAGCAATCTCGCGGGAGAAGTCTACTAAATTGCGATCGCCCAAATCTCGACAAAGTTTCTCCTTGCCTTTGAAGCTTTTAAACCCAGAAGCAGAAAGGGATGACCGATAGTTAGGACAACCCAGCAACTTCAACACAAACTTCAGCTCATTCGTATCCATTCGCTTAGCCTCACCTATTTTGTAACGACACCTCAGAAGTTACATAAACACCCGAAACCTGACCTGTAGTTATTGTTACAACAGGTTGACAAAATAGCTTCCGAGAATATACGGAGGTTGGCAGTTGCACTCGCCGCAACTACTAAGCACCCTTCTCTGCTACCCTAGCAAATCCTATTTCAATGTGACAAAAAATAGCGGGTTACTGGCAAGCTTGGGGATTCCTGAATTAAATTCCTCTTCAAATTGGTGCAATGGTCTGTTTATAGAACCCATTTGATCTCTGTGGCGGTTGTATCCTGGCAGAGTGCTAACACCTTTAGCAATAATGTGAGTGAGATCTTCGTAGCTTAAAGTTATAGCAAAAGGCTCTTATGCACAGGGCAGAGGGCAGAAGGATTTTTACTGCTATGTGGTCGTTTTAACCGTTAAATCTGTCCTAACTTTTATGGCTATAGCTATACGTTCCGCTTATAGAAGAGAGCAATATGACAATCCCTTCAGGACTGAACCTGAAGGGATTTTTGGTAGGATGCGATCGCTTGAAACGCCTTCATCAAGGTTGGTAAACCTTGCTAATCTCTTGTACCCTGATAAGTTGATCTAGCTAATTCTTCCAACCTAATGATAAGGCGATCGCGTTTTTAACGATTAAGAGAGTTACTTGGAGTCGTACTTCCTCTCAAGGAAACCTCTAGACGATTCACTTAGGACTCACACTGAGGATTAGGATTGTTTAAACACATCCAAGTTCCTGGCTTAAGCCGATCTGAATCACGAGAATACTGAGTGTTCATATTATCATTCATTTCAGTAGCAGAGGATGGCTCATTCATCTGCCGTTGCTGGTTCATTTGCATTGGCTCATTCATCTGCATTTGATTGTTTTCTTCAGTAATTGGGTCTCCAGGAACTACCTCATCGACACTTGGGTCACTTGGAGAAGGAGCCGTGGGAACATTTTGATCGCCTTCTGGTCTAGGAGATTGATTAGTGTCCATTCCAGCCTGCGCTAACAATTCTTGTGATTCAGTCGAGGAAGTAGGAATTAATGCAAAAGCGGGAAAACTCAGTAAGAGACTAGCCGTAGCCAGCCCTGCTACGCTGAGAAGTTTACTGATTGAATTTTTATTCGACTGCGTACTCATCGGTATTTTCCTTATTGTTAGCTAAAAGAGGTTTAGGATTTCTGTTGTCTTGTTGAATTTCAAAAGCTCTTATTCGCTTCATTCAAACCTGACTAAGTTACCTCAATTCAGTCCAAAGAACTGGAAGGTAAACCTTATTACTAATAGTAATACCCTTAATTACTCAGTTTATCTATCTAAAGAGTTGTATTCTAATAGATTTTTTTATGCCTAAAGTAGGTCAAGTTTTTTACATCTATCTACAGCAACAATCAAGCGAAGAGATACAGTAGAAATTAGAAGATTATATTCAACCTTCAAATAAAGCTTTCAGCCCTTAATGCCAATTTTCTAAACTCTTTCTCGCCTAGCAAAGTGCGATCGCATTTCATCAAGAATCAGCACGATCGCATACCTTGATCACAACACTTCAGCTTCTTTAGCCGTTTACCACTGAAGACCTGCTGTAATCAATCTTCATCGCTGAAGTCTGTAACTACTGGATATTACATTTTTCAAGACTCACCACAATAGAAGAGAGCAAATAGGGAATTCTCAGTGGCACGTTTCCCATTAACAAATTCTGAAAGCGTAAAGAACCAGGGAGGTGTCCTACAGGAGAATTTAGACTGAAAGTAAAATCATTCCACCCTAGCAATTTACCTTTCACACTCCATCCCACTTGATCGCTAAAGCAGCACTCAGTTTTATAATCTGCATACTTATTACCCCCAATACTATGCCAGATGCGCTTCTGTACACTAAAGCCGAAGCGTCCGTGACCATATCTCATCCAAAGTTGGTCAATAGTACAGAGGTCTTCACAAGGAAAGGTTTCGATGTCTTCTGTTCTGAGCCAACTTGCTTGTCCTCGACCTGATACATAGAGCATGATAGCTCTAGTTTCTCGATCAGCCTCTTTCGATTGCCGTCTTACTAGTGCATCCCGGCAGAAGTAACTGACCACCCCTTGTGGTGGTAAAAAAGAGGAGAGACACACTCACTCCAAGTCGCTGTCTCGACTGATCA
>NZ_JCACKQ010000098.1:0-10073 GCF_059505465.1 Symplocastrum torsivum | reverse complement strand
TTTCTCAGATCCTCTTGACAACTGCCAGAAAGCCTTAACTTGTCACCAATGGGGTTAGCCCACAGCGCATTATTTAACTGTCGGCAAGTGATGTTCTTAAGTTCAGAACATCGCAATCCCACAGTCTCCACCCTCTCTGCTTGGACTGACCTAGAAGCGCGGCATAGTGGATTAACTCTAGACCAGTTTGGACGAAAGCGACGTGCCAAACTGGGTGAATCCCACAGCACTCCCCCAAACTGCGGACGCAACCATACGATTAACGCCTTGCGCTCTTTGAACATTGACAGCGCAAACACTGCCCAGGTTATTTGTGCCACTTGTCCCTACTTAGAAGCTTGTCGTGGGGGTCATGTTTTTGGCTTTTTACACGAGCGCCTGAACGCCCTCAAGTCCTCGCGGCTTCGGGCACATCCAGAAAGCCTGCCTGACCCCACGGAGTACGACTACAGCGATGTTGTTCTGCTTTGGGATGAGTGGTCAACCCTACTGCGGACTACGCGCACTCTGGACGTGAACGTTCGCGACTTGGACGGATTGATTGGTCAACTGCTCGTGAAAGACCCTAAACTCTTTTGTGCGCTAGCGACGCTCTTGCAGGGATTAAGAGCCATGCTGACTGGTGAAACCAAACAACCCAACCGCTACGGATGGAATCATACTGCTGTTGTGGAGTTGTTACCTCAGTTACCTGAAGAACTGGACGAGGTGGCAATTGAACAGGCGATCGCCCCTGACTTGAGCTATTTAGACCCAACCGTTGGCTATGGCATCAGCGCCGCCGCTCTGCCAGCTTCTATACGCAAGAAGTTTACCGACTCAGATGCAAAGGTTGCTGAAACCATCAAGCAGAAGTTTTATAAGCAGTGGCTGATGCCTTTTCTTAAGGTATTGAAAGGAGGAGCGGGTTATTTACGAGTTGCACAGGGGGTATTAAGCATCACTCTACCCGACGACCGATTGGTGAGAACTGCCTTGGCAGCAAAAGCCAACATTTTTTTGGATGCCACTGGTGAGGCTGGGGAATTGGCGCAGTTACTAGGGATAGCACCTACCGAGATTATAAGCCTCCAACAGACTGTCCCAGAGTACAACAACCTAGAAATCATTCAGGTTACCACGTTAGGGCGCTTGGGCAATAGCGATCGCAGTGAGTTCCTACAGCAGCGAATTGAGGCGGTTGCTAATGCGTTACTCGAAAAAGACCCTAACACCAAAGTCATTGATTTCAAGAAGTTTGCTCAAGACAGCTCCTTAAGGTGGTGGGTCGAGTCTCGCGGCGTGAATGACTTAGAATCTACCACTACCCTGATTTTGATTGGCACTCCCTGTCGTACCCTCAGCCACTTGGAAGCCGAGTTTACGCTAATGCACGGGCGAGTTCCCCAACCTGGCTGTGTGGAAGTTAAGTATCCGGTTCAAATTAAGGGTCAATCGCCGCCTGGTGTACAACCATACTTCGAGATGAAGGTATCAGCTGACCTGGAGTTTAGAGCCTTCGTGCGGCATCGCATCTTGGCTGACATTCATCAAGCCATTGGACGTTTGAGAACACACAGAAGACCTGGGGAAACACTGCGTATCTATTTCTTGGGCGATTATCCGTTAGACCTCCCTGTAACGCTCACCCCTGCCTCTGAGGTCACCTCAGAAGCTGCTAGTAAAACCGAACGAGTTGAATTGGCAATCAAAGCAGCTGTGGCAGAACTTCAAGCCACTGGACAAAAAGTTACCCAAAGCGCGATCGCATCTCTCACTGGCTATTCCCAGCAGCATATCAGCCGCTTCCGCAGTTTACTCAAAATGCTTATAGGGTTTCCTAATAGCCGAATGAGTAAAACAAGAGAAAAACCACCAGAGGCTCAATGGCTGGCGAGGGAATACTTACCTCTAATTGCCTCCTTACCTACCTTCGAGATGCTTCAAGAAGTCGATACTCTCCTATCAGTCTATGGGAGAAGCGATTTTGAGTGGCTTTTTGAAGCAACACCTGCATTCACTCAAATCACTATCCTCACTAAGCTGATGCTAACCTTGCCCACTGGCAATTTGATGGAGTTGGCGCAGGCTACAGGTGCAGGATGAGTTGCTACAGCTAAAGCGGTAAATAGGGCGGTTCTATACTAGCGCTCACAGACGCTGAACAACAGCGAGTGGCACGAGTACGGGCAGTGGGAGAGGAAGATGGCACGACGCTTGACTCAAGACTCATACCCCTCTTATTTGTCATAGAGGATAGGGGAGCATGGAACGTAACAATAGCTGTGCATAAGCTATGGTACGATGACACTAAAATCTTGTTTTTACTCTACCAGAATCTAGTATACTAGATGCCAGAATCTTCTCGCACGACAACAGTTTTAGCCATCTCCTGCCTGAGTGGTGGGTCGGGTAAATCCACCACTGTGCTGAACTTAGCTACTATGCTTTCGGAAAAAGGGAAAACCCTTGTAGTGGACTTTGACCCTCAAGGCAACCTGTCTCAGTGGTTGGGATGGACCGATTTATCAGAGTCGGCGACAATTGCCGAAACCATTCTGCCGGATACCGATCGCATCAAAATAACGGACATTATCAAACCCCCTACCAATGAAGAGCGTTCGGGGCGCTTGCTATTAGCCCCCTCTGACTACAGTTTGTCCAGAGCTGCCGACGCGATCGCAATGGAGCCGGGGCGCGAACGCTTCCTGAAGCGAGCGTTGAAACCCGTTCTTGGTGACTATGACTTTATCGTCATCGACTCCCCACCCTCCAAAGGCATTTTGACTTACAACGCCATTCTGGCAGCAGATTTTCTAGTTATCCCCACCGAATGTACTAATAAAGGTGTCATGGGAGCTGTTAGTACCGTGATACTCGTCAAAGAGCTAGAAGAGCTTGATTTCGATGTCCCCAAAATTTTAGGAATTGTGCCAACCCGCGATCAGTGGGCAGGAGCCAATCAAACCCGAATGTCTAAAGCGGCGATCGCTGCCTTGAAAGAAGCTCTACCAGACATCCAGATTTTCAGCTCAGTCCGCCAAAGCACAACAGTTCAGCAGACTAACCACGTAGGCTGGTCGTTGTTGGAAGCTGGAGAACGAGCGCTGGCTTCATCTTACGTAGAAGTTGCCGAAGCACTGATGAAAGCCGTGAAGGCTCATGTCTAGGGAGGAATACGCCACTCATGTCTAGTGCCAAAAAGAAACTTCCCACAGGACCCATTCGGATTGATGCTCCAGTTACCAAACGGGTAGCCCTTCCAGATGAAAGTGGGGCAAGTAGCCTTCATCCTACGGAAACAGAAAGCTCTCGACAGATACTAGAAAATGGAAAACAAGATTCTTACTTGCCAGAAACTAGCAATCAAGAATCTAGTAATCTAGATTCAGGCAGTGTAGAAAATAGTAATCAACAAGCAACACGGAGTCGCGGGACTACTCAACAGGAGCCAGAGCTAGAGATTGAAGAATATAGAAGGGAAGATTCTTCTATTTCACCTAGAATTACTGAATCTGGCATACCTGATTCTGGCGTTAGCTTCCCAGAATACAAGAAGGTGGCAATGAGGCTGTCAGTTGAAGCCGTAGAAAGTTTGAGACAGCTACGTGCTACTACAGGAGTGCCCTACGAGATTTTGGTAGATGTGATGATTCGCAATTGGGACAATCTCCCCAAGCGCACGCAGGCAGCTTATTTACAGCAGGCTAAACAAGCCAGAGTAGAAAGACTCATTGCTGGTCAGGAGAAGACGGTGAAAACGATGAGGGCGAAATATTTGGAACAGTGAACTTTTCTAGAGTCCTTTCAGCGGATGACGGTTGCCTCCCTCGAATGCCAGCAAGTATAGCAACCGCCAAGGCGGTTAGGACGTAGACTAAAGATGTTATCGAGACCTGCTATCGTCTGCTCTACTATGCCTAAACCCTACAGTTACGACTTCCGTCAGAAAGTGATCCAAGCCATCGAGTTAGATGGACTCAAGAAACAGGAAGCGAGTGAACTGTTCAATATCAGCCGCAACACGATCAACCTTTGGTTGAAGCGCAAAGCTGAAACGGGAGATGTTCAGGCATTACCTAACCACCCCCCAAGTAACAATCATAAAATCACAGACTGGGAGAGGTTTCGGGCGTTTGCTAAGACTCATGGAGAAAAAACCCAGGTGGAAATGGCGCAATTGTGGGAGGGTGACATCAGCGAGCGCACAATCTCACGAGCCTTGAAGAAAGTTGGGTTCACGCGAAAAAAAAGACCGACGGCTACCAAGAACGGGATGAGGTGAAACGGCAGCTCTTCCGAGAGCATCTGGCAACCCATGAGGATGAAGCGATTGTTTATGTGGATGAATCGGGCATGGACAACCCTTGAAGATTACAGTTATGGCTGGAATGAAAAAGGACAACGATTTCATGCCTTGAAGTCAGGACGACGGCAGGGGCGAGTAAATATGATTGCGGCTCTTTGTAAAGGGCAACTGATGGCTCCCTTTACCGTCGAAGGCTCTTGCAATCGAAATGTGTTTGAGATTTGGTTGGAAACTTGCTTAATTCCTGTGCTGAAACCCGGGCAGGTAGTGGTCATGGATAATGCCACGTTTCATAAAGGGGGACGAATTGAGCAACTGATTCAGCAAGCAGGCTGTGAGTTGCTGTACTTACCTGCTTATTCACCGGACTTCAATCGGATTGAACAATGCTGGTCTTGGATCACTAGTCGGATTCGTAAGCAACTCGACCAGTTTGAGTGTGTACGCGATGCGATGGAGCATGTCCTACACCTAGCGTCCTAACCGCCCTGGCGGTTGCTATACTACCGCCAGCACATTACTATCTTTACACAACTTAATATAATAGAAGAAAACCGCTTTCTGGCTTGGAGTAAATAACACCAATAAAATTAGCGACAAAATGGAGCTGATTGTTTTTGGCGTGTGGAGGCAGCATTTCGGGAAGTTAAAGGAGTTACATCGACTTCTGTTGTTTATAGCAAACGTGAAACCCGCTCAAGTACAGATATAGATAGTTATGGTTAGCATTCCTCGCTCAAACACTCCAGCTTTGGTGCAGCTATTACAGTGGGTACTTAATCCTTTAGGGTATATGAGGACGAACTTTCAGCGGTTTGGCGATTGTTTCCAAGCTGAAATTTCTCCGGTTAATCCAGAGCCTCTTATCCTGCTCAACCACCCGGAAGCCATACAATATGTTCTTACTCATGACAGCACTAAGGAGATTACATCTCCTGGCGACGTCAACATTTTAGCCAAGCCAATTTTCGGTGAAAACTCGCTGATTCTCCTCAACGGCAAGCAACATCGGCGACGGCGACAGTTAATTATGCCACCGTTTCATGGCGAACGGATGAAAGCCTATGGTGACTCGATCTACACGATTGCTCGTGAGGTGATGGCAACTTGGGAAATTGGCAAACCTTTTTACGTCCGGGATGCCATGCAGCAAATCACGATGCGAGTGATTTTACAGGTAGTGTTTGGGCTTCATGAGGGCGAGCGCTACAGACGACTTGAACGCTTGTTGGCTGAGAGACTCAATCTGATTACCACTCCTGTCACCTCAATCTTGGTGTTCTTCCCACAACTGATGCTCGACCTCGGCTCTTGGAGCCTAGCTGGAAAAGTGCGGCGACTGATTCAAGAGACAGATGATCTGCTCTATGCTGAAATTCGAGAGCGAAGGGCTGAGCCTAACCCGGAGCGGAAAGATGTACTGTCACTACTACTCAGCGCACGAGACGAAGAGGGACAAGGGCTTACAGATGCCCAACTGCACGATGAACTCATAACTTTGCTAGTAGCTGGACACGAAACGACCGCTACGGCACTCGCTTGGGCATTCTATTGGGTTCACCGCTTACCTGAAGTCCGACATAAGCTGATGGCAGAACTGGCGGCTTATCGAGACACCCCTGACCTGATGGCGCTTGCCCGACTTCCCTACCTCACCGCCGTCTGCAATGAAACGTTGCGGATTCATCCGGTAGCCCTAGTAACGTTCCCACGCCGAGTGGAAAAGCCGTTGCAAATTCAAGGTTATGACTTGGAACCAGGTACGCAGATGATGGGTTGTATTTACTTGCTTCATCACCGAGAAGACTTATATCCAGACTCTAATACTTTTCGTCCCGAACGTTTCATCGAAAGGAATTATTCTCCTTATGAGTTCCTGCCCTTCGGGGGTGGAGTGCGCCGTTGCGTAGGGGCAGCCTTAGCGATGTATGAAATGACGTTGATTCTCAGCACCATCCTCAACGAGTGCGACTTGGAACTGTTAGAAACCGAGGAAGTCAAACCTGTACGTCGAGGTGGAACCCTCGCACCAAAAGGTGGAATTCGCATGTGCTTGCGTTAGCGAAAGCCCGCATTAGAACGCATCAACATACTCATCCGGTTCCTTGCACGAGGGTGCCACATGGATTGGTTTCAGTTGGTGACGTATTCAGGTAACTCAAGCAATCAAGACGTTGATAAACGTTTAAAGTAGCAGTATTACAGACCTAATCACGTACATAATAGGTTACTCGGCACTTTTGTTTGGGAGGATTCCATTGAGCACAGAGCAGCGCTTGGACAGCATCGACCAACAACTAGCTTCCTTGGTAACGATAACTGGGCAGCTAGTCCAAGCAACTGTGCAGCAGGGGCGAAACATCGAACGGCAAGGACAAAACATTGACACGTTGTTCGATGGTATGGGTCAGCTGCTCGAATCGTATACTGAGTTCAAGACTCAGTTGACAGAAACTTCGATTGAGTTTCGCTCGGACATCTTTGAACTCAAAGAACTAGGCAGACAACAAAGCGAGAGGATAGATCGCTTAGTCCTCTCCGCCCAACTGCAACAGCAGAGCATGGAACAACAAGGCTCTAGGATAGACCAATTAACTTTAACGGTGGAGAGAGCGGCTCGAACGTCTGAAAGAACATCTCAGACAGTTGAAAGGGTAGCCGAAACAGTTGAAAGGATAGGCTTTTTAACCCAGAGCCAGGACGAGAGGATTGAAAGGCTGGCTGCAACGACAGAGCGGCAAGCACAGAGCATAGAGCAGCTAGCTGCTACGACCCAACAACAACAGCGGTTGATTGATCTGCTGCTCCAGGGGCGAACTGGGAGCGATCGCTTTGACTCCGAAGGTTCCTCTTGAAACGCTCGAAAGCCAAAGGCAAGAGCAGTAGTCAATTGGGGGGTAATAAGAAGAATATCGAGAAGGGAATTTCTCATAAGCCGATGCCTACCACCCGTTCATCGGGTCTACCATCTTTGGCACTAACGGAACCCCTTCCCCTCACCCTGCACCCCACTGCGGTGTACCTTTCCCTATTGGCTCCTGGCTCCCGACGCACCATTAAGCAATCCCTCAATGCGATCGCATCTCTTCTCTCAGATGGGCAATGCGATGCAATGACATTAGATTGGTCCGCACTGCGCTATCAACATACAGCTGCTGTGCAAGGGGCATTGATGGCGAAGCACTCACCGACGACGGTGACCAAGATGATGACAGCCTTGAGACGGGTGCTCAAAGAGGCAGTGAGATTGGACTTGATGGACCCTCGTGACTATGCCAAGGCAATTGACTTACCTAAGATTAAGACGACTCAAAACCTTAGAGGTAGGGCGCTCGACGTTGATGAGATTGCTGCTTTGCTTGAGGCTTGTGCTGAAGACCCTACGCCTGCCGGGGCTAGAGACGCGGCTCTTATTGCCATCCTCCGGGTTGGATTGCGTCGAGCCGAGGCAGTCAAGCTAGAGCTGCGGGATTTCAATGCCAGCACTGGTGCTTTGGAAGTACGCAGTGGTAAAGGGGGTAAGAACCGTAGGGTGTATTTGCCTGATGGTGCTATGGAGTTAGTTCAAGAGTGGTTAGCGCTTAGGGGAGACGAACCGGGAGCGCTGTTATGCCCGGTGTTTAAATGGGGGCAGATACACATGAGACCCATGACTCCCCAAGCGGTGCTTCTAATTTTACGCAAACGAGCTCGTGAAGCGGGTGTGGCTTCCTTCTCGCCCCACGATTTTCGCCGCACGTTTTGCTCTGAGTTACTGGATGCAGGAGTTGATGTCGTAACTGTGGCTTCCTTAGCGGGACACTCCTCGCCGTCGGTTGTCGCCAAGTACGATCGAAGGGGAGAGGAGACAAAGCGAACAGCGGTGCAGCACTTACCGATTCCTCGCAAGAAGAAACGATGAGCTATTTGTCATTTTCCTCAACAGATTTCGTCGAACCTTACCAACAATTTGCCGACACTGAGGAATTTGGAACGTTTCGTGAATACTGTACCCGTCTATTAGGATGTGCTCTGACTAGGCGTAAAACCCTTCATAAAGTCAGCACCCGCTCCATCAACGGTGACGTACTTACTGATCGCATCCAATCCAAACTCTAATTTGGGAGATTCCATGCAAGTGAACCTGCCGCAATTTGGCAATTGCGCTCAGGATTAGCTGTCCTAGCGATCGCGCATGGCTAGTAAATCCTCTTCCTTGATGTTTAAAATTCGAGCGATCCTTACTAAGTCGGCATTACTGGGCTTTTCTCCCGATGCGATCGCCTCTAAATTTTCAGGATTGATTTTGCCGTCTCCAAACAACTGGTAAAAGTTTTCCTTAACTAGTTGAGCGATGGTTCTAGGTTCTAGTGCCTTTTCAATTTCAGAATCCTTGGTAGATTCTGGAGTTTTGATTTTTTCCTGACGTTCCTTGATGGCGTTCATGAGTATCGTCGCTGCTAGGTTGCTGACAGAGCGATTCTCTTCCCCTGCCCATTGCTCTAGCGCTTTTTGCATTTCCTCATTCAGATAAACCGCTACTCGCCACCTTGAAGGCATCAAAAAACAAGAACTCCTCTGTCCCATCATGGCTTACTTGGACACTCTCAAGAATTTTTTGAATTAAGTAGCATTATTGAGCCTTAGGTGTGCTACTTTGGCATCAAAGACCAAAAACATCCAAATCTCTTACTACAGGGCGCAAGTCAGTGAATTTGGGCAACAGAGTTTTACTGCCGGAATGTCGCTTCAATCGTAGGCAGAAAGCAGGATTGAACTCATTTATCAAAGTTTTCAGGAGGAAAATTGTCTTTGTCTATTGCTAAAAATCATCCCGCTCCAGCTCAGACTCCCCCTGACAACATTCCCCCTCCAATCTTCCAAGTCGGAGTATCAAAAGTGCGTTGGAAACCCATGCCGACATCAGACTGGGGCTTGGTCATGGGAATGCGATACATTTGGGCAGAACACCTAGCTAGCTGGCAGTGGCAATACTACGTCGTCCTCGACCCATCAAGCCCGTCTTACCCGTGGGCGAAAGCCGACTGGGGATGGCCGGATGACCTAGAGCCTGTGCCTAGCGACTCATCTTCAGCAACACAACTCGTTGAAGAGGTGACAAGCCGTGAATAGTCACCGTCCCCTTAGAGCCAGAGAACTCGCCCTCCTGAATCTCTACAGCAACTGCCAGCTATCAATGGATGTGTTTGAGTTCTATCAAAAATGGAACGTGACACAGCGACAAATCGCCGCGATTTGTGGGTGCAGTCTAGCCAACGTAGAACGCTGGTTCGGCAGCACTCGAATGGTACCCGAAGCGATTTACACCAGGCGGCTGGCAGAGATGGACTTAATTTGGGAATTATGGGAGCAGATTCCAGTAGAAGTGAGAGAACAGTTATGTCCTCATTGAAGTGCAGCGTATAGTAGCACCCAACGAGGCAACAAACGTAGAGAGTACCAAAGAACCCTCATCGTGAGGGTTTTGGTTTGCCCTGGAATAGGTGTGGAGCTTAACTTTGTCTAAGGTGAGCTTTTGAGAGCTTTCGTACTTAGGCGACACTGATGTCGTGTTAACTGACCGTCGAGTGCAACGTTCGTCAAATTTTTCGTGTAAAGCTAAAAGTAAAGATACCAGATAGGGAGATGTCTATTTGGAACGATTAGAACAGAAAAAGAGATCGCTTTTGAGAAGTAGAATTCGACGATTTTCCTCCTACGATACATCTCTACAATCCTCCGCTAGTAACTTACTAGACCATATTGGCAGAAATAAGTGACCAGCTTAAGCAGGTTCGGGAAACCC
>NZ_JCACKQ010000097.1:0-10573 GCF_059505465.1 Symplocastrum torsivum | reverse complement strand
CCCTGCATGAATTATATCTTTATTCACTCTCTATTTTCGTTTAAGTCCCGTTAATGCCGTTCTCTCTGGAGTAAAAGAAATTCGGGATGCGATCGCAACCGCTCAAAAACGCCAAAAGGAACACAATCAGCGCACAATCCTGTTTGTTGACGAGGTTCACCGCTTCAATAAATCCCAACAAGATGCAATGCTCCCTTGGGTGGAGAACGGGACAGTCATCCTGATTGGCGCAACCACAGAAAATCCTTACTTTGAAGTTAACAAAGCCTTGGTGAGCCGATCGCGCATCTTTCAGCTTAAGCCTCTCAATGAAGCTGACTTACCGCGTGTCTTGGAACAGGCACTAACTGACCCAGAACGCGGTTATGGTCAGCTATCTGTAGTAGTAGAGCCGGATGCGATCGCACATTTGGTCAATGTCGCCAACGGTGATGCCCGTTCCTTACTCAATGCCCTGGAACTGGCAGTCGAAACCACACCCCCCGACGAAACTGGGACGATTCACGTTACATTGGCTGTTGCTGAGGAATCGATTCAGCAGAGGGCTGTACTCTATGACAAAGAGGGGGATGCCCACTTCGATACGATTAGTGCCTTTATCAAAAGCTTGCGGGGTTCTGACCCCGATGCTGCTTTATACTGGCTAGCCAAAATGGTTTATGCCGGAGAAGACCCCCGCTTCATTTTCCGGCGAATGTTAATTTTAGCGAGTGAAGATGTGGGACTGGCTGACCCGAATGCTGTCGTGGTGGTTAATGGCTGTGCTAGTGCGTTTGAGTGGGTGGGGATGCCGGAAGGACGCTATCACTTGGCTCAAGCTACGCTCTATCTCGCCAATACACCCAAATCTAACAGCGTCATGGGCTTTTTCGATGCCCTAGCCGTGGTTGAGAAGGAACGGGAGGCGGAGGTACCCAATCACCTCAAGGATGCCAACCGGGACAAGAAAGGGTTGGGGCATGGAGCCGGTTATCTTTATCCTCATGCCTACCGCGACCATTGGGTCGCTCAACAGTATTTGCCTAGTAGTTTGCAGGGACAAGTGTTTTATCAGCCTTCAACGCAGGGGTTTGAAGGGGAAATTAAGACACAGGTAGCACGTCTAAGGGAAGCGCAACTTGAAGCGGTAGCAGAGGGTGTTTTTGTCTCACCCGTTGAAGTGCTAACGACAGGGCCAACTGACCGCACAGTTGACCGTTGGTTGCAACGTACATTGAGTCAGGTGGGTGAGCAATTGGAAGCAGTGCGCGATCGCCTTTTCACCCTAGCTCAACTTCAGCGTCATTATGTTGTTTTGGACTTGAATGCAGGCAGCGGTTTACTCACCTTTGAAGCTTTGCGTCGGGTACCGGAAGGTGGAGTTTATGCCTGTACTCGCACATCAGCTGAAGCTGTTGCTCTACAAGAACAGGTGGCGGGACTTCCCGAACTCAAGCGCCCTTTTGTGTTGAGTTCTACCTTAACCCAGTTACCAGAGGTTTTAGCCACCCAAGTCCCCGATATTCGGTTTGACTGCATTATCGGGCGCAATGCGCTTATCCATGAACCGGATAAACGAGCCGCAGCTAAACTGTTGGCTCAATTGCTGCAACAGACTGGAGTCTTGGTACTAGCCGAGACGGTGCCACGCCACACGCAACGGCTTTATCGTTTACTCGACTCATCGAAGCTGAATGCTGACTTGTACCAGCGATTAGTGGCAGCGGAAGAGGCGATTTACAGCGATAAGTTAGACCCAATGGTCAACTGGGATACGGATGAGCTACGGGTTGCCTTGGAGTCGGTGGGGTTGGTGGTTGAAGTGAATGAGGAGCGATCGTTTACCCAAATGCATATTACACCCGCCTTAATTGAGCGTTGGTTCGCTACTACTTCTGCAACAAATAGACCCTCTTATGCGGCGCATTTGGCGAAGAATCTCCACGAAGAAGAAATCCGTACTGTAAAAGAGCTATTCAACCGCTCCCTGCTGCATCAGACTGTTAATTGGGAGAGTGCGATCGCTTTTGTACGGGCTGAGCTGTTGTCAAGGTAGTTTTTTGGCAAGCCATTTTAGAGACAATCATTCTTGGTATTGCTCAAACTCGTCTCGCTCCAAGGCTTAACTGCTGTACTTTTGAACCAATGCCATTGTCCTTTTGACCAACCCAGCTCGTTTGCGCTCACGCAACCGCACCTTGGCATCCGCTACTACTTCTTCTTTCAAGTCCGCTTTGGACTGCAACAAGGCTATTGCTGCTTCAATAAACGTTTCTGGCGTAATCTCCTGTGACTCACACACTCGCAGTAAATCAGCTCTGATTCCTTGCTCTAAATGAACTGCCAACCGCTTCCCAACCTGTGGCAGATTGTCTATCTCCGCCTGTAATCGCTGTAATTCTTGAGGCTCAGCATTAGTTGAGGCAGAGTCGTCTGCATCACTAATTTCACTTTTGTCAGCAGCTTCCTCCTCCACCTCCTTAGAGCGCTTGAGCGAGAGTGAGGTATCGCGGCGAGTTACTTTGGGGCGCGACTTGGATGTAATCATCGAACGAATGTCAGGATTTGTCATGCTTACCGTCCAACGAATAAATCTTGTCTACTAGAACCTCAATTGGATAAGCCAAATCCCCTTGACCCATTTCGTGCAGCGTTAATCCTCGGTTAATCGCTTGCTTGAACTTCTCCGACTCCCGAATCGAGGGCAGCACCAAGTTCTCCCCAAACAAGTCCGTAGTTATTTGCTTCATCGACTCGATGTTGCTCTCACTTTCTGTTGTACGACGCAAGCCTACCCAGCGATCGCGAAACGGAACTACACCCAACACCCTCCCCCCAAACGTTTCATCCTCTTCGTTGAGTTCGTTAATCAACTCCAGGGTGCGAATCAATGACTGTAAGCCTTTTACCGAAGCTTCAACCGGAATCATCAACCCATCAGACGCACCAATTACTGTCAGGGAAATTTGCGATCGCTGTGGCGGTGCATCGATCAGGCAATAGTTAAAGAGTTTGGCAATACTTTTGAGCCGTCGCCCCAGTGTCAAAGCACCCGTGCCGCTACCTGCCAGATAATCTTGCACCGTGTCTAGAGCGTCATCAGAGGGAATTAAAAACAGATTGTCGTACCTCGTCTCGTAAATTCCATCCTTAGTATCGACCTGCTTTTTAAGGACTTCAAGCAGGGTAGGACTGTCGGGTTCTACTGTGAAACCAAGGAAAGTTGTCAGGCTGCTCTGAGGGTCGGCATCGATCGCCAAAACCGTATGTCCCTTCGCGGCTAACAGACGAGCCACGAACAAAACCATTGTCGTCTTCCCCTGACCTCCAGCCAAGGATATGGAGCTGACTGTCTGCATTAGTTTGAAGAAGTGACAAAGTCAGATTAGGCAGATATTCAGTAAGTGTACATTGAAAAACTAACATTTTACAAATATGCAAAACTGAAAACATACATATTTTATACAATATCTAAATGTAAAACTGCACTTTAGAAAGAATGCAGTTTCGTAAAAATTCAGAGAAGCATGAGAGGAACAAAATCCTAATGTGAACTCTACAACCTTTTACAATAGGGAGCGTTCCGACTGTGTTGTGGTGCCATGAGTTTCCAAAGCAAACCGGCTTGGGCAGGGGATGATTTTCTCTCTCGTTGTGTCAATCTCCTGATTCAGACCAAGCCTATCTACGCTGTGATGAAGCAGCAGGCGCGCCAGGTGCTGATTAAAACGGCCCAGAAGAATGGCATTCCCTGGCGCAAACACTATGAAGAGTTGGCAGCATCGGGTATTCAGCAGCAGGCTCCCCAGGTTATGAATGCCGCAGTCCACTATCCTAATTATTATCAAGTGCCCTTCCACGCTTATGAAAAAGGGAACTTGTGCTGGGAAGCAGCCTTTGAGGCAGAATCTGCAACTCAGGCAATGGCACTACGAGTTTGGAAAGATGAACCTTTAACCTGGCAAGCCGCACAGCAACGGCTTCGCAGCAGTTTCCATCAAGTGCTTGCCCAACACATCACGCAACCCGTGCAAGAGATTCTCGACATCGGTTGCTCGGTTGGCATCTCGACATTGGCATTGCATCGCTTCTATCAAAGCAAGCTGGATAGTTCGGTTCGTACCGTCGGCTTAGACTTATCGCCCTATATGCTGAGTGTTGCTCAGCATCGAGATGCCAAAGGTGAGATTGCTCAATGGATTCATGCCAATGCCGAAGAGACTGGGTTACCGGATTGCTCCTTTGATTTGATCACGCTTCAGTTTGTGATTCATGAGTTACCCCGTCAGGCAACAACCACAATTTTTAGGGAAGCCATGCGGTTATTACGTCCGGGTGGTCATCTGGCAATCGTAGACAACAATCCCCAATCGTCTGTGATTCAGAATCTGCCGCCTGTGCTGTTCACGTTAATGAAGAGTACGGAACCCTGGACAGATGATTACTACACTTTCAACGTTGAAGCTGCCATGCAGTCTGTTGGCTTTGAACACATGGCAACAGTTGCCAGTGACCCTCGACATCGCACGATTTTAGGACGTAAACCATGAGTTTTACGAACAAAACGATTATTCTTACAGGTGCGTCTGCCGGAATTGGACAAGCGCTGGCATTCTCCTTGGTTCAGCAAGGCGCGAATTTAGTATTAGCCGCCCGTAATCAAGCGGCATTAGAAGAAACAGTTGCTGCCTGCACCAATCAGCCAGGAAGTGCGATTGCAATTCCCACTGATGTGACTCAACCAGAAGCCTGTCAGCAGTTGATAGAGAAGGCACTCACCGCCTTTGGGCAGATTGATATTTTGATTAATAACGCCGGAATTTCAATGCTGAGCCGCTTTGATGAGATTACAGATCTCTCCATTTTTGAGCAGGTCATGCAGGTTAACTACCTCGGTGCCGTCTACTGCACCCACTACGCCCTACCCTATCTCAAAGCCAGTCGAGGACTTTTGGTGGCTATCTCTTCACTGTCTGGCAAAACAGCCGTACCCACTCGCACAGGTTACGTTGCCAGTAAGCACGCGATGCAAGGTTTCTTCGATACCCTCCGTATTGAGTTACGGGGAACTGGAGTGGATGTGTTGGTTGTCTCACCGGGGTTTGTTGCAACCGACATCCGGCAACGTGCTCTAGGAGCGGATGGGCAACCACTCGGTCAGAGTCCTCGTGATGAAAGTAAGGGTAATATGTCGGTAGACGAATGTGTGCGTCAAATTATCTGGGCGATGGAACAACGCAAACGGGAACACCTGATGACGTTGAAAGGTAAAGTGATACCTTGGGCAAAGTTGATTGCGCCGGGGTTCGTTGACCGCGTTGCTGCTTATACTACGCGCACGACAACTTCCGACCAGAAGTAATCCTCTCCTCAAGCACTCCAACCCCAACTCAAGAGAAACAGGGTACCGAGTAACGCCTCTGCAACTACTTGGGAAAAAGCAACGCGGCTCCCCCCAGAAGCATGAGGAGCGCTGCCGCAATATTGGAAGCAATCAGTGTAATGCTTTCCACAAGCGAAATCGTGAAAGGGACACTTCTATTTGTGTCTCTCAATATTGAGGTAGGCTACTGTCGAGAGGTAGAACCTGATGGAATAGAGGAGAGTCTCGATGTGCGATACCTTTGTTGCCCTGCCGGATGCGACTGTCGATGGCTCAGTGATTTTCGGCAAGAATAGTGACCGTCCTGTGGGTGAAATTCAAGATGTTGTCACATTTGCGGCTCAAACTTACTCCAAGGGACAGCGAATTCAATGCACTTATCTTGAAATTCCACAGGTTGAACACACAATTGCGGTGATTCTCTCAAAACCTCGGTGGATGTGGGGAGCCGAGATGGGTGCCAATGATTGCGGGGTGGTAATTGGAAATGAAGCCCTCTGGACAACTCAGCCGTGTCAGGCAACTGGATTACTAGGAATGGATTTAGTCCGGCTAGGGTTAGAGCGAGGTGAAACGGCTTTGGCGGCATTGCAAGTCATCATTAGCCTGTTGCAACAGTATGGACAGGGCGGAAATTGCGCTGAACATCTTTCCTTCACCTACCACAACTCTTTTTTAATTGCGGATTGTCAAGAAGCCTGGGTACTGGAAACGGCTGGAAAATATTGGGTGGCTCAAAGAATTACGGAGGGAACGCGATCGCTCTCCAACAATTTGAGTATTCGTGGCAAAGGTGATTTGCATCATCCCGATGTCATTGCGGATGCGATCGCTAAAAGACTTTGCACCAGTGATGCAGACTTTGACTTTGCTCAAATGTTTTCCGAAGCTGGGGTAGAGGATTCCGTGTCACCCTACTCTAGGGAAGGACGGGTGCGATCTGCGCTAGCTCTTTCAGAGCCGCTCCGCTAACGCAGCAGCGCTTCGCTATCGCTTTGTCAGCTTCATCAAGGTAAGTTTGCGCTCGACACGGCAAAATCGATTTTGCGAGATCATCAGGGACATATCTGTATGCATGGAGAGTTTGAGACAAGGGGTAGCCAAATTTCCAAGTTGTCAGCCCAACAAGTCGAACACTGGTTAATTGATCGCCCCTTCCCCTGTCAGCAAAACTACAAGCTCATTGCGTTCCCCACAACAACTGAAAGAAAGCATCAACCTATGGCAGTGAATCCGTGATGCTCAGGCTCGTTACTCAGTCAATGACTCGAAAAGTCAAATTAATCCGGGGCGGAATCAGACGTTTAGTTTTAGGAATTTGATGCTGCCAGTAGTGCTGCGTTGTCCCTTGCATCAGTAGGAAACTACCAGAAGTTAACTCTAATTGATGCTTCAAAGCTTTCTCGGCTCGGTGTCGGAGCCTGAACCGCCGTGTTCCGCCCAAACTCAGAGAACCAATGACTGGATTTTGCCCCAGCTCAGGTTCATCATCACTGTGCCACCCCATACTGTCGTTGCCATCTCGGTAGAGATTGAGCAGCACACTGTTGAACACTACACCAGAAACGTCTTCAGCCTTTGTCTTGAGGTCAAGTAGTATGCGTGTCCAGGGAGAGGGGTGCATCGTGATACCAGAGTAAGTATAGGATTTACTAGGATCGCCATACCAAGCTGTCAGTCTGGGTTGAGGCATTGAGCGCCCGTAAATCGTAATCCAGTCCTGTCGCCAGTTGATCGTTTCAGTCAGTTCTGAGAGCAAGTGATTGCTTTCCTGCTCATCCAGCAGAGACGGGTAGAACACGATATCTGCGTCAGGCAGTTGGAGAGGGACACTGAGCATAACACCAACAAATAGGTGATCAATTTCCGATGCGTCGCGCATATGCTGACATTTGCGCTGCAACAGATTGAGGTCGCTCGAAGTGGGGCACATGACCAGCTTCTCGAATCCAAATGAGGTGACTGCCTGAAATTGACTGTTCAAACTTGGTTGCATCGTCAGTTCCCAATACACCATCGGCTTCTCCCCACAAAATCAGAGTGGGATGGTTTACCTGAGCAATGCGCTCGCCCAAATTAGAGTAACCTCCACTTTGGGTAAAGGACGCGATCGCCGCTTTCCATCCAGGCATCTCCTGGTGCAGCAGAGAACAGCGAAGTGCATCGATCAGAGTTGAGTCAATCATTGGGAAAGCTAAAGCGGCAGTAAGGGCAGCCTGTTTGCGGAAGTGTAGCCAATTCGCCCCCAGTTCAATCAGGGGATGCGGCAGAAATTGCCCAACCGGAAAACTCCCAGAGAAGCCAACACTGTCAATCAAGACGAGAGATTGCACCCAGTTGGGATAATTTAAGGCAAAGTCGATCGCCACTGCACCCCCTAACGATGCCCCAACCAGCATTACAGGTTGACTAATCCAGGTTTCTACAACGCTAAGGAGGTGCTGCCCGATGTTTTGAGGATTGACGGTAATGGTGGGAACATACTCCGTAAATCCAGAGCCAAACAAATCCACTGCCCAAATCTCGTGCCAGGTTGTTAATAAGGGGAGCAAACGCCGGAACTCCAGTAGGGAACTATCAAATCCGTGGAGCAACAGAATTGGAGCAGCGTTATGTTGGGAAGCTGATTGATCGGGAGAATGACGAACGTAGGCAGTTGCGATTGCAGTTGTGCCTTGCTCGAAGGGAACCTGAACCACCTGACGTTCAAGTTGTTGCAGGAGGGCGATCGCATCTTTGTCTTGAATATCAACAACTGAGGGAGGTACAAAATCAGCTTTCATTCGCTCTAACCGACAACAGGTAATCCTGCCAGAGCCATCGCTACTTCCTCTGCACTGTACTCAGTATCTACTAGTTTCCCTGCCTGATAGTCCATGTACGCTTGCATATCAAAGTGCCCATGACCGCAAAGGTTAAACAAAATTACTTTGCTCTCTCCCGACTCTTTGCATTTCAATGCCTCGTCGATTGCTGCCTTAACGGCATGGTTGGCTTCGGGAGCCGGAAGGATACCTTCGACACGAGCAAAGGTCAATCCCGCAGCGAAACACCCCAACTGATATTCAGAGCGGGTTTGTGCCAGTCCCAGGTTAACCACATGACTAACCAGCGCAGCCATCCCGTGATAACGTAAGCCACCGGCATGAATGCCTTCCGGTACAAACGTGCTTCCCAAGGTATGCATCTTGACTAGTGGAGTCAGATGTGCTGTATCGCCAAAATCATAGGCGTACTTGCCACGAGTTAGAGTTGGACAGGCGGCGGGTTCCACGGCAATAATCTCAACCTCTCGCTCACCGCGTAGCTTTGCGCCCAGAAACGGAAAGGCGATTCCGGCCAAGTTGCTGCCCCCACCTGTACAACCAACGACAATATCTGGATAATCTCCTGCCATTTCTAGCTGTGCCAAGGCTTCGAGTCCAATCACCGTCTGGTGCAGCAAAACATGGTTGAGGACACTGCCCAAAGCGTACTTGCTTCCCTCATCCCCGGCGGCAACTTCTACCGCTTCACTGATAGCGATGCCCAAGCTACCTGTGCTGTTGGGATACGCGCGTCGAACTGAGCGCCCTGCCTGGGTTTCTTCACTGGGACTGGCAACGACTCTGGCTCCATACGTTTCCATCAACGCTCGACGGTACGGCTTTTGGTTGTAGCTGACTTTCACCATATAGACCAACACTTCCAGCCCGAACAGTGCCCCGGCAAACGCGAGTGAGGAACCCCACTGTCCGGCTCCGGTTTCCGTGGTCAGTCGCTTTACGCCTGCTTGCTTGTTATAGTACGCCTGGGCAACGGCTGTATTTGGTTTGTGGCTTCCAGCAGGGCTAACGCCTTCGTATTTGTAGTAAATCTTGGCAGGAGTATCAAGGGCTTTCTCTAGTCGGCGTGCCCGATAAAGCGGTGTTGGTCGCCATTGACGGTAGATGGACTGAACCTCGTCAGGAATCTCAATCCAACGCTCTTGGCTGACTTCCTGTTCAATCAGGCTCATGGGAAAGAGGGGAGCCAGGTCATCGGGAGCGATCGGTTGCCCGGTGCCGGGATGGAGAACGGGGGGTAGAGGCGTGGACAAATCCGCCTGAATGTTATACCAGGCAGTGGGCATTTGGTCTTCCGACAGGAGGTACTTGATGGTGTCCATTCCAGGTTCTAGAGACAGTAGCGGCAGTTTGCGTTGCGACTTCTATTGTCGCCGATTCCACGAAGCCGACGCTATGCGATCGCTCCTCTCGCGCAGAACCTTAATAAAATATATTAGTCAAGACTTTGCCTCCATTCATTGAAAGCTCATCGTTCAAGTACGTAGATTGGAAACAGGCGGCACAGAGGCATAGTCAAGCTTGTGAGGTGTTAGCTAGACTTAAAACAGAATGCAGAGAAATCCTCAAATCAAATAGTCAGCCAGATCCTCAGCGTGTTGCAGACCCGTGTAAAATGTGCACTCAAACACTCACGACCTTGCCCAAAATACCAGACACCAAATTTCCTGCGCTGAAGGCATATCATAAAGGCAAGGTTGAGTTGAGCAAGATAATTGATGCACATCCAGGCGCTCCTGTTTGGATGTTGCGCTTAGTTTTACAGCTTCGGGCAATTAGAAATCTGATATCAAGTACGGTAGCACAGCCATAACCTAATCTAACTAAGGGCAATGTCTGAAGTTACTTTGAACGCCGAACAACTGAAAACAATACTTAAAGTAGCGCTCGTTGAGATTTACAAAAACAAAAAAAATATTTACTGAGCTGATTATTGAAGCAATGGAATAAATTGCTTTGGCAAAGGTAATTAAAGAAGGCGAAAGTACTGAAATTGTTAGCCGATAAGCAATTTTCAATGTTTGATTACCAGCCAAGCAGCAACTGACAACTATAGAACACTAATTGAAAATAAAGATTTTGAAATTGGAAGTCTCAGTAAAACCAGTTACGCCAAATCGAACCGAGTATTTACTGCAAATGAACAGCTCATTGCTTATAAAGCAGGCAAACGAACCGCAGAAAAGACAAACGAAGTTATCGCCAAGTTAATCGCAATACTACAACAGTGAGTTTGGGCTGTCTAATGTATGTGTCTTCTGATTTAATAAATCTGACAGGACTTGAGAGCAGTTCATGAAGATTGTTGTAATTGGAAGTGGCTTTGGTGGACTATCGGCTGCCATCCGACTACAGGCACAGGGGCATCAGGTGACGATCGCAGAAA
>NZ_JCACKQ010000096.1:0-11060 GCF_059505465.1 Symplocastrum torsivum | reverse complement strand
GTTGTTGTTGTTGTTATTTAATTAATTAATAGACTTAACAAGTTGTCGTAGTAGAGAATCTTCATGTCAAGGGCATGGTTCGTAATCGCAATCTAGCTAAGGCTATATCTGATGCGGGATGGGGAATGTTCACCAACTTCTTAGCCTACAAGCTGGAGGACAAAGGTGGTGTGTTGGTCGAGATTGACCGATGGTTCCCCAGTTCCAAGCTCTGTTCTAATTGTTACAACCAAGTCAGTGAGTTGCCGCTAGACGTGAGGGAATGGACTTGCCCTCACTGCAAAACTCATCATGACCGGGACGGGAACGCCGCAACGAACATAAGAGCAGAAGGCATCAGAATGCTACAGGTGGATGGAACGTCCATCTCTGCTGACGGAGGGGAAGTAAGACCAAAAGGGGGACGCAAGTCCGTCTTGTGGCATTGCCCGTTGAAGTCAGAAACTGCCTGAGAGCGAAGCTCACTGGCAGTAGTTCATGCTCAATTCTTCTATTTTCGAGAAAGTCAACTACTCAAACCTACCTGGATAGCTAAAAGCTTTGAAATCTACAGATTGAGGATTTTCCTCTCATGACAACTCCAACGCCGCAATCTGGATATACGTTACCCGTGTTTGCCTGTGCTGCGGCGATTGCTGCCTTGCATTGGTTACGCCAACCTCAATTACTGGATGCTGTATTAGTAGACTTAATTGAACCTCCGGAAACGGTAAAAATTCCCATTGAGCAAGTGGCTGGAATTGGCGAGGGTATGGCGCTGGCTGTTACCCGCAGTAACCCTGGTGATAACCTTGACCTCACACGTAATACCCCAATTTGGGCAGTAGTGGAATGGGGAAAACCAGAGCAATCTGAACCGATTCGTTTACTGGGGGGAGAGGGAATTGGCAAACAACTGGATACAGGTGGCAAGGCGGCAATTTATGCTTATGCTGAGCGGCTACTGCAAGAAAACCTAAGACATCATCTGGCACTGGGGGAAAAAATCAGGGTGACTCTGATTCTGCCGGAAGGGCGTCAACTAGCACAGCGTACCTCAAATGCGGCTTTTGGGGTTGTGGAAGGGCTTTCACTGCTAGGGACAACTGGGATTTCTCAGCCTCTAAGTGCGCCTGGTCAACTAGAGGCTTTTTGTGAGGAGCTTAGACACAAAGCTACTAATTTAGGGAGTCGGGAAGACTCTTCCAGCATTCCAACGTTGGTCTTTTGTGTGGGGGAGAATGGCTTGGATTTGGCGCAGCAACTGGGGATTAACTCGGAATTGCTGATTAAGACGGCTAATTGGTTGGGGCCACTGCTCGTTACCGCCGGATTGGAGCAAGTGCCAGCAATTTTGTTGTTTGGCTATCATGGCAAGCTGATGAAATTAGCGGGTGGGATTTTTCATACTCACCACCATCTCGCGGATGGACGACTGGAAATTCTCACGGCTCATTGTGCAACTCTCGGTTTACCAACAGCAGTGTTACAGGAGGTTTTTGCGAGTGCAACGGCTGAAGCGGCACTGAAGTATCTTCGTAAGCTAGACGCTACTAATGGCAGTAATTGGGTAGATCGGGTTTACGGTGCGATCGCATCTACAATTGATGTTCGCTCCCAAGACTACATCCGTAAACATAGTGAGCAGAACGTGCGTGTCGGTTCAGTTTTGTTTGATCGCGATCGCAAAATCATCGTCACCAGCAAAATGGGTGCCACGTTACTAGCTCAATTGTGTTAGTTTTGTATGAATCTCTACAGTCTTACTTCCTCGAAACCAGCAGGTTTCTTTCTAAAATTCACGACTCTAGATCGCTGCTCCTGATAGACACTTGGGTGGCGAGATATTTGTACATTTACTCGATTCCATGACGGACGTATCAGTGTCACTACCAACAGAACAAGCCTCCCAAACGAGTGAGACGTTGCCGCTAACGTCTCTACAAGAGCCGTTAAATCGTCAGATGATCGTCATTCTGGATTTCGGCTCTCAATATTCTGAGCTGATCGCTCGTCGTATCCGCGAAACTCAGGTTTATTCTGAAGTTCTTTCCTATCGCACAACTGCCCAACAGCTACAGCAGCTTAATCCCAAAGGCATTATACTCTCTGGTGGCCCAAATTCTGTTTATGATGCAAACGCTCCTCTATGTGACCCAGAAATTTGGAGTCTAGGCATTCCCGTATTGGGAGTCTGCTATGGGATGCAGTTGATGGTGCAGCAACTCGGTGGCGAGGTAACGCGGGCTAAGCGGGCGGAGTATGGAAAAGCTTCGCTAGCCATTGATGATCCCACAGACTTGCTGACGAATGTCGAAGACGGCTCAACGATGTGGATGAGTCATGGCGACTCTTGTGAAGCCTTACCTACTGGGTTTGAAATCCTGGCGCATACAGAAAATACCCCTTGTGCTGCGATCGCACACCACGATAAAAAGCTGTATGGTGTACAGTTCCATCCAGAAGTAGTCCATTCCATTGGGGGACTTGCCCTTATTCGTAACTTTGTCTACCACATCTGTGATTGTGAACCGACCTGGACAACAGCCGCGTTTGTCGAACAATCGATTCGAGAAATTCGTGCCAGGGTTGGCGATAAACGGGTGTTGCTGGCGCTATCTGGTGGTGTTGATTCCTCAACGCTTGCTTTCTTGCTCCACAAAGCGATTGGCGACCAATTGACTTGTATGTTCATTGACCAAGGCTTCATGCGAAAAGGTGAGCCAGAAGGATTGGTGCAGCTATTTTTAGAGCAGTTTCACATTCCAGTCGAGTATGTGAAGGCACGCGATCGCTTTCTTGCCAAAATCGAGGGTATCACTGACCCTGAAGAAAAGCGCCGCCGCATTGGTCATGAATTCATCCAGGTCTTTGAAGAAGAATCCAAACGCCTTGGGCCTTTTGATTATCTCGCTCAAGGCACTCTCTATCCTGACGTAATTGAGTCAGCCGACACGAACGTCGATCCGAAAACAGGTGAGCGAGTTGCGGTGAAAATCAAGAGCCATCACAATGTCGGTGGCTTACCCAAAGACTTACGCTTCAAGCTCGTTGAACCTTTACGCAAACTCTTCAAAGATGAAGTGCGTAAAGTCGGTCGCTCGATTGGCTTGCCAGAGGAAATTGTACAACGACATCCTTTCCCAGGGCCAGGCTTAGCGATTCGCATTATCGGTGAAGTGACAGCAGAACGGTTGAATATCTTACGCGATGCTGACTTCATCGTCCGTCAGGAAATTCAACAGCAAGGGATGTACCACGACTTCTGGCAAGCCTTTGCCGTGTTACTTCCAGTACGCAGTGTCGGCGTTATGGGCGACCAACGCACCTACGCTTACCCTATCGTCTTGCGCCTGATTAATAGTGAAGATGGCATGACGGCTGATTGGTCACGAGTGCCTTATGACTTGTTGGAGACAATCTCAAACCGGATTGTTAATGAAGTCAAGGGTGTGAATCGGGTAGTTTACGACATCACCTCTAAGCCTCCTGGAACGATTGAGTGGGAATAGTTCGGGTTGTTTGTTATTAGTTGTTTGTATTTTTTTTATGAACAACCAATAACAAATAACCAAGTCTTTGGGTCATATGGATTTGATTGTTCTATTACTAATGGCACTATTTAATGCGGTTGTTTGCATCTGTTTACCCAAGATTCTGATGCTGCTCTCGTCTAACATCATGAGCTGGAGTAAGGGATTCAGTGGCGAAGTACAAGAAGTGCCTACTGCTGAGCTAGCGCAGCGTACCCTTGCTCTGTGAGTTCTGGACCTACACCTAGGAACAAAAACTTTCATTCACAGACTCTAGACAACTGAGGACTTACGCAGTTAATCGGTGAAAGCCTGATTTTGATGTCGGAGCAAGGCGCATTGCTAAGCCCTTACTCAGCTTTTACTTTTTGCTCGTTCACCAAAGTCAGACTGCTCCATTCTCCTTTATCACTATAAGTACGAACCAGCCGCTGACGCTGATCGGGTTGCAGCAACCATCCTACCTCTAGAACAAAAAAGTGACCGGGTTTAACGGCTAATGGGCAGTTGGATGATGCTCCATCTGGTAGCAACAACACTTGAACAGGTAGCCGACTTTGGTCAAAGTGAAGAATAGAACCATCGACTCTCGCTGTGGAGGTGATGGTTTGAGCGGAGGTGCCAGTCCCATACGTTAGTTGTTGGACTACACGGTTAGGCTCTTCGCGATGGAGTCTGAGTTGAGTGGGATAGGTATCAGGTGATCGCATATCTGGATAAATTGTCACCGCCTCTCCATGCCATTCCCCTAAAAGCTGCTCCAAAGTTAGTTCTGGGCGTTCTGGGGTATCTGTACCCGCCAATTGTTCTCGAATTAACGTTATTCGTGATAGCTGACTATCTTTATTGAATAGCTGCACCAGACGCAAACGGCGATCGCCTTCAATTAAGCCGAGTTCTCCTCCACATTCGGCAAAGGGTGCCCATTGAATCGTCCCTTGGGAAAATGCCCCATTTTTAAACAATAGGATGCTTCGATTTAGAGAACTGTATTCTAGGACTTTTTCCTCGACTGGCTGATCAGGAGGGAGACGGCGGACAATCTGACGAATGGTTTGGTTATCATTCAGTCCTTCCAGACTCACTACGGTAGGCGTATCTTCCAGTTGTTCCCCTTGGGGAGAGAATCGGGTAAATGAACCCTGCCATTCTCCTAAATTTTTCAATAAGCATTCCCATTGTGATGGCATTTTTTTGTACAGCAACTAAATTGTTTATTCTCTAGCTTAGTTCCCGGCGCGAAACTCAAGCCGTGAACCGAGAGCGATCGCTTTTAAGGAAGCTAAAAAATATATCCAAAGACATATCACATTTGATAGTGGTTAATACTTGTGTATTACTGTCACAAAGGATACAGACATACCCAAGACGAAAGGCTTATCTATTGTGGGTTCACTCTGGCACGTCCCTCTGCCATTAGGTAGTTCTAAAAACAGTCGAGTTGTAGTCTACTTTTACAACGACAGATGGTTTCCCATTACGTTCTATACATTGGCTGATGCGATCGCATTGCACCATCAGGCAGTGAGAGAAGGAAGAGAACTGGTTGTCTTCCCTCCGGGTTTAGATCCTCGGACTTTTGAAGAGAGTTATCCGACTTCGGACCCGATCGAGGACGTTAGTCTATCGAAGAAGGTCTTTCGGAAATATACTCTCCTGTTGCTAGTGCTATGTCTTCTTTCGTGAGTGAGAGAAAATCTGCTTAGCCCTCTTCTGTCACTCTCCGAGAATTAGAATGAAGAAATAGATACTGTAAACCGCGTGCCTTGTAGGCAGGGCAATGGATGTAGAGTTACAAATCCTAAAACATTTGGCAAGAGAGGCACAGCCGACTGTATCCTTCATCGATAAATATTGTGTGGGTTCATGTTATATTCCCCGGGTAATTTCTGTTCCGATTGCGATTTGTTTAAACTCCAGTTCCCGCCATACTGAAATCTTCATCGAGACGTTGATTTATAAGCAATCTATTCTCCCAATCCGCCCAGATGTCCCACTGTTGTTGGCAGAGGGCTTCATAAAACTCCGTGACAAACTCCTTGTCCTTTCGGGAGTAGGAGATAAAGATGTCGATCATGCACCTATCTGAGGAAGGAGTTTTTCTTTATGTCTAGGTTAATCCCTCTAAATTGTTAGCGCAAACTTTGCGATCGCGATTCTTCAACTTTCGGTTTCTATTTAAGGTCGTTGCTTGTCCAAATTTATTTAGGTGTCGTGGTGGATGGTTGCATCCGCCACACCATCACAGATATAGCGGATGCAACCAGCCTATAAGTCTAACGGACAAGATTTGCGATCGCTCTTGCCAACTTCTCTAGTTCCACGGGGTTAGGAACGTGCATCTGAAACCCGACTGTAACTGCCTGCTGTTGATTAACGTCTCCTGCATAGGCAGTGAGCGCGATCGCTGAAATTTGTCCTTCTGATGCTGGCAACCTTACTTGGCGCATCAACCTATAACCATCCAATTCAGGCATACGAATATCACTTGATTACTTACGTGATGCCCCTGGAACATCTTTACAAGTGTTTATACTCGTGCATTGAATCTGCTACAGCAGACTCAAGACTCACTCCTCCAAGTTCACCTGTTTTACAACCTCCAAGGGTAGCTCTAGCGCCTCTGCAATTTGCTCGTCACTTAAGCCAAACTGTCGTAATTTCTTGATTGTCTTTGCCAATACTTGTAAATTGACTGTAAGGCATGGGTTGTCTGATTCGCTGAGTGACACCTTTCAATTCAAGGGTATCATCACTAAGACTGACGCACTAAGTACGAAAAATCAAACCTTGAGATTGCGATCGCAAGTGCCCTGGCTGGTTCTAGAATCGATCGCGTATCCTCAATCACGTACTTTAATCGCGGTACCTGTTAACTGGTTACTTATTTCTGCCGCGCTGCACTAGTCACCCGATCCACCCATTCCGCCCATTCCACCCATAGAAGATACGCCCAAAGCCAAAATTCCCAAAACCACAAGCGAAGCGATGAGTAAAATTGCTGCTGCAATGAAGAATCCTGCGATCGCCCACATTCTTTGATGGCGTTTAAAATCCTTCACACTCTGCCAGCGACGACTTTTCCAAGCCCACTCATTACCCTTGACACCCAGAATTACTGCCATAATTGGCCAAGTCATGCCAAAGGTAAACAGGACAGTAATCAGGCTAAAGTCCGTCCAAGCGAGTAGTCCAATCCAAACCCGATTGGGAATGCACCAAAAACCAGGTAGGAAGAATGCGCCCCAGTTCCAGCCTTGAATTTCTTTGGGCACAGTGACGGAAGCATCAAATATATTCCCACTTCCGGAATTATTGGTTGGTGTTGCTGGCGTATAGTTTGCTGGAGGATCATTTTGAGTAAAACGAGGATGCAGTTGCGTTGGGGCGACGCTACTACGAGTTTCTAGTTGCTGCAATAGTTCATCAGCCGATTGGAAGCGTTCTACAGGCTGCGTTGCAAGCATTCGTTTGAAGATACCAGTTAGGAACGGGCTTAACCTCACATAAGTTTCCCAGTCCCATTGCATCGTTTCTAAGTCAATCAATTGCTGAGGTGGCTTGCCCGTCATCAAGACAAGTGCTGTAACACCCAAAGCATACAAATCACTGTGAGGAGCGGCTATTCCTAAACGTAGTTGTTCATCAGGAGCATAGCCAATTTTACCCAAGCGAGTACCACCAATAGATGGCGTGGAATTTTGGGAACTCGCAACAGCTGTGGCAACTTTTTGGCTAATTTGTGTGACACCGCCCAAGTCAATCAAAACTGGAAGTTTGTCTTGATTACGGCAGATGATGTTGTCTGGGGAAATATCGCGGTGGATGACACCTAGAGAGTGGAGATAGCTTAAGACAGGAAGTAATTGCTGCAATAGCTTGATGATTTCGGCTTCACTGAAGGTTTGTCCTTGGGCAATTCGCTCTTCTAATAAAGAGTGATAGGTTTTACCTTCGATGTAGTCCTGGACTAAAAATAGCCGTTTTTCTTGGCGAAAAAACTCCCAGAATCGAGGAATTTGAGGATGTTGAAGTTTGTGCAGCATCGCTGCTTCTCGTTGAAACAGTTCTTCTGCTTTTTGGAGGGCATAAGTTCCTTGATTAGTCGGCGTTAGTTCTTTGAGAGTAACCAGTTCATTAAAACGTCCTGTATCTTCGGCCGAATAGGTTCTGCTAAATCCACCTTGCCCCAGTGGACGGCGAATGATGTAGCGATCGCGTAACCAAGTGCCAGGGGTTAAGCCATTGTGATTGGCATTCTGTGTCAGCAGAGAGACACCACAGCCAGAACAAAAACGTGCCCCACCAGGATTTTCTTGTCCACAACTCGTACAAGAAACCAAATTCATGAAAATACTCTCTTGACTAGCGCTTGACTACCAGCTTATCCAGTCTCAGTACTCCTCGACTACTAAAGACTCTCCTGATTTTTAGATTGCACAATGATGTTTTTGAACAAAGTGTGGTATTTCAAGACTCTCAGCCATAAGTCAGAGATATAGCGTTTCTCTATTTGCTGAGGTACAAAGTAGTTAGCTTTAAGGCAGAAGGCAGAGAGAGGGCAAAGGGCAGAAGTTGAGTGTACTCCACTTATTTGAGAACCGCTATAACTGTGGCGTTAAACCTCTGGTATCTTAGCTGGGTGTGCATTTCAATTTCATTTTTTGTTCACTAAAGAGAAATACTAGGACTTGATGCAACTGATTACAGGGACAACTAAACTACTGGGTGTGATTGGTAGCCCAGTTGAGCATTCTTTATCCCCCGTGATGCATAATGCGGCGATCTGCGCTTTGCAGCAGCGCTGGGCTAACGCCTCTTTGGGTGTCGATTATGTTTATCTCGCTTTACCTGTAAATGCGGCTGATTTGAGTGTAGCGATCGCAGGTTTTAAAGCAATCGGTTTAGTCGGCTTCAGCGTCACCATTCCCCACAAACAGGCAATAGTCCCTCTGTTGTCAGAGGTTTCAGCAGTTGCCAAAGATGTCGGTGCGGTGAATACTGTTTGGCGCACAGATGAAGGTTGGAGTGGAACGAATACTGATGTAGAAGGCTTTATTGCACCCTTGCAAGCTTACAACCGGGATTGGAGCCAAACAACAGTTGTCATTCTAGGACATGGTGGTGCGGCGAGAGCTGTGGTTGTTGGTTGTACTCAATTAGGTTGCACTGACATTCACGTTGTTGGTCGCAACAAGCAGAAGTTAAGTGCTTTTGAGCAAAGTTGGGTGGATAGTTCCTTACCAGTAACCTTAGATATTCATCTTTGGGAGCAACTGCCAGAACTACTATCCCAAGCCGATTTGATAGTGAATACAACTCCCGTAGGGATGTATCCTCACGTTGAAGAGTCTCCTGTTGATGCCGTGGCGATGCAAGCGATTAAAGAAAATGCGATCGCTTATGACCTGATTTACACCCCCAACCCAACCCAGTTTCTTCAACAAGCCAAACAACAGGGTGCTATTGCAATAGATGGCTTAGAAATGTTGGTACAACAGGGAGTCGCTGCCTTCAAAATCTGGATAGGACAAACACCGCCAGTAGACATCATGCGGCAATCCTTACAACAACACTTAGGCTTATCAACTTAAACCTTCCTTATCTTTTTCTCTACCTGACTTGACAAATACCTTGCAAACGATAGACATGGCAGCGTCTCTCTCGGCTTCAGAATATGGGCTAGAAACCGTTGATGTATATAGAAAACTTAAGGGTTGGAACAAATTGGATGAAGATTGGGCTGAATGTGCCGGAGTTTCAACAACTACTTTGAGGAGATTTTGGGAAAGCCGTCGCATCCAACAAACTTACTTCCAAGCAATTTGTCAGGCAGTTGGGTTAGAGGAGTGGGAATGTATTGTTGACAGGGAAGCATTGGTTGGCTCTCGTTCAGCTCAACTTGATGATAGGGAGAAAGGAAAAACGCAAGAGAGAGCAAGTTTTACTGGTGAAGTACTTCTGCAATCCTCTGCTAGTACCGGAGTTGACACAAGTGAGTGCAGCCAAGAACAAGAGTTCAGTGTTGCTCAACAGGTTCGTAAAGGGTTTACAGCGCGTCCAGTCTCTTTTGATTCTCCATTCTATGTCGAGCGTCCTCCTATTGAATTTGACTGTTACAACGAGATTGAAGAACCAGGCGCTCTGATTAGAATTAAAGCGCTTCGGCAAATGGGAAAAACTTCGCTAACTAACAGGATTTTGGCTCATGCGCGATCGCAAAACTATCAAACTGTGCGTTTGAATTTAATTGGACAGAGCGTCAAGTTCAGCCGTTAATGGCAATGCTGGGAGGGCATCCTTTTCTAGTACGGTTGGCTCTCTATCGGATTAGTTGTCAGGACATTACGTTAGAGCAACTGTTGAAAACAGCTCCTACGATGCAGATGTATCAGCTACAGAGAATGGGATTGGTACAGCTTGATGGCAATGAGGTAATGCCCCGTTGCAATTTGTATCGTGAGTATTTTCGCGCTCGACTGAAAGGAGAATGCCGTTAGGCTCATCGCCTACCATAACTGAAGATTTCCCTCTGCCTTCTGCCTTTTGCTATAGCTGATGAACACAGTACAAAATCAGGTCTACAAATATAAAGTTGGGGGAAGTCTACCCGTTAATGCTCCAAGTTATGTGGTGCGACAGGCAGACCAAGACCTTTATGAAGGCTTGAAGGCTGGGGAATTTTGTTATGTTCTGAACTCGCGGCAGATGGGTAAATCTAGCTTGCGGGTGCAAACGATGCAGAAGCTAAAACAGGAAGGATTTGCCTGTGCCTCTATCGACCTCACGAGAATTGGGAGCAAAGTTACTTCTGAGCAGTGGTATGGCGGAGTAGTCTGCGATTTATGGCGGAGTTTTAATCTCATCGGAACGGTTGATTTCCGGACTTGGTGGCGCGATCGCGAATTGCTCTCACCCGTACAGCGATTGAATGAGTTTATCGAGTCAGTGTTGCTTGCGTCGATTGACTCTAAGATTGTGATTTTTGTCGATGAAATTGATAGCGTTCTCAGTTTGTCATTCTCGCTTGACGATTTTTTTGCACTTATTCGCGCCTGCTACAACCAGCGTGTTGACCAACCCGACTATAATCGCCTCCGGTTTGCACTGTTGGGAGTGGCACTGCCCTCCGATTTGATTGCCGACAGAAACCGGACACCGTTTAATATTGGTCGAGCGATCGCGTTGAGTGGGTTTCACATTGAGGAGGCTCAACCTTTAGCTCAGGGATTGGCTAGAAAAGTCAGCAATCCTGAGAAAGTGCTAGCAGAAGTATTAGCGTGGACCGGGGAGCAGCCTTTCCTCACCCAGAAGCTTTGTCAACTCATCCTCACGCTTGAGGAGGACGTTTCCCAAGGGCGCGAATCGGAGTGGATCGAGCAGTTAGTAGACTCGCGCCTAATTGTAAATTGGGAAGCGCAGGATGTACCGGAGCATCTTAAAACGATACGCGATCACCTTTTGGGTAGCGAACAGCGCACGGGTAGGTTATTAGCCCACATTCCGCCCTTTGAGTGTCACAAGCAGATAATTTAGTGGAGCGCAATC